>NZ_CP098242.1:991500-1322000 GCF_027118995.1 Oxalobacter vibrioformis
CAATGAAAATGCGGGTAATTGGCTATAGCGAACGATCCCCTGACTCTATCAAGCGACAGCCTACGGAATGGTTTGATCTGGTACCAGGATCAAGCAAAAGTGATTTGGCGAATTTTGTCTGTTTTTCCCGATAGGCGGGAAGTCAATCTCAAAGTCAAAGATCACTAAAAGGAATCAACATGATAAAAAAAACAATATTACTGACAGGAATGCTTTTTGTTCTTCTGTCATGTAGCAGTGATAATGTCGAAAAAAAAGCTGCCGCAGTAAATAAGCTGGATGAGCTTAGTATGCGAGTACTAGAAGAGCTTTTCATGGATGACCTTAAAGGAGCACTTCGCGGTATTAAATCCGCTGTTTCAAAAGAATCTGCTCAGAAAATATTTGCAATACTAGGAAACATTCCGTCCCGACAACTTGCCAAAGAATATGATGCCAATGAAGTTGCTGCAGATGAATTGTATAAAAATAAGACCTTCATCATCGATGGAAAGATTCAGTCCATAGAAAAAGACTTTACCGGAACTCCAGTTATTCGCTTAAATGGAAGCAATATGTTTCAGTATGTCCATGCGCATTTTGGAAAAGAGAGCATTGGCGAATTATCAAAATTTAAAAAAGGGCAAAACTGCCATTTCATCTGTGATGTTAGGAGCTACATAATGGGTAATGTAACTCTCGATAACTGCAAGAGTATTGACTCCTATGTAAATGATAAGAAGGGCTATATCAAATCAGCCATTGTCAGCATTCTTCGAGGTGGGAAATCTGCTGACGAAAATTTTGATATGGCTGTTAGGGTGTTTTATAGAATAACGAAACACATCCCTGAAAATAGCTCATGCAAAACTCAACTTAGTCTAAGTGATTGTGAAGATGAGCTTGATAAACTACCAAAAGACATGATAGCTAAAATAGTTGCGGATGAAAAAGCTGCGTTCGGTATAAATGAATAAAACCAGCGGCAAGTGCAGTGCGAAACGTCACTAAAAAACCGAAGCAAGCAGATAGGTATACCTTTAAATTCCGAGGGAAGCTATGACGGACAAAAATGCAGAACTGTACAAGGCGATAGACCATCTTCACAACGAACTTTATACCATTCAGCAGCAGCTTTGTCTTTTGTCTGATCTGACTGCTCGGGAACAGGTAGATGGCTTCCCCCTGACAATCAAGCCAGCTAGCCTCAGTGTAACAATGTCATGTTTTGCAGAGCAAATTCAGGCAGCAATGGATTACACGGCAGCGCTGTTTAGGTTTATTTCAACTAACCGCACGTGAATAACAAGTATACAAAAATGAAAAGGCAGGGCATCGGATTGGAGATTTTGGCAGCCGATGTTGCGAATGCTCCGCTTTCAGCCGCTGATTTTAAGCGTGCAACCAAGTGGTATGGCCTCACAACAATAGCAATGCATCTTTCTAATAAAAACTAGCGTAGAGTTGTTTTTACTTTATTTCCTCCTCGAAAACTGTCATAAATTTTTCCTAATTTTGGAGTTGGTTGGGCGTCTAATTTCGATGAAAATAAATCATAGTAAGGCCTAAAATGCTTCCTATCTATATTTTGATTCCATTTCCAATCAATTATCTCCGACTCAATATCTGCTTTTGAAGTTTTTTTTCGACAAACAGTTCTTTCTAATAAGTTGGCAAAAATCAAACTATTTATTGCTTTAGCTAAGTCCGTAATGGTGTCTAAGGCATTTTCCAAGTCTTGTTTGGTAAGCCTTAACGGCTTTTCCAAAACAGCACTGTGTATGTCAATCCCCAAATTAATAGCATTTTTAGCACCTAATTTCCCAAAGCGATGTGTGCAGCAATGCCTTAATTGACAGATTTTTTCGAATTCTTTAAAGAATTCGACCATTTCATTTTGTTTAACGTGAATTCCTAGAAATGTACTTAAACTTGACTTGACCCTATCAGCATTTGAAAAAGCTATTTCTTCTAAAAGAGCTTCTGGAAGAATACTGTTTTTATGATAAATTGCTGCGGCAAATGAAACTTGATGTGAGGCAACGATTTTCTGACAGGTTCTATCAATATTTACTGCGCCTCTAATGATCGCCCTCATATAGCTTTCAAATGCTGAGACATAACTCAGCAAAATCATTGATGCGAATTCCGAGCTCAATTCAGCTGTGTTAATCCATATTTTGTTTATTTCCCTTGTGTTTTTAATAAACAAGTCAATTGGTGAAATACCTTCATCTGTATAGTCAGAATCAAATAAATTTTGTGTTTCTAGCTTTGTCGGCAATAATTTTGCCTGCGTTATAGATGAATAGCTAAACATGAAATTAACCTTTTCAGGATAAAAACTCATCAATAAAATCATTTAAAACATCTATAATTCTATTTGTTCTTTTAGGTCCTATTCCAAAAATGGTTAAGAGTTCTGCGCTAGGGTTTTGCTTTGCCAAATAGTCTCCTATTGTATTAAATCTGCTTAGAGTTTCAGTAATTTGTTTTTTTTGCCACTTAGTTAAATCAGGAACTTCATTTATTGGTGTTTGCAAACAAGACTCAAAAGTAGATGGCGTGATCAACTGCGCACCACAAAAGTGGCAAAATTTTTGATCATCCGATATCCGTGATGTTTTGCATTTGTCACATGCTGGCAAATCTAGATGAAGAGCCTTAATTTTTTCTTTTGATAGCTCTTTGAGGCGAGTCCTTATGGGATGTTTAGTATTTTTAAATTGAAGGGCTTCAACGATTTGTCGAGGCGAATTCCCTTTTTGTTTTTGTGAAAATGCTCTTGCGTCAATTAGAGCTGCAATATGCGGTATGTATCGAGCATAAACTCGCTGTTCACCATGACTGGTTTGTATTTGTTGATAAACCAAACCTGCCTCAATAAGTAAATCAAACATTCGTTCTACGAGAGGGGTCATTTTTTCTATATCAACACCAACGACTAACTGTTTTTCTCTTCTGGGTAGAGTTTTTTCATTTGACCGTCGAACAAGTAATATCATCTCTGATAGAACAGCTTCTCCTTTACGAATAATCGTATCAAACTTGGGAACTTTCTTTGATAATGATAAGTACTCTGCTTTGCGTTGTGAAATATGGTTTTGAATAACGCTGTTAACTGCTTGACCTACCGTTCGAAAATCTCCTCTTTTATATTCCCATAGCATCGATAAAAAGGCGCGCGGAATGCCAAAAGCAGCATATTTCAAAAGATCAACGACATCGGACGAAATACTTTCTAATCCTGAAATTCTTTTATAGGCGATGCCCTCCATAACCTCACTGTAATTATCTGAATCAACAGGATGCCAAACGTTAATAGCAAGGGAATCTTGCCCCACATGAAAACGGGGACTATATTCTGTTGTACCCGGATATACTGAGACTTTAGGAGCAATGGTCTTACTCCTAATTGCTCTGACGATATCTAAAAAGATTAACAAATTATCAGGTGTAAGCGTCATTGCTGCGTCATCCAGCAGTAAGACTGAAAATCGAGTACCTGTATATGAACAAATTTCGTCAATTATTGCTTGAGCAACTGAAATATGAAGGCTTAGTGATATCGCTTCGAGTTTTTTTGTAAGCGTTTGATTTCTCTCTAATTTCCCAAATAAATCAACTAACGCATCCTTGGATATATCCCATCTTGCATATAAAGAGTCTAATTGCTCGCTAGAAATACCCCACGCAAGCGCTGATTCGTAAGCTCCAGCCAATATGAGAGAGATAACCCACGTATGAAATAAATCTGCAGCATTTGTATGCTTGACTCGTAGGGGCTCTAACCAGAAATAACGATTAAAAGACACGTATATCGCAAATGGCCTCCCTTTTTCTGTTTTACATGTTGCCCATGCATATCGCATTAGGTGAGTTTTACCACACCCCCGTGGCCCAACAAGTGATCGCAAACTATTATTGGTCAACTCCTTAAGAGCATTTTGAAAATACTCACCTTCTGGAAAGGTGCCAGTCAATATCTCGTCAATTGAGAGATTATCCGCACGTTGTTCAAGGACCTCCCTTATGTCGATGTCATTTGTATTCATTGAGATCTAGAGGAAAATTTAACAAGTCACTTTTTGCAATATGTAGTGCACTCACGCCTCGAGCGGCTGACCGTATCCAGTGTCGCCCCTTAATAGAGGATAAGGCTTGATAAACCTTTTGAGAAAATTCTTTTTGTACTCGGATAAGAAAAATACAGTCAGTAATCAAAGCCTCTCCCTGTCGAACATAACATATTTTTTTATCCAAATTCCTTCCGACTCTTGCCAATAAGATATCGCCCGGTACCGTAGTCAGATACGATGGGGGGTTAAGTAGAGAATTTTTAATATTGAATTTTGTTGGAATATTGAATGATTCGGATTTAAATTCAGGGAAATCACTAATATGGAAAGCTGGTGTGGGCATCAATCGTCGTTCTGCTGATGAAATTTTTCCACGGTAAATTTTTGGATTAAGGCTGCTTAGTGTTTGGCCTGCTAGTTCAGCGCTTCGTTTTATTAGATTAAAAGAAAAGTCCAGCCTTTCTACCGCATCCTCAGGATTAACATAAATCGGGGCACTTACAATCCCGTTATAAAACATCTCCTTTAACTCTATATTTCCGTTACTAGCTCCATTCTTTACAAGGGTGAGAATAAAAGCTTGCGCATCTGTTTTCGCAAAGGCATTCCTTGGAAGTTTAACTACAGAATTGATGCAATGACTTTCTACAAGTTTTTTTCTCAGCTTCTTGTATCTTTTCCCGGTAATTAATCCATCTGGAACAATAATTCCAATATGACCAGCGTTGCGAACTACCCGCAAATTTTGAGCTAAAAATAATAGGTCCGACGTAACATCCTTATGCGTAGCAACACAATCATTTAACCCAGCATCCTCAAGTAAATTTCCGAATCCTTCTCGCCAGTCCGGTTTTGTAAAAGGAGGATTGCATACTCCGACGTCAACCAACCCCATTTTTTTTATTAGATGTGGCAACTCAGGGTCTAACGCATCATGTTTTAAATGAAGTCTATGAGTCATCTGTTTAGAAGTCGAAAATGGTATTACTGTGTCTTCTATGTCTACAGTTACAATTTCAACACTACCCCATAACTGACTAGCTGCAACAGATAAAGCACCTCCACCTGAGCCTAAATCTAGAATTCGAGTAGGATTAGCGAGAGATAATTGTTCAACTAGAATTTCACTTGCCAAATTATTTGTATAATAACGCCCTAAAGGATCGCTTCCTGAGGTACGTTGCTTGGCATTCGATATCATTCCGCTGTGCTGGCTCATTGATGGAGATGAATTTCTAAGGAAATAAACTTTGTATAAAACAAGTTAGATAAATGAGGCGCATTTTTTGGTTATCCAATATGATGGAAACCATGACTGATAATTATATTGCATCTGACGTATATATATTCCAAAAGTGTAGATGAAAAAAACTTAGTCTCGCCCATTATCAGGGATATAAATATGTACAACGTGCGCTGGGGCCATGCCCTGTTTACTTACTTCAGTTAATTTATGTGACTGCACAGGTTTCCCATACCCACGATCAAGAATAGCCAGTGCGGCTTGTAAGCGAACTTGTTCACTTTTGGCATTCAGCATGAGAGTTTCCATCACTTGCAACGCCACTGGTGCTTTTGTCTTACACGCCGTAATTAGTTCAAGTTCCTCTCCTGTTTTTTTGGGGCGACCACTTGGATTGCCACTTTGACCTGGCTGAAAAGGACGTCCTACAACGAGTTTTCCGCCTGTTTCATTGCTGTTCGCAGCAGTGATTTCGTTATTCTTGTTTTCACTCATTTTTATGCTCTGTATTTGAAAAATATATTTGAATTTGTGAGGATGCCCGTACTGGCACAGGCCAGTTGCTACTGGCTATTGCGCTAATGCTGCTAATACCACTTGTGCTGCGTTAGCCGTATTAGCAGTAGCAAAGGTAGCAACCTGTAATTTTTTTGCGTTAAACGGCCCTATACGCCCAGCAATTCAGGGTTTAGCTCGATAAAGCTCCTTCCACTATCAGAGATGCGCCGAATTCGCCCAAGTGCCTCCAGCTCTTGCATAACTGCGGTGTATTCAGCGGTCCTCCTTAAACTAGGAGGGCCTTTCTGCTGCAAATCTTTTATTGGAATGCAATTCGTACCGTTTTCCCGACAACGCCCCAAAATCCACTCCTCAAGAACAAGCGCTTGGGATTGTTTTTCCGAGGGCATATCTTCTGAGAAAAGCCGCCTTGCTTCAGACAGATGCCACTCAACAAGTATTCCAGCTTGTTTAACGGTCACCAATTTAATCTCTCCATCAAAGCCATATTCGAAAACATGAAGTATCGCTGCGACTCTCGCCACATTTTCTGCAACACGGTTTGCCACATCGCGAATTTCTGAATATTTACCCCCCTCTTTCAACCCCACCTCTATTTTGTTGTATAGCTTGATCCATTCAGGTTTTGCCTCTGTGGAAAGTGAAATGGCCTTGGGGAAGAGAAGACCATTTTCATCAAACGGAAGCGACATATTCAGTATTTCTGTCATGCGAACAGTAAAAACATCCATCGCAGGAAATTCATCAGGAAGTTCGATATAGCGTCTGCTACCCTGTGTTGATTCAGGTTTCGCAACCAAGAATCTTGCGAGAAAACCAATGCCACGCGCTAATATTCCTGAATCCGTCAAAAATTTTTGAATAACAACAGATTGACACTGCAAACCCATACTGAATCGGGCGCTTTTAATCATGATGGAATCGGATGTTTTACGATCAATAGAAAAAGGAATGCCATCCCATAGCTGGTTCAGCAAAGACAAGAAGCGAGTGATGCTGTCCTTGTTCATTCCATGAGAGCCAAATATTGCCCCAGCCTCTGATGATATGATTCCTCCTGACGGCCAGCCCTTGGCCAATTCATGAGCCAATGCCTCGGGCGTAATATCTGCATAAATAAAACGGGGAATCTTTAAAGTAGTAGCATTTTTTCCATGATGCGCTTTTTCATATTCACGAATGGCCTTCATGAAAAAACGATCACAGGTTGTCTTTCTTTCTCCTGTCTCAGCTATTGTCAGGAAAAAGCAGCTTGAGGGGCTTTCAAGTTTATTGCCTCTTTGCACATCAACAAGCCCCTGAACGACAAGAGAAATACTCGAAAGAGCTGATGATGCAACCATTGCCAAAGGCGCTTGAGTGAAGTGCTGAACCTCTTCAACGGCAGCACGTATCTTTTTTGGCAATGCATGTATAGGATACGGGAGCCCTTTTGTTTTTGAAACAATTGGCTTCAGGGGTGGCCATGAATCATTGCCCGTATTGTTTCGCGGCGAATTCGCAAACTCCTTCCCCAGCCTGATTGTTTCTTCCCGCCTACTGCGGATTGCTTGCAGCGTCCTGTTCAGGTATTTATCATCTTTGATCGCTTTTTCTCTTTTACCGAGGGCAGACTGACGAAATAGCCGTCGGCACTGTGCATTAGAGGGTGAATAAAGAGCAAGCATCGACATAAGCGCCATGTCGGCTTCAGACTGCGATGGATAGTCCAAGTTTTGCAAGCCCCCCTCCCAGAGCAGGACAAATTTTTCACTATTGGAAGCTTTATGCAATTTTTGCAGAATGGCGTCATCCGATTCCTCTTCTGGAAACTCTTTCAGTTCCAAAAGTGAAAATTTGTTTTGTCCAATCTCGCTCACCAACATGTCTATGAGGTCTTGCCGATTTTCGATGGGTTTGTCGAGATACACGTTTCCGGTACATATGATGAATCTCTCCTGTGAGTAAACCTCAACACCATCCCGGCGACGACCGGCACCAATGTTGCCGCGAACCCAAATGTGGAATCCTTTTCCTGATAATGATCTTTCTGTATAGCTGTCAAAGGCATCAATGATTCTTTGATAACGCTCCAGCTCTTCAGGTGTTGTCCATGCATCAGGAGTATCGGGTGCGTTTTCAGCATCTTTTACGTCCAAGTCAATGCACGTGTAGGGATCACTTGCTGTAAGGACAAAGCCGAGTCCATAGCCTGTTGATAAAGCTTTGTCGTGAGCTGTTTCAAATCCCATCCAGTTTGATGGGTCTGTGACGGATGCATAAATGTTTTTATGCGCATAAGGGGCCTTGTCCGGGCCAGCAAGACACCACTGCTGTAAGCGGCGAATTTCCTGAGGCAAATTGGAGAAAAGGGTGAGATTATGTGTTTTCTTGGTATTCATATCCGTACCCTTTATATTGATTGAATAAGGGCACGAATATCTTCAACACGCCAAGCCGTTGTGCGAGGGCCAAGTTTAACTGGCTTAGGATATTTTCCACTTTTAATTCCTTCCCACCATGAGGTACTACTGACGGGAATAATTGCAGGAATTGGTGGATTAGCTTTTGGATTACCAATAATTTGCGAAAGACGCACATAGCCTTCCGCTGGCAATTGATTTATAGATGTCATAGAAGTACCCCTGAAAAATTAGTAATTCAATGACACTTTGTCGTATCGCGCTAAATCTTAAAATTAGCTTAAGCTGCGTATAAATATTTATAAGCTGCGTATGTATGTTTTTATCTTCGCTTTGGCCTACCACCTCTTCTTGCCGCCTCTGGAATAATTAGCATGCCGTCTTTATCAGCCTTTCTCAACCACCCCTTTATTGTTTCCTTTTTTAAATCGGCCACATGGGCTGGCCAAGTAGCATCGTCCATACGAAAGATATTTTCAATTTCATCAACCACAAAACCAATTCGTTTAGATTTGTCTGCACCCCATATTTCAGCAGCCCGCTGAAAAGCATAGCGTTTGGCCTTCTCGTAATCTTTTTGGTGCCGACCAATACCAAGTTCGAGCGCTAACGCTCTCGCCTCCCTAGCAAGCAAAGGGGTAACTTTTGTGAGAACAGACAGCAACGTCAGCCCATTTATCTCCTCTAGCTCATAAAAGAACTTAGCCTTTCTTTCACGTAAACTATACGCAACTTCCTCGGGATGCATTAACCCCTCTTCAACTTCTTTTTGTACCTGCTGATCCAGCATGGTTAAAGCGTCAACGATCTTTTTTGCTGTTTTTTCTGCAACAGTATTTTTCTCTGCCGCCCAGTCTACAAAAAATGAAAGCGAGGTATCTCGATACTCCTCCTTGTTTCGTAAACGTTTGTGCTCAACTGCGGCAACAGAAAGCACAACAGGCATATCAAATTTAGGTTTTCTTTCGCTCATGTCCTCCCTCCACCTTCAACTCATCCAGATAATCTGCCCATCGTTGCATCATCCTCTTACGCTCTGGCAAATGTGCTGTACGGTTATATGCACGGCCATTAGGGTCCTTGACAACATGTGCCAACTGATGCTCAATCAAGTCTGGCCGTTCGCCTAAAATTTCATCTAAAATGGTCCTTGCCATAGCTCGAAAGCCATGCGCTGTCATTTCATCTTTGCTAATCCCCATACGCCGAAAAGCGGCATTGATTGTGTTATCACTCATTGAGCGCTCTCCCGTTCTTTCGCTAGATAGCGTCTACTTGAGTATGGTTAACGCATTCAACCAAAGGGCGATACAGCGCACCTGCACAGCGGCAGCAAATGTCGCGAGATTTTTTGCGTATCTTGTGGCAATACCCCGCCAGCGTTTGAGATAAAGAAAGACATTTTCCACCAGGTGACGCTTCTGATAAATCTGCCGATCGTAGCTTCTTTTCTCCTTGCGATTTCTTTTCGGGGGTATGACCGGTATGATGTTGCGGGATTTTGCATGGTCAAGAATGGCGTTTGAATCATAACCCCGATCCGCCACCAGATGGCGAGGGGATATCCCATCCATTAACCGTGAAGCCTGCGTACAATCTGCAACGGTACCCGATGTGACAAGACATCTGACCGGCATACCATTCGCATCCACGGCCAGATGTATTTTTGAGTTGAGCCCCCTTTTGTGCGCCCCATGCCCTGGTTGCCTCCTCTTGCCCCCGCCGCGTGCGGGTGAATCTTGATGTGACTTGCATCTATCAGAAGCCATTCAAAATCAGGCTCATCTATCAGGATTTCCAGCAGGCGCTCCCATATGCCCTTGTCGCGCCAGCGGATGAAGCGCTGGTGAACGCTCCCCCATTTTCCGTACTCCGGCAAAAGATCACGCCAGGGGGCGCCTGTGCGTAATATCCAGAATACAGCATTAATGAAGGTGCGGTTATCTTTGGCTATCCTGCCCCATTGACCAGGCTGTCCTGGAAGGTGGGGCTCAAGTAAAGCCCAGGCCTGGTCGGATATGTCGTGGCGTCTGTACGCTGGTCTCATGGAATCTCCTGTTAAAGGGTGGTCTTCCTATAATGATCATCGCTTCATAACATCTGCCATCTGGCAAACAGAGGGAGTTTTATCTCTTATATCTCATGTAGACACTATCTAGGGAAAACATATTTGCCATGTCCAGTCAGAGGATGGAGTTCCTGCAAGATCGTAACAGCCTGTTTTGATAATGGAACGATATGAGGCGTATTGGTTTTTGTTGCTATATAGCGCCATTCTGCCCTTCCCAGATCAATGTCTGACCAAAGTGCTTTTCTTAATTCGCCAGGACGGACAAAAACATAGGGCGCTATCCTCATAGCACAAGCAACAATATATGAGCCTGTATAACCATCAATCATCCGCAATAACTGTCCTACTTTTTCAGGCTCTGTAATAGCCGCAAGATGTTTGGTTTTGAACGGTTTCAGTGCGCCACGTAAAGCTGTTATCGGATCATACGTTGCTCTACCTGTCGCTATAGCATAACGCTGAATTTGACCACATATACCTCTTACTCGATGGGCAGTTTCAAGAATACCTCTATCTTCCAGTTTCCGGAAAACAGCAAGGTAATCAGGCGCAGTCATATCAATAATAGGCTTTGTTCCAATCCAAGGAAAAACATCTTTTTCAAGGCGGCTCAAGATGTTTTTTAAAGTTCTCTCTTCCAAAGCACTGCTTTGCTTTTCATACCACTCACGAGCAATCACTTCGAAGCTGTTTGCGGCTTGTTCCTTTTGGAGTGCCTTCTGTGCCTTTTTCGCAGCAACAGGATCACCGCCCTTTGCTCTCAGTTTACGAACCTCCTCACGATGCTGCCTCGCCTGCTCAAGCGAAATATCAGGATACTTTCCAAACGAAAGCACATTCTCTTTACCGTTGGCGCCCCTGATTTTCATATGCCATAGCTTGCTGCCATGAGGATAAACCGATAGGTACAAACCGCCTCCATCGAACATCCTATACAGCCTCTCCTTAGGCTTTGCATTCTTTACCTGCATAGGGGATAAGGGCTTGATGATTTTCGCCACAACACATCCTTTTGGGGGTAATGATTTTTTATAAGGGTAATTTATTCAAAATATTACCCTTATACTCAAAGGATGTAAACGAACGCCACCGGACAAATAAAAACAGAAAACCCGCTAAAATACAATGTTTTATACGGGTTAACGAACAGCGCCGGTCTTTATTGAAGAAACTGCTGGCCTCGCCGGCAGGAATCGAACCTGCATCCCACGCTTAGGAGGCGTGTGCACTATCCATTGTGCTACGGCGAGTCCTTAAGACTGTACTCTGCGGCGTCATTGTACCGCAACGGAACGCTTCAGACGAGGGAGAATAAGTGATTACTGTGTCAAACAGGATCACTTGTTAAAATAGCCTGAAATTTCCACCACCTGAATTATTTGTTCTCTTATGGCGCTCATCTCGTTTACCAATGCCCAACTGGCTTTCGGCCACTTTCCCATGCTGGACCATGCTGATTTCACGCTTGAGCCTGGTGAGCGCGTGGGCCTGATCGGCCGTAATGGCACGGGCAAGTCCTCCCTGCTCCAGGTCTTGGCCGGAAAAAGCCTTCTGGATGATGGGCTTTTTTCCGTACAGCAGGGTTTGAGAATTGCCTATGTTGAACAGGAGCCCCTGTTTTCTCCCGACCTGTCCGTTTTTGAAGCGGTTGCCTCGGGGCTGTCTGATATCCAGTCCATGCTGGCCGAATATGAAACACTGACGGCCCAACTGGGAGAACGCCATGACGACGCCATTCTGGACAAGATGCATGAGCTCCAGGGAAAGCTGGATGCCAGCAATGCCTGGAACCTGGAAAACCAGGTTGAAACCATACTCCAGCAACTCGGGCTGGAAAAAAATGACGTCATGGGAACGCTTTCCGGCGGCATGCAGAAAAGAGTCGCGCTGGCACATGGCCTGGTCACTGCACCGGATGTTTTATTACTGGACGAACCGACCAACCATCTCGATTTTGAATCCATCCTGTGGCTTGAATCTCTCCTGAATGACTTCAGGGGAAGTATTGTTTTTATCACCCACGATCGCCAGTTTCTCGATAACGTGGCAACCCGTATTATTGAGCTCGACAGGGGAAGGCTCCTTTCCTATCCGGGCAACTTTTCCGCTTACAAAACCCGAAAAGCCGAACAACTGGCCGTGGAGGAAGTGGAAAATGCCAAATTCGACAAATTCCTGGCACAGGAAGAAGTCTGGATCAGGAAAGGTATTCAGGCCAGACGAACCCGGAATGAAGGGCGTGTCAGGCGATTGCAGGATCTGCGCGCAACGCGTGTCGCACGGCGCGACCAGCAGGGACAGGTACGCATGGATGTGTCAGCCGGTGAGCGTTCCGGAAGAATGGTTGCCGAACTGGAGCATATTGCCAAAAGCTACGGTGACAAAGTGATTGTTCGTGATTTTTCAGACACAATCCTTCGTGGCGACAAGGTCGGACTGATCGGGCCCAATGGCGTGGGAAAAACGACACTGTTACGCATGATCTTAGGGGAAGAAGCCCCTGATGAGGGCAGTATCCGGCAAGGGGCCAATCTGCAGATCGCGTATTTTGACCAGATGCGGGCGCAGTTAAACGATGAAGCCAGTCTCGTCGATACCATATCGCCCGGCAGTGAATGGATTGAAATCGGGGGCCAGAAAAAGCATGTCATGAGCTATCTGGGTGATTTCCTTTTCACACCGGAACGTGCCCGTTCACCGGTCAAGTCGCTTTCCGGCGGAGAGCGAAACCGCCTGCTCTTGGCCCGGCTCTTTGCCCGCCCGGCCAATGTGCTGGTACTGGACGAGCCGACCAATGATCTGGATATTGATACGCTGGAGCTGCTGGAAGAACTCCTGCAGGATTACAATGGCACGGTTTTTCTGGTCAGCCATGACCGCACCTTCATTGATAATGTGGTCACTCAGGTGATTGCAGCTGAAGGCAATGGCATCTGGCGGGAATACCCGGGCGGATACAGCGATTGGGAACGGATGCGCCCCAAACCCGATACGTCTGTTGACAACAGGACATCCACAAAAAGCCAGCCATCTTCTCCCAAAAAAGACCCATCGGCTCCTGCACGACGTAAAAAACTGAGTTACAAGGATCAGCGGGAACTGGATGAACTCCCCGACCGGATCGCGGCGCTGGAAGAAGAACAGCAGGCAATTGCTGTCAGACTCTCAGATCCGGATCTGTATAAAAACGACAGGGAGGAAAGTGTACAGCTCAATCAGCGTTTTACGGAAATTGAGGATGAGCTGATGGCCTGCATGACGCGTTGGGAAGCCATTGAGGCAAGCCTCAAGGAATAGTGCGGGGATTACGACGCAATGCGTTTAAAGTCACGCGGCCTGAAACCCATGGCCAAAAGCGCGCCGAAATAAACCACCCCGCACAGCGTCATCACACCGGCAAGCACTCCTGCCCGATATAACGGTGTCGACTGCATGCCGGTCCAGTCAAAGTAAGAAGCGGCCCAGAGTGCGACACCCGCCAGCAAAAATAACGCGCCTGCCAGCTTGGTCAGAAACATCAGCCAGCCGGCCACCGGGGTATAAATGCCGCGCCGCCTTAACCCGATGTACAGGCAAACGGCATTGACACAGGCGCCCAACCCGATGGCCAGTGCCAGGCCGGCATGCGCAATCCAGGGCACAAAGACCAGGTTCATGAGCTGCGTAATAATCAGGACCACAACGGCAATTTTGACCGGCGTCCTGATATCCTGCTTGGCATAAAATCCGGGAGCCAGAATTCTGACCAGAATCAGCCCGATGAGTCCCACCCCATAGGCCACAAGCGCGTTGGATGTCATGGAGACATCCTGCACATTGAATTTGCCGTAATGAAAAAGCGTGGTCGTAAAAGGCTCCGGCAGGGTCATCAGAAAAACAGCGGCCGGCATGGCAAGAAGAAATGTCAGCCTTAACCCCCAATCCAGCAGGGCGGAATACTCTTCCGTATCCTGTTTTGCGTGGGCCCGCGAAAGGCTCGGCAAGAGGATCGTCCCCAGTGCGACACCCAACAGTGCGTTGGGAAATTCCATCAGCCTGTCCGCATAGGAAAGCCAGGAAACGCTGCCATTGGGCAGATGGGAGGCGATATTGGTATTGATCATCAGGCTGATCTGCGCCACCGATACCGCAAATGTGGCCGGAATCATCTGGCTGATGACTCTTCTGACGCCTTCATTGCGAAAGACGGCAAAAACCCGGAAAGAAATCCGGGGAAGCATATTGATTTTCTTCAGCGCCGGAATCTGGATAAGCAACTGGAGCAACCCGCCGACAAAAACCGCAAAAGCCAGTGCATAAACCGGCTGGTCCATATGCGGCGCAACAAAAAGCGACGCAACAATAAAAGACACATTCAAAAGAACCGGGGTAAAAGCCGGTATCCGGAATTCACGCCAGGTATTCAAAATGCCGCCTGCCAGCGCAACCAGTGACATGAACAGGATGTACGGAAACATGATGCGCGTCATGACAACCGATGATTGGAAAACGGCCGGATTATCATCAAATCCTGTCGCAATCAGGAACACAACCGTCGGGGCAGTGATGACGCCTATCACCGTTACTATCATCAATGCCCAAAAAAGTGCCGAAGCAACTTTGTTTACCAGTTCACGGGTAGCATCGGCTCCCTTCTGGTTGGTATATTCAGCAAGAATAGGGACAAAAGCCTGGGAAAAAGCGCCTTCGGCAAAAAGCCTTCTTAACAGATTGGGAATGCGGAATGCCACAAAAAATGCATCTGTAAAACCCGATGCACCAAAAGCACGCGCAATCAGCAATTCGCGTATCAGGCCGGTGATACGCGAAAGCATGGTCATGCCAGAGATGGTAAAAAGGGTTTTCAACAGGTTCATGGACAGGCATTATAGACCCACACGTGTCCGATTCATCGTCAAAGCCGCTTTGCCGGCCAAAAAATTGCCTTTGCGCCGCGAAAATAAATTTGTCACCAGGCTTTGACTGGAATTCCAACTCGCTGTATAATCAGCAGTTTTCCAGATTCACCCTGATATTTTTCAGGCTTTTTACAATTTAACAATTCAGATGGAGTTTCCATGTACGCGGTCATAAAAACCGGCGGCAAACAATACAAGGTTGTTGCCGGCAAAAAATATAAAGTAGAACAGATACCGGCAGACATTGGATCCGAAATCACTATCGATCAGGTTCTTGCAGTTGGTGAAGGCGAAAGTATCCGCTTTGGCACACCATTGGTCGACGGTGCGACGGTTCAAGCTACGGTAGTGACGCAAGGGCGTCATCCTAAAGTCACAATTTTCAAGATGCGTCGTCGCAAGCATTACCAGAAGCGCCAGGGCCATCGTCAAAACTACACCGAACTGCAAATCGTTTCCATCAACGCCTAACCAGCGGTTGTTCACTTAGAAACGAATTTATTCAGGAGCTTGAAATGGCACACAAAAAAGGTGGCGGCACAACCAGAAATGGCCGCGATTCACACTCAAAACGCCTGGGCGTTAAAGTTTATGGTGGACAATCCATCAACGCAGGCGGCATTATTATCCGTCAGCGCGGCACATCCGTACATCCGGGTGACAATGTCGGCATGGGCAAAGACCACACCCTGTTCGCACTGGTAGACGGCAAAGTCAAATTTGTTGTCAAAGGCGAAAAAAACAGGCAATACGCAACGGTTGTTCCTGCGTAAGCCAGCAAGATAAAAGCATCGGATAGCGATGCTTTGACAGGAGAAGGCTCTGCCCGCAGCGGAGCCTTTTTTCGTATTCAAGGAAAACAGCCATGAAATTTATTGACGAAGCAAAAATTGAAGTGATTGCCGGCAACGGAGGCAATGGCGTTGCTTCGTTCAACCGGGAAAAATACCGCCCCTTTGGCGGTCCTGACGGTGGCGATGGCGGCAAAGGCGGCAGCGTATGGGCGCTTGCCGACAATAACGTCAATACCCTGATTGATTTTCGTTACACCAAGCTTTTCCGCGCCAAAAACGGCGAAAACGGCCGCGGCTCTGACCAGTACGGCAAGGGTGCCGACGATATTATTCTGCATATGCCGGTTGGTACGATGATCAAGGACGTCAATACCGGGGAGATCCTGGCTGATCTGACTGAAAATGGCCAGCGCCAGTTGCTTGCTCAGGGCGGAGAAGGCGGCTGGGGCAATATTCATTTCAAAAGTTCCACCAACCGCGCCCCCCGCCAAAAGACCGAAGGTAAATCCGGCGAGCGACGTGACTTGCAGCTTGAACTCAGTGTTTTGGCTGATGTCGGGCTTTTAGGGATGCCCAATGCCGGTAAATCCACGCTGATTTCCGCTGTGTCCAATGCGCGTCCCAAAGTCGCCGATTACCCTTTTACCACCCTGCATCCCAACCTGGGGGTGGTACGTATCGGCACAGAAAAAAGCTTTGTGATTGCCGACATCCCCGGGCTAATTGAAGGTGCAGCGGAAGGCGCAGGCCTTGGTCACCAGTTCTTGCGTCATTTGCAACGAACCAACCTGCTGCTGCATATTGTTGATATCGTTCCTTTTGATGAAACAGCAGACCCGGTTAAAAATGCCCGCTCACTGGTAAAAGAGCTGGAAAAATATGACCCGGAACTCGCTGAAAAGCCACGCTGGCTGGTATTGAACAAACTGGATATCATTCCGGAAGAAAGCCGTGACAAAACCGTACGCGACTTTACCCGCCGTTTCAAATGGAAAGGCCCTGTCTTTCAGATCTCCGCCGTAACACAGGCTGGCTGCATGGAATTGATGGAAGCGATCTACCGTCATATTGAGGCCGAACGCCAATCCCTGGAACGTACACAAAAAACTTCTGTACCCGAAGAAATTCGTGATATAGACTCTATCGATTCTGACGATCCCCGCTTCAAGATTATTGAATAACCCTTTTCCGGCACTCCTATGAAATCTGTCATCCCCCATGCAAAACGCCTGATCGTCAAGATCGGCTCATCCTTGCTGACAGATAATGGAAAGGGGCTGGATCATGCTGCCATTGCCCGCTGGGCCGCCCAGATTGCACAACTTCGTTCATTGGGCAAGGAAATCATTCTGGTGAGCTCCGGCGCCATTGCAGAAGGTATGCTCAGGCTCGGCTTTGACAAGCGGCCAGCAGATATTCACAAACTGCAGGCCTGTGCCGCTGTCGGACAAATGGGACTGATCCAGATCTATGAAAGCAGCTTCAGGGCGTATCACATCCACACAGCCCAGGTTCTTTTAACGCACGCAGATCTGTCTGATCGTGAGCGATATCTGAATGCACGCTCCACTTTGCTGGAACTGCTTCACATGGGTGTTATCCCCATCATAAATGAAAATGACACGGTCGTAACAGATGAAATCCAGTTTGGCGACAACGACACGCTGGGTGCACTGGTTGCCAATCTGGTTGAAGCGCATGCCCTGATTATCCTGACTGACCAGGAAGGCCTCTTTAATGCCGACCCGCGAAAAAATCCGGAAGCTGAACTGATCCGCTATGCGCGGGCAGGAGATCCCGAACTGGAAAAAATGGCCGGAGGGGCGGGCAGCGAAATTGGGCGTGGCGGCATGCTGACAAAGGTGCTGGCGGCCAAACGGGCTGCCCGCTCTGGTGCGCACACCGTAATTGCCTGGGGCAAGCTGGAAAATGTGCTGGTCAGGCTGGCAGCAGGAGAAATGATTGGCAGCCAGTTAGAAGCCCCTTCCGGGCATCTGCAGGCAAAAAAGCAATGGATGATCGATCACCTGCAGACGGCAGGAAAGGTTTTCCTGGATACCGGCGCGGTACAGAAAGTGCTGAAAGATGGCAAATCCCTGCTCCCGATCGGGGTAACGGAAATTCGCGGCGACTTCAGACGAGGTGAAGTCATCGCATGCTTTGATGAATCAGGACGAGAGATCGCACGAGGACTCAGCAACTACTCCAGCTCGGATGCACAACGCATCCTTCGTCACAACTCCTCTGAAATCGCCGATATTCTCGGCTATCATGGCGCACCGGAACTCATTCACCGGGACAATCTGGTTTTATTGTAATCAGAAACGATTATCGTATTTAGACCCCTGCAGGGAACGGTTGTAGCGAATGCGGAAAATCATCTGATCCACCGTGCCCGCAATTCCCTTGCCCTGGCAGAAATAATCCAGTGCCAGTGACGCCTGAGGCCGATTCGCTGACTGAAACTGGATATCCGTCCATTCACTCCGGCGGGAAGGCGACCACTTGCCATCGTAGGTTCCCATGGCGTACCGTTTGAAAAAGCCGCCATCGCATTTCAACCCCTCATACGTAATGTTTTTTGCACCTCCAGAACTGACGCCAACAAGGGTGTAACGGACCTCATCTTCGCCAACCACCAGCGATTTTTCATCAATGAAAAACTTCTGCGTCTGGATCGGGCTGACATAAAACGGCAATAAATTCTCTTCTTTCGGGAAATCAGGAAACTCAACCTTCCATTCTTTTTTCGGCTTATCCTCGTCGTCATCTGCCATACCGTGATATCTCGTTCCGGACATGGGCACAGGCTGGGCCAGCACATTCAGGCAAAAACAGGAAAAAAGCAGAATGACGCCAAATTTAAGCCCGCGGATATTATTTTTCTTCATGCATCACTCTTTTGCTTCAACTTGCCGTTCGTTAGCATCATTTGACCGAATATCGCCGATTTTTTCTGAGGCAACAGATTTTTTCCTGCGGCGGCGCCGTTTCTTAGTCGGAAAAGCCAGCGCCCCGCGAGAGGGAGATGGACTCAGGAAACGGGATAATTCGCTTAACGCCTTGAAATACACATCCCGCTTGAATTCAATCACCACATCAAGCGGAATCCAGTATTCATGCCAGCGCCAGGCGTCAAATTCGGGGGTATTGGTGGATCGGAGATTGAAATCACTGTCGCGCCCGACCATCCGCAGCAAAAACCAGATCTGTTTCTGACCACGATAATGTCCGCGAATCTCCCGCTTGATGTAGTTTTGCGGCACCTCATAACGAAGCCAGTCGCGAGTGCGACCAACAACCCTGACATGTTCGCGCTTCAAGCCGGTTTCTTCGGTCAGCTCGCGATACATGGCCTGCTCGGGTGTTTCACCATACTTGATACCACCCTGCGGGAATTGCCACGAATGTTCTCGTGTGCGCTTCCCCCACCAGACTTCGTCATTTGCATTAAGCAGAATAATGCCGACGTTAGGACGAAAACCTTCACGGTCCAGCATATTGACCTCTTATTTTTTGCCGCCGGCATCCACTTCCGTCAGCAGTGATCAGCCGGTTTGGCTCTTTTTTGATGCAAAAACACATCATTTTTCTGCTGATTCCGGAAAGTCTGAACGCATCGGCCAGCGAATCCTTTAGAATCTTACAAATTATAACCTCCTTGAATAAAGAATTCACTGTCATGCGTGCATCACAATTTTTTATCAGCACTTTAAAAGAAGCGCCTGCCGATGCAGAAATCATCAGCCACAAGCTCATGATGCGCACCGGCATGATACGTCGTCTGGGATCCGGCATCTATACCTACATGCCGTTAGGCTTGCGTATTATCAGGAAAATCGAAAAGATCATCCGTGAGGAAATGAACCGTTCCGGCGCGGTTGAACTCCTCATGCCACTCGTGCAGCCAGCCGAACTCTGGCAGGAAACCGGACGCTGGGAAAAATATGGCCCCGAACTGCTGCGCATCAAGGATCGCCACGGACGGGACTTTATCATTCAGCCGACATCTGAAGAGGTGGTGACAGATATTGCCCGAAGCGTGATCAATTCCTATCGCCAGATGCCCGTCAATTTCTACCATATCCAGACAAAATTCCGGGATGAAAGACGTCCCCGCTTCGGCCTGATGCGCGGCCGGGAATTCACCATGAAAGATGCCTATTCTTTTGACCGGCATGTCGAAGGCATGGAAAAATCCTACCAGATCATGTTTGACACCTACACCCGGATATTTACCCGCATCGGATTGCATTTCCGTTCGGTGGCGGCTGATAACGGCACCATCGGGGGAACCGGTTCGCATGAATTTCATGTCATTGCCGAAACAGGCGAAGATGCGCTGGTCTATTGTCCGACATCGGATTATGCCGCCAACATGGAGGCAGCTGAATCACTGCCGCCTTCAGACGTGCGCCCAGCCCCGGCTGAGGCCATGCAAAAAGTGCTCACCCCAGGAAAAAAATCCTGTGAGGATGTCACCGCTTTCCTGAATATGCCGCTCGAAAAATCCGTCAAGGTCATTGCCGCCATTCGTCTGGATGCAGCAGAGGATGCACCGGATCGCTTTGCGGTCATTCTCCTGCGGGGAGATCATGATCTCAATGAAATCAAGACACAGAAAATCATTGGCCCGTTCCGTTTTGCAGCAGAAGATGAAATTGTTCAGTACACTGGCACCCCATCCGGGTATCTGGGTCCTGTCGGCCTCGACAAGAAACCGGGAATTGCGGTCTATGCCGATCATACCGTTACGGTCATGGGAGACTTTATCTGCGGCGCCAATGAAGTTGACCACCATCTGACTGGTGTCAACTGGGATCGGGATGTCCCGCTTCCTCCAGTCATCATGGATTTCCGCAATGTCGTGGAAGGTGATCTGTCACCGGACGGGAAAGGCACACTGGCCATTTTACGCGGCATTGAAGTCGGCCATGTATTCCAGCTCGGCACCCATTATTCATCTGACATGAATGCCACCTTCCTGGATGAAAACGGCAAATCCCAATTCATGCAGATGGGATGTTATGGCATTGGTGTCACCCGGATCATGGGAGCCGCAATCGAACAGAACAACGATGAGCGCGGCATCATCTGGCCTTTGCCCATCGCGCCGTTCGATATTGTGCTTTGCCCGATGGGTTACGAGCGGAGCGAACTGGTCAGAAAAACCACTGATGACCTGCTGGCCGGATTGCTTGAGGCCGGAATTGACGCCATTCTGGATGATCGGGGAGAACGCCCGGGTGTCATGTTTGCCGACTGGGAACTGATTGGCGTTCCGCATCGTGTTGTGATTGGCGAGCGCGGGCTTAAAGAAAACATGCTGGAATATCAGGGAAGGCGTGATGACGCGGCCACCACAGTTCCCCAGGCTGAAATCATGGATTTCATACAGAAGAAACTGGCAATGTAATCCATACGCACATATCAGCCGTGCAAAATAAAAAAGGCATTTCAGAGATGAAATGCCTTTTTTCCATCCGGGAAAGCCGATCAGTTTATACCGGCCATTGGCGACGATGTTCAGCGTCATCCCAGAAGCAATACTCCATCTTGCTGGAAATCATGAAGGCTTCTGTCATTTTTTCACGCTCTGCGCGACCAGACTCTTCAGCCAGCCTGTCTGTCAGTGCAACCGCCTGATTCACTGCCTCGGTAAACTCATCACCGGAATAAACCTCAATCCACTTTTCATAAGGATTGGGAGACTGACTCCGCTTGACGATATCCTTGCCGACCTCGTTATAAATCCAGAAACATGGCAAAATTGCCGCAAAAGCCTCTCCCAGATTGGCCGTAGCGGCACGCTCAACCAGATAAGAGGTATACATCATGCACGCCGGCCCTTTCTTCATTGTCGGCGTGACCTCAAAAAACTGGAAATAATGCTCATGCAATCCCCTTTCTGCAATCAATGCTCCCTGGGAAAAATCCAGCAGCAGGGCGACATCCTTTTCCGTCGTAAAACGTGCGCCAACCATCGCAAGCGCACGCGCATAATCAATCAGGTAAAGACTGTCCTGCTGCATGTAATAAATAAATTTATCCCTGGCCAGGGTGCCATTGCATAAAGCAGTATTGAAGGGATGATCGCAAATCGTACGCAGTAACGGCTGAACATCACTGAAAAGTTTTTGTGTCAACGACATAATGTCACCTGAAAATGAATAGACAGGCCTGATAATACCAGGCGCAGAAAATGAGGAAAAAAAACACCCTTAGTCTGTAAAGTTACAGGCTAAGGTGAGAACAGATTGTTGGCGAGAAAGCGGGCATCAGCAGGATGCCCCACTATCTGCTCCGCTGATTATTTCAGATGGCCTGAAACCAGCTTGGTCATTTCAAACATGGAAACCTGTTTTTTACCGCCAAAAACAGGTTTCAGTTTGTCATCTGCATTGATCATGCGACGATTGTTCTTGTCTTGCAGATTGTTTTTCTTGATATAGTCCCACACGTTCTTCGTCACTTCTGTGCGTGGCAGTGGATTGGAACCAATCACGGCACCCAGTGCAGCGGATGGTGTCATCGGCTTCATGAAAGCAGCATTAGGTGTGCGCTTTTTTGCCGGGGCTTTCTTTTTAGCAGCAGGCTTTTTAACAGCCGCTTTCTTGACAGCAGGCTTTTTCGCAGCAACTTTTGCAGCAGGTTTTGCTGCTGGCTTCTTGGCTGCAGTTGCTTTCTTAGCTGGTGCAGCTTTCTTAGCTGGTGCAGCTTTCGTAGCTGGTGCAGCTTTCTTCGCCGGAGCTGCTTTCTTGGCTGCAGGTTTTGCTGCCGGCTTCTTGGCTGCAACTGCTTTCTTAGCAGGCGCTGCTTTCTTTTCTGGAGCTGCCTTTTTAGCTGGTGCAGCTTTCTTCGCCGGAGCTGCTTTCTTGGCTGCAGGTTTTGCTGCTGCTTTTTTGGCTGGAGCGGCTGCCTTTTTAGCAGGAGCGGCTTTTTTTGCGGGAGCAGCTTTTTTGGCTGGTGCTTTTGCTGCAGGTTTTTTTGTTGTAGCCATTTCTCGCCTCATAAAAACAAAAACATATAGGGAACTTGCATGAGGAAATATAGGTGGTAAATCAGGCGTATGGCAAGTTTTTTTACGTTTTTCCTGGAAAATTGTCGTTTATTTGTCAATATTCAGTAAAAAACGTTGTTTTCAGAGGAGAAAACGCTGTTTTTATACAACACTCTCATAGATAAAAAAATTTAAAAATAGAAGATTTTTTTATTTTTTACACGAAAAAAACCATCAATCCCTCTGGGAAATGGTCACTACATACCCGGCATCATGCCCTTCATACTTCTCATCATTTTCATCATGCCGCCACTTTTCATTTTTTTCATCATGGACTGCATCTGTTCATACTGGGAAAGCATCCGGTTTACCTCCTGCACCTGCACACCAGCTCCCGCAGCAATACGCCTTTTTCTTGCCGCCTTGATGATGTCGGGTCTTCTCCGCTCTGCTGGTGTCATGGAATTGATAATACCTTCCATGCGGCGGACGTGCCGGTTGGCCTGATCCATATTGGCATGTTGCGCTGCCTGTTGAAACTGTGCCGGCATTTTTCCGAGAAATCCCGAAAGTCCCCCCATACTCTGCATCTGTGTCAACTGCACCTTGAAATCATTCAGGTCAAAACGCCCCCCGCTTCTGAGTTTTTTCTCAAGATCCTGTGCGGCCTGAATATCAACCGTTTTCCTGGCCTCTTCAACAAGCGCAAGAATATCTCCCATACCCAAAATCCGGTTGGCCATTCGGGCAGGATCAAACACCTCCAGGCCATCGAGCTTTTCCGAAACACCGGCAAACTTGATCGGTTTGCCTGTAATGTGACGCACCGACAATGCCGCACCACCCCGCGCATCACCATCGAGCTTAGTCAGCACAATACCTGTCAGCGGCAGCGCCTCATTAAAGGTACGGGCAACATTGACCGCATCCTGTCCCAGCATCGCATCCACAACAAAGAGCGTTTCTATAGGAGTTACCGCTTCATGCAGGGCGGCAATTTCCTGCATCATTTCTTCGTCAATACCCAGTCGGCCGGCCGTATCAATGATCAGCACATCATGGTAATGGCGCCGGGCATGGTCAAGCGCCGCTTTTGCTATCTCAACCGGCTTTGCCGATGATTCCGACGCATAAAAATCCACCCCGGCCTGCTGCGACACGGTTTCAAGCTGCTTGATTGCCGCCGGCCGGTAGACGTCGGTAGAAACGGTCAGCACCTTTTTCCTGGTTTCCCCTGTGAGGTATCGCGCCAGTTTGCCAACCGTTGTTGTTTTACCCACCCCCTGCAAACCGGCCATCAGAATGACCGCCGGAGGCTGGGTGGCAAAATTCAGCCGGGTTGCCTCCTTGCCCAGGTCAGCTCCCATGATATCGGCCAGTTCCTGCTGAACCACACCAACCAGTGCCTGCCCCGGTGTGAGCGAACCAATCACGTCTTCACCCATCGCCTTTTCCCGCACGCGGCTGATGAAATCGCGCACGACGGGCAAAGCCACATCGGCCTCCAGCAGGGCAAGACGTATTTCCCGCAACATCTCTGTTGTATTGGCCTCTGTCAGACGCGCCTCTCCGCGCATCGTTTTAACCACTTTGGCCAGCCGTTGTGTCAGATTATCCAGCATATTGTTTCAATCAATAAAAGGTCAAAAAAACAGATTCAGGGCATTTTCCCGCATATCGTATTGTAATCGTATCCCGATATTCAGCGCGGCATAAAAATGGCGCCCTCATGCCAAGCTGATACTTTATTTGATAAAAGCGCCATACCGCCTTGAACGGAAAAACAATTTTTTCTTGCACCGAAAACAGAAAAAAACTGCGGGCAGTTTTTGTTGCGAAGCACTGTTTGGATCATCTACAATGGAAGATAAACCTGAAATTAATGCAACTTCCAGTGAAAGAGAGATCCCAGAATGACAACAGATATTGCAATTGCTCAAAGAGCGAAGATGCTGCGCATCGGCCAGGTTGCACAGCGTTTCGATATTGATGAAGAGTACATGGAGCCGTATGGCTACTACAAGGCAAAAATTTCTCTGGAGTTTCTGGAAACCCTGAAAGACAGGCCCAATGGCAAGCTGATCCTGGTAACCGCAATCAACCCCACCCCTGCCGGCGAAGGCAAGACAACAACAACCATCGGCCTTGGCGACGCATTAAACCGTATCGGCAAAAAATCCATGATCTGCCTGCGCGAGCCTTCAATGGGCCCTGTCTTTGGCATGAAAGGGGGAGCGGCCGGCGGTGGATACGCACAGGTTGTCCCGATGGAAGACATCAACCTGCATTTCACTGGCGACATCAGTGCGGTCAGCCTGGCCAACAATCTGCTCGCCGCACTGATCGACAACCACATTCACCATGGCAACGAACTCGGCATTGACGCCCGCCGTATCGTGTGGAAGCGTGTGGTTGACATGAATGACCGTGCACTGCGTGATGTCACGGTTGGTCTCGGTGGACCCGGCAATGGTTTCCCCCGTTCTGACGGATTTGATATTGCTGTTGCTTCTGAAGTCATGGCTATTTTCTGCCTGGCAACCGGACTGGAAGACCTGAAAGACCGCCTGGGCCGTATTGTCATTGGCTATACCCGCGACCTTCGCCCTGTCCTGGCGAGCGATCTGAAAGCACATGGTGCCATGGCTGCCCTTCTGAAAGATGCCATCAAGCCCAACATGGTACAAACCCTGGAAAACAATCCCGCCTTTATTCATGGCGGCCCGTTTGCCAATATCGCAACAGGTACCAATTCGGTTATCGCCACCTCAGCGGCCCTCAAACTTTCTGATTATGTCGTCACCGAAGCCGGTTTCGGCGCTGATCTGGGCGCAGAAAAATTTGTTGACATTGTTTGCCGCAAATCCGGCTTCAAACCGGATTGCGCCGTTGTCGTAGCGACCGTCCGCGCACTGAAATATCATGGTGGTGTGGAATTGCCCGACCTTAACCAGGAAAATCTGTCAGCCCTTGAAAAAGGCATTGCCAATCTGGAACGCCACGTTAACAACATCCGCAATCATTATGGCCTGCCCTGTATTGTGGCAATCAACCACTTTACGCTGGATACGGATGCGGAAATCAAGCTTCTCCAGGACAAAATGGCAACCCAGGGCGCGCCGGTTGTCGTCTCCCGGCACTGGGCAGAAGGCGGAAAAGGCGGCGAAGAACTGGCCCATGCGGTTATCAACATGGTTGAAACCACGCCATCGAACTTCAAATTTGTCTACGAAGAAAATGACTCGCTGTGGAACAAGATGACGGCCATTGCCACCAAGCTGTATGGCGCACGGGACATTATGGCCGACAGCAGGGTTCGCGCCCAGATCAGAAAGCTGGAAGATGATGGATATGGCTCCTACCCGATCTGTGTTGCAAAAACCCAATACTCTTTCTCAACTGATCCAGCCCTGCGTGGTGCCCCAACAGGCCACTCTGTTGCCATTCGTGACGTCCAGCTTGCCGCCGGTGCGGAATTTATCGTGATGGTATGCGGCGATGCCATCATGACAATGCCCGGGCTGCCGAGAGTACCATCATCCAACATGATTGATGTGGATTCCGAAGGAAGAATTGTCGGCTTGTTCTAGAGAAATTGTGTAAACTATAGTTTTCATGCATTTTAATCAAAGTTTAAGATAACTCATCAGCATGCTCAAAGCACATGCTGATGAGTTGTTCTCGGCTGTTTTTAAGAATTAAGAAAGCGAAGGCTGGAACCAGAAAACTGTTTTCAGCAGGCCATTCCTCTAATGTGTCGTTTTTAGGCAACGAGTTGAAGTTTTATTGCCTGCAGGGCCGTAAGCATGGGAGAAAATGGTTTATCCTGAAAAGGATAGGAAATACACCAAAAAGGAAATAAAAAACGAAAAACGCAATAAAAAGAGCGGCAAGCCGGACTCAAAAGGTACCGGAAAGGAAATGATCAAACCCTCATTTAAGTCGCCGGAAATACACTCAAGAGGATAAAAAATGAAATATGCGATTATTGGTGCTGGTGCGATTGGAGGCTATGTAGGCGTCAAGCTGGCTTTGGCTGGAGAGGATGTCACCTTCATCGTACGGGGGGCCAACCTCGATACCATCAGGAAAAATGGCGTAAAGCTCATCATGAATGATGGCACCGAGCTTGTCGCAAAAGACGTAAAAGCCACAAACGACTATGATGAGGTAGGGCCGGTGGATGTTGTCATCCTGGCCATGAAAGCCCATCAGGTTGAGTCTGTTGTGAACGATGTGCCCAAACTTTTTGGGCCTGACACCGTCGTTGTCACCATGCAAAACGGTATCCCTTACTGGTATTTTCACAAGCACGGCGGCCCCTATGAAGGCGCCCGTATTCAAAGTGTTGACCCGACAGGCCAGATCTCGGCCAAGATTCCGGCTGACCGGGTGCTGGGCTGTGTTGTCTACCCTGCTTCTGAACTGATTGCGCCTGGTGTCATCCGGCATATTGAAGGTGATCGTTTCCCCGTTGGCGAATTGGATGGTACTGTTACGGAGCGGGTTCAAAAAGTTGCTGACTCCTTTATCAAGGCCGGTTTCAAGGCGCCGATCCTGGAAAACATCCGTTCTGAAATCTGGCTCAAGCTGTGGGGCAACCTGACTTTCAATCCCATCAGTTCACTGGCTCATTCCACGCTCGTGGACATCTGCCAGTACCCGCTGACACGGGAACTCGCTGGCGACATGATGATCGAAGCACAGCGTATTGCCAATAAACTCGGCATTGAATTCCGTGTGCCGCTTGAAAAACGCATTCAGGGTGCTGAAAAAGTCGGCAAGCACAAAACCTCCATGCTGCAGGACGTGGAGGCCGGACGTGAGCCGGAAATTGATGCATTGGTGGGCTCGGTTGTGGAGCTGGGGAGAATCACCCATACCGCCACTCCTCACATCAATACCGTTTATGCACTGGTCAAGTTGCTGGCCAAAACCATGGATGAAGAAAAAGGACGCGTTCGCCTTGAGGGTGAAAACCCTTCTTCAGCACACTAACGCTGACAAAAAGGATTTTTGCCCCTGTTGTGAATAAGGCACAACAGGGGTTAATAATTTACCCAAAGCCTCAAAAATGAGGGAAAATAACTCCTTGGGACATTTCCGTCTGTTGTTCTTTGAACAGCATGATCAATCAATTCAACCCTTATAGAGACAAAAATCATGGTAGCGCCATCCCTCGACAAAATTACATCATTTACTCCGCCTCAACGTACCCTGATGGGACCAGGCCCTTCTAACATCAATCCCCGCGTACTGTCAGCCATGAGCCTGCCGGTCATCGGTCACCTTGATCCGGCTTTTGCCGGCATGATGGAGGAGCTGAAAGTCCTGTTACGTTACGGATTTCAAACCAAAAACCCGCTGACTTATCCTATTTCCGGCCCGGGTTCTGTCGGCATGGAAAACTGTTTTGTGAATATGGTTTCTCCTGGTGACAAAGTCATCGTCTGCCGCAACGGCGTCTTTGGTGGCCGTATGATCGAAAACGTTGAGCGTTCTCGCGGCATCCCTGTCATCATTGATGACACCTGGGGTGAGCCGGTCGACCCGAACAAGGTGGAAGATGCGCTGAAGAAAAATCCTGATGCCAGGATCGTCGCTTTTGTTCATGCTGAAACCTCGACCGGCTGTGAATCAGATGCCAAACTGCTGGCACAAATTGCGCACAAGCATGATGCCATGGTCATTGTGGATACGGTTACTTCGCTGGGCGGATGTCCGGTGCTGGTGGATGAATGGGAACTGGATGCGGTTTATTCCGGGACGCAAAAATGTCTTTCCTGCGCGCCAGGCCTTTCCCCGGTAACGTTTTCCGAAAGGGCTGTTGACTACGTTACCAAGCGGAAAGACAAAGTGCAAAGCTGGTTCATGGATTTGAATCTGATCCTGAACTACTGGGGTAATACGGCCCGCACTTACCATCACACTGCGCCGGTCAATGCGCTTTATGGTCTGCATGAAGCAATGGTTATGGTCAAGGAAGAAGGGCTTGAAAATGCCTGGGCACGCCATACCTTGCATCACCAGGCACTGAAAGCAGGGTTCGATGTATTGGGATTGCAATTTGTGGTCAAGGAAGAAAGCCGTCTGCCACAGATGAATCTGGTTACGATACCTGAAGGTATTGATGAAGCCGCTGTCAGGCAGGAACTCTTAAATGAATTCAATCTGGAAATCGGCGCAGGCCTGGGTCCCCTGGCTGGTAAAGTCTGGCGCGTTGGCCTGATGGGTTATACTGCCCAGAAGGAAAGTGTCATATTGTGCCTGTCCGCGTTAGGTTCAGTGCTTGCCAGAAAAGGCTATGCTGTCAACGCTGGTGCTGCGGAGGCCGCTGCACTCAAGGTTTACGCTGCTCAAAAATAAGCGGCTGCAATCAAATAGAAAAGCCCGGAAGCGACTGCTTTCCGGGCTTTTTTACGCACTGTTTTCTCAGAACTAGAACTGATCGTCTGATGCACCCAGACGCTTGCCCGGGTTCAATGCCTCCAGTGCCAACAGCGCTGCCGCCTGATCCGCATTGGCAAACGTCTCCTGAATATGGTGATACAGATCGGTAACCAGTGAGGTAACCGGTAATCGCAGTCCGGCATCCCTTGCTGCGGCGAGGATATTGTCCATATCTTTTACCTGGCTTTTGACCTGCCCACCAGGAACAAAGTTACGATCCAGCATGCGCTGGCCATGAACCTCAAGGATGCGGCTTTCGGCGAAGCCTCCTCTGATCGCCGCTCTTACAGCTGCCGGGTCAGCCCCCCCGGCCTGCGCCAGGAGTAACGCCTCTGCAACAATACTGATGGTGCCTCCGACAATCAACTGATTGCACAGCTTGGCGAGCTGCCCGCACCCGGCAGGCCCGACCCGTGTCGGATGCCCCATTATTTTCAATACCGGCTCGGCTCGCTCAAAATCGGACAGGGCACCACCCGCCATGATAGCCAGCGTTCCGGCTTCGGCTCCCAGCACACCACCGGAAACCGGTGCATCCAGAAAGGAAACATGGTGTTTTTTAAGCAAATCGTGAATTTGCAAGGCTTCGGACTGCCTGGTGGAACTCATGTCAATCACAAGTGTGCCAGGCCGCAACAAGGGAAGTATGGAAGTGATTACCTGAAGGACAACAGGCCCGTCTTCGAGCATGGTAATCACAATATCCGCAGAACGCGCCGCATCCGGCATATCGGCAATCCGCGCACCAACCCCTAGCAGGGGTTCGGCTTTTGCGCGTGTACGGTTCCAGGCAGTAAGAGGATAACCGGCCAGGCTGATCAGGGATGCCATGGGCAATCCCATTAAACCGGTTCCGAAAAAAGAAATCTGCGGCAGATTTTCTTTCGTCAAGCCTGGCCCGTCACAATGGTAGGTAGGTTATTGGATAATACGGTAAAACCGGATTACCAGCGATACGCCGCCCTCAACATCAGCAGGTTTTCACCACTGTTGTGAGAACCAATACCGGCATTGGAATAGTGCTGCACTCTCAGACCAAGGTCAATATTGTTGTCAAAGACATAGCCCACACCCAGATGTTCGGTAAACTGGAAGGAAATACCCATGTTGTTACCGGCATTGTTGTATACCTTTGAGAAGAAAGCGACACCAACACCACCTTCAATATATGGACCTTTTTTGTCGGTTTTCATGAAGCGGAAAACCGGTGTCAGACCGACAACGGCAATTTCCTTGTCTTCATCCTTGTCTTTCCAGTCTGACGCATGCCACCAGGCGGCATTCAGGTCAAAATACCCATCAAGGCTTGTGCCGTTGGAATTGAACCAGTGCTGGTTCCAGTCCCATTGCAGACCGACACGGGTGACAACCAGATCATCTTCACCCATACCCACTTCAAGCGACACGCTGTCCGGTGTCAGGTCAACCGCATGACTCGTACCCTGAACGGCAAAAAATGCCAGTCCGGCTACCAGTGCGATGGCGCCGCGTTTCAAAAAGTTCATAACCCACCTTTCCTTAACCAAGTTGACTCTAAATCTGCTCTGCCAGTGTTGAGGCAAGTCCTGTATATGATGCAGGCGTCATTGCCATCAGTTCTTTTTTTACCGCTTCAGGCAATTCAAGCCCTGCAATGAATTCATGCAGTTCCTGCCTGGTAATTCCCCTGCCGCGCGTCAGTTCTTTCAAACGCTCATACGGGTTTTCTATGCCATACCGGCGCATGACTGTCTGCACCGGTTCAGCGAGAACTTCCCACGCGTCCTGAAGATCTGCGGCAATTTTTTCCGCATTGACCTCCAGCTTGTTCAGCCCGCGCAGACAACTGTCATAAGCCAGCACCGTATAACCAAGCGCCATGCCAATATTGCGCAATACAGTTGAGTCCGTCAGATCACGTTGCCATCGTGAAATCGGCAGCTTCTCAGCCATATGCCGCAACAGCGCATTAGCCAGCCCAAGGTTGCCTTCCGAATTTTCAAAATCAATCGGATTCACCTTGTGCGGCATGGTGCTGGAACCGATTTCTCCGGGTCTGGTTATCTGTTTGAAATAGCCCAGAGAAATGTAACTCCAGATATCCCTATTCAAGTCTATAAGAATTGTATTGGTTCGCGCAATAGCATCAAACAATTCCGCTATGTAATCATGCGGCTCTATCTGGATGGTGTACTGGCTGAAAGTCAGGCCAAGCCGCTTTTCCACTACCTCCCTTGCGAAGCTTTCCCAGTTAAAATCAGGGTATGCCGACAGGTGGGCATTGTAATTGCCTACCGCCCCATTCATTTTCCCCAGGATTTCAACGACTGTAATTTTTTTTCTGGAGCGTTGTAATCTTGCAACAACATTCGCTATTTCCTTGCCCAGTGTCGTCGGGCTGGCCGTTTGCCCGTGAGTACGCGAGAGCATCGACAACGCCGCATAACGATGCGCCAGATCGCGCAACCGGTCAATGATCCCGTCCAGGGCAGGCAAAACCACCTGGTCTCTCGCCGCCTTGATCATCATGCCATGGGAGGTATTGTTGATATCTTCGGACGTGCAGGCAAAATGAATGAATTCCGCCGCTCCCTGCAATTCTGCTGTTATCGCCGCATCAACATTTACCTCGCGTGGGTTCAGCTGTGCCAACTCTGGCGGCAGACCTAGACCAAGCGACTCTTTCAGCCAGTATTCGACTGCCTTGACATCATGGTTGGTAATCGCCTCAATTTCCTTGATGCGGGCAGCATCATTCACGGAAAAACGATTGACCAGTTCATCCAGAAATGCTTTTGCCTTATCGGAAAAAGGCGTTATCTCGGCAAAACCGGCCTGTGACAATGCCTGCAACCACATTACCTCAACCCTGACCCGGTAGTGCATAAAGCCGGCTTCTGACAGGATGGGACGCAGGTTGTCCGTTTTGCTGACATAACGCCCGTCAAGCGGAGAAAGTGCGGAAAGCGAAGAAAGAACGGGAGAGGGGGAAAGTTCCATTATAAAAAACACAAGTAATAAAGAATCATCTGTAAGCAGAAAACAATTGGTAATTTTATCATTACGCTAGAAGAAAACCGCACTCCCCGTCATGGCAGAAAATCTTTTGGCAAACACAATGCTATAATCGCAGCCTGTTTTTATCCTGAGTAAGCGCAAATTATCATGAAACTGATTGGCACAACAACCAGTCCTTATGTTCGAAAAGTACGCGTTGTTCTGAACGAGAAAAAAATCGATTATGTCTTCCTGCTTGAGGATCTGAGTGCATCCGACAGCACATTAAGTGAATTCAATCCGCTGGGCAAGGTTCCCTGCCTGGTTATGGAGGACGGCAAAATACTGTACGACTCCAGTGTCATTGTGGAATACCTGGATACCATCACGCCGGTTGGCAAACTTTTCCCTCCCGGCGGAAGAGCACGGGCTGACGTCAAATGCTGGGAAGCGCTGGCTGATGGCGTCATGGATGCTGCTGTGCTGGCAAGACTGGAAGAAACCAAACGGCCGAAGGAACAGCAAAGTGCGGCATGGGTCCAGCATCAACTGGGCAAGGTTCACTCTGGGCTGAAAGCCATGTCGCAGCAGTTGGGTGAAAAAAACTGGTGCCACGACAACACCTATTCTCTTGCCGACATCGCTGTTGGATGTGCGCTGGGCTGGCTGTCTTTCCGTTTTGATCAAATTGACTGGCAAAGCGACTATGAAAACTTGGTCAGACTTTTTGAACGCCTGTCAGAACGCGCGTCTTTTCAGGAAACCATACCGGTATAACAGCAGCAACCCGTCAGATTGATGCCGGTACGCTGCCTTCAATAATTCCACCCCCCAGACAAACCTCGCCCTGGTAAAACACGGCGGATTGCCCCGGGGTCACTGCCCATTGCGGCGCTTCAAACCCGGCAGAAAACTGCGTGTCGCCCGACAGGCTGAGCTGACAGGACACATCATGTTGTCGATAACGCGTCTTGACTGCCACCATCCCTTCATCGGGTGACATGCCGGCTATCCAACTGGACTGGCCTGCGTGCAACTCGGAAGACAACAGCCAGGGATGGTCATGCCCCTGCACGGCATAGAGTACGTTTTCCGCAATATCCTTTTTTGCCACATACCAGGCATCGCTTGTGCCATCGGCCTTCTTGTGCGCCTTCAGGCCGCCGATTCCAATGCCTTTACGCTGCCCGATTGTATAAAAACTCAGGCCGACATGTTCGCCGATGATCTCGCCATCCGGCGTTTTGATTGGCCCGGGTTCATATGACAGATAACGATTCAGGAAAGCACGAAAAGGGCGTTCACCAATAAAACAGATGCCGGTCGAGTCTTTCTTTTTCGCATTGTGCAGGCCCAGCTTTTCTGCAATCCGGCGCACCTCGGTTTTCGGAATTTCACCCAGCGGGAATAGTGTTTTCGAAAGCTGCTGCTGGTTCAGGCGATGCAGAAAATAACTCTGGTCCTTGCTGGCATCTTTTGCTTTCAACAGTTCATACAAGCCATTATTTTCACGCACCCGCGCATAATGCCCGGTAGCAATCTGCTCGGCACCCAGTGAGACGGCGTGATCCAGAAAAGCCTTGAACTTGATTTCAGCATTGCACAGCACATCAGGATTAGGCGTACGCCCCGCCTCGTATTCCCGCAAAAATTCGGCAAATACCCGTTCCTTGTACTCGGCGGCAAAATTCACTGCCTCAATATCAATCCCGATGACATCGGCCACTGTCACCGCATCCAACCAATCCTGCCTGGCCGAACAGAATGCATTATCGTCATCATCTTCCCAGTTTTTCATGAAAAGACCGACAACGTCATAACCCTGTTCCTTGAGCAGCCAGGCGGCAACCGATGAATCCACACCACCTGACATGCCAATAACGATTTTTTTTCGACTCATGATACTGCCCTGTTAATAAACTGGTACCGTGACACATAGGATAAAGGCGCTTTTTGTCCTGTGACATAGTCGTCAATACACTGCATCACTACCGTACTGCGATGACGCTGGGGACAGGCGGCCATCTCATCTCTTGTCATCCACACTGTCCGTATGATGTCCGGGTCAAGCGGGCGGTTGTGCAACATCCCCAGACTTCCGGTAAAAGCGAAACGGATATAACTGGCGTCTGATCCATCCGGCATACGGTAATTCAGATGATAGGTCCCCAGAAAACCGTCCGGGTGAAAATCATAGGCGCTTTCCTCAAGCGCTTCACGCACAACAGCCTGCTGCAGTGACTCCCCGGCCTCAAGCAGCCCGCCAGGCTGATTAAGCGTCAGCACCCCGTTTGCTTCCTGTTCTTCCACGAGCAAAAAACGGCCATCCCGCTCAACAACCGCAGCAACAACAATATAGGGTCTCCAGATCTCAGACATGGCGCTCCTGTCCCGCCTCTACTTTAACGTATTGATTTATTAACTTTTTTATATGACTGGATTTTTTATCCTGCCGGCATCCCTGTGAGGAATAAATGCGGATTGCCCTGCAACCTTGCGCGTAAATTCCGGTCTCAACAGCATGTTATTTTCGCATTCATTTGATTTTTCAGCCAAAAAATTGTGTATTATAAAAGGCTTTTTAAAAAAGAGCCTTTCAGTTATTTGGAGAAGTATATGAGAATCGGCATCCCCGCCGAGACAATAGCAGGTGAAACCCGTGTGGCAGCCACGCCGGAAACCATTCGGAAACTACTGGCAAAAAACCATCAGGTCATTGTCGAAACGGGCGCAGGCATCAATTCAAGCATACCTGATACGGCTTATCAGGAAGCGGGCGCCCGAATGGGCAGTGCGGCAGAGGCTTTTGCCAGTGATATTGTGCTGAAAGTCCGTGCGCCGACCGAAACAGAACGGCCGCTCATGCAATCCGGCACGGTTCTGATTGGCATGCTCAATCCCTTTGACGCAGAAAATATCACGAAAATGGCTGCCCAGGGACTGACAGCCTTCTCGCTTGAAGCCGCACCCAGGATATCGCGCGCCCAATCGCTTGATGTCCTCTCCTCCCAGGCCAACATCGCCGGTTATAAAGCCGTCGTGATGGCGGCAGATACCTATCAGCGCTTCATGCCGATGCTGATGACAGCCGCTGGCACAGTGAAAGCGGCACGCGTTTTGATCATGGGCGTCGGTGTGGCCGGATTACAGGCGATTGCCACAGCCAAGCGCCTGGGCGCCGTCATTGAAGCATCGGATGTGCGGCCTCCTGTCAAAGAGCAGGTGGAATCGCTCGGCGCCAAATTCATCGATGTCCCTTATGAAACCGATGAAGAAAGAGAAATCGCCCAGGGCGCTGGCGGCTACGCTCGCCCAATGCCAGAAGCCTGGATGAAACGACAGGCAGCGCTGGTTCATGAACGGGCCAAACAGGCTGACATTATTATTACTACTGCGCTTATTCCCGGGAGAAAGGCGCCCATCCTGATTTCAGACGACATGGTCAAATCCATGAAACCCGGCTCTGTCATTGTCGATATGGCTGTCGAACAGGGAGGGAACTGCACCCTTTCCGAACCGGGGAAAACCGTCACCAGATACGGTGTCCATATTATTGGCATTCCCAACCTTGCCACCTTTGTCGCTGCAGACGCCTCGGCGCTTTATGCCCGGAATCTGCTCGATTTTCTGAACCTTATCCTGGATGAGGATAATAACCTTGCTATTAATCTAGAAGACGAAATCGTTGCCGCCACACGCATGTGTGCCAACGGTGAGGTATTTCGCAAATAGGAGAAACAACAATGCAACGAATCATGCTCCGTTCAAAAATTCATCGCGTCTCGGTCACACAGTGCGACCTCAATTATGAGGGTTCGTGCGGCATTGACCAGGATCTGATGGAAGCTGCCGGCATCCTCGAATATGAACGCATCGAACTTTACAACGTCAATAATGGCGAACGTTTTTCAACCTACACGATCCCCGGCGAACGCGGATCCGGTGAAATTTCCTTAAATGGCGCTGCCGCACGTCGTGCAGAGCTGGGTGATTTACTCATCATCTGCACCTACGGTCCCATGACCGATGAGGAAATCAAAACCTTCAAGCCGAAAATTGTTTTTGTTGATGAAAAGAACAAAATCGCCGGTATGAAAGAATAACGGGTTACCGCTATGGAAGTAAGCATCACCATCATCAATCTCATTATCTTTGTTCTGGCCATTTATGTTGGCTACCATGTCGTCTGGACAGTAACGCCAGCACTGCATACGCCCCTGATGGCCGTAACCAATGCCATTTCTGCCATTGTCATTGTTGGCGCCATGCTGGCAACCGCCCTGACAGAAGGCATTGTCGCTCAGGTAATGGGGACACTGGCTGTGGTGCTGGCCGCCATTAATGTCTTTGGCGGGTTTCTGGTCACCCAGCGCATGCTGGAAATGTTCAGGAAAAAAGAACCGAAAGCAAAAAGCGGGGAGAGCAAATAATGAGCATGAATCTCGTTACCTTGCTTTACCTCGTTGCATCTGTCTGCTTTATCCAGGCGTTAAAAGGCCTTTCCCATCCCTCCACTGCCCGGCGTGGTAATGTCTTTGGCATGATCGGCATGGCCATTGCCACCTTCACCACGATTGCGCTGATTATCAAGCTCAAATCCGAATACACCGGATCCGGTGGACTGGGTTATGGCCTGCTTGCCGGTGGTATTCTTGTCGGCGGGCTGATCGGTGCCGTCATGGCAAAACGGGTGGAAATGACCAAAATGCCGGAACTGGTTGCAGCCATGCATTCGCTGATTGGTCTGTCAGCGGTTTTTATTGCCATTGCTGCTGTTGCCGAACCGTTTGCCTTCCAGATCGTGGCACGGGGGGAACCCATCCCTTTCGGAAATCGCCTTGAGCTTTTTATCGGCACTTTTGTGGGCGCCATCACCTTTTCCGGTTCTGTCATCGCTTTTGGCAAACTATCAGGTGGATACAAATTCCGCCTGTTTCAGGGTGCCCCTGTTGTTTTCAGGGGACAGCATATCGTCAACCTGATCCTGGCGCTGGTCATGATCGCTCTCGGGCTGGTGTTCTGCTTTGCGCCTGGCGCCGAACCAGCCTGGACGCCTTTTCTGATCATGGCCGCCATTGCCTTTATATTGGGGGTGCTGATCATCATTCCCATTGGTGGTGCTGACATGCCGGTTGTGGTTTCCATGTTAAACAGCTACTCCGGCTGGGCGGCGGCTGGCATCGGATTTTCCCTGAATAACGCCATGCTGATTATTGCCGGCTCACTGGTCGGCTCATCCGGCGCGATTCTTTCGTACATCATGTGTAAAGCCATGAACCGCTCCTTTATCAATGTGATCATGGGCGGATTTGGCGGTGATGCGGGTGCGGCGGCAGCAGGAGATCAGGCGCCCCGGAATGTCAAATCCGGCTCGGCAGAGGATGCGGCTTTTCTGATGATGAATGCCGATACGGTACTGATTGTTCCGGGATATGGTCTGGCAGTCGCACGGGCACAGCACGCCTTAAAAGAACTGACCGATAAGCTGACCGAGCACGGTGTCACAGTCAAATACGCTATCCATCCGGTAGCCGGGCGCATGCCTGGACATATGAACGTGCTGCTTGCAGAAGCGGAAGTCTCCTATGACCAGGTCTTTGAAATGGAAGATATCAACAGCGAATTCGCGCAGGCTGATGTGGCACTGGTTCTTGGCGCCAATGATGTGGTCAACCCGGCAGCAAAGGATCCGAAATCACCCATTGCCGGCATGCCGATTCTCGAAGCACAGCGCGCCAAAACAGTCATTGTCAACAAACGCTCCATGGCTGTCGGTTATGCCGGGCTGGACAACGAACTCTTCTATATGGATAAAACCATGATGGTCTTTGGCGATGCGAAAAAAGTGATTGAAGACATGGTCAAGGCGGTAGACTAAAGGTCTCATCATAAAAAAACGCGCCCTTTCGGCGCGTTTTTTTATGATGTTGTTTCCGGTTTATCGTTCAAAAGACAGTGGCGCATTCAGCATTTCATATCGGTCAACCGTGCCCACATCTGTCCAGTCACCCCGGTAAACTTCACCGCCAACAAGACCTTTATCGGCATACGCTCTTAACAGCATCCCCAATTGTGCTTTCTCACCCGGCTGTATGGCATCAAACATGGCCATACGATAAACACCAATACCGGAAAAGGTATAAGGCCGTTCCCCTTCATTACTGACTGAAAAGAGATTCAGTGAGAAATCCCCTTTTTCATAATAAGGCGGCTTTTTGACCAGATACAGCCAGGCCATATCTTTCTTGTCATCAGCATGCGGTTTTCCCCAGACGTCATTGTCTTCAAGCGCGATTTTGACTTGGGAAAAGTCAAAATGCGGGCAGTAGGCATCAGCGGCAATACCCACAAAACGATCCTCTCCCAGCAAATGCCGCGCGTTGACAACACCTCCCGCCGTCTCAAGCGCCTCCCCTTCTGCCGAGTAAATAATGTTTGCACCGAAACGCGATCCATCACCCAGCGCTTCTTCAATCCGGTTACTCAGCCAGGCATGATTAATGACCATATCTGTAATACCGGCACGGACCAGATTCAAAATATGCCAGACGATCAATGGCCTGCCACGAACTTCAAGCAAAGGTTTCGGGATAGTGTCAGTAAGGGGGCGCAGTCGCTCACCCCGACCGGCTGCAAATATCATGGCTTTCATTTTGGTTCCTGCCGCATGAATCATGGTTTAACTAAAAGGTGTATCCGACCTGCGTCTCTTTTTGCAAAAGCTGATCCAAAAGCTGCGCAAGTGGTGCCAGTTCGGGATATCGGGAAGCCGCTCTGTAAGTATATTCCATCACAACCGGCAGATCATCCAGGTAAGCGGCCTTGCCATCCCGGTGATACAGCCGTGCAAAAATCCCGAGCACCTTCAGATGGCGCTGCAGGCCCATGAATTCAAAATCCCGGTAAAACATGTCGATATCCGGATTGACCGGCAACCCTGCCTTGCGTGCCCTTTCCCAATACCGTATCGCCCAGTCCAGCACGCGCTCTTCATCCCAGACGATATAAGCATCCCGCAAAAGTGATGCCAGATCGTAGGTAATCGGGCCAAATACCGCATCCTGAAAATCCAGTATCCCCGGATTCCCGGTTTCAAGCGCCATCAGATTGCGGGAATGATAATCCCGATGCACATAGACCTGCGGCTGTGCCAGATTATTGCCTAAAATCAGGTCAAATATTTTTTGCAGGGATGCCGCCTGTTTTTCTGACAACTGAATACCCAGATGCTTTTTCACATACCATTCGGGAAAAAGTGTCAGTTCATTTAAAAGCAATGTCCTGTCATACTCAGGCAAGACACCCGAGCGGCTTGTCGCCTGGATGCGCACCAATGCATCAATCGCATCCAGGTACATGTCATGCGCATTTTTCTCATTGAGTTTTTGCAGGTAAGTTGTATTACCCAGATCAGAAAGCAGTAAAAAACCCTCATCAATATTTTTTTCAACAATTTCCGGCACACAAACCGCACATTGCCTGAAAACTTCCGCGACATGAATAAATGGCTGAACATTTTCTTTTTCAGGCGGTGCATCCATGATGATGTAACTGCCGGTGGGAGAATCAATCCGGAAGTAACGCCTGAAACTGGCATCAGATGATGCGGGACGAATGGTTCTGGAATCAACACCATGCCGGGAAAGCGAACCCAGCCATTGTTGCAGTGAGGCCAGACGGGGATCTGAAGATATCATGGGGCCTGAAGATAATGACATGAAATAAGGGGCTGTTACGTTTTAAAGCATAAAGTTCTCATATAATAATTGATTCGCCAGAAATTTGCCGTAAATCCATATCCAATCTTTAAATGATCTTTCGCCCTGCCATTTTTCGCTGGTATCAGTTATTGCCCGTGATATTGGTTGTCTCAACCTTGCCGATAACCGCAGGGGCACAGATCAACCAGACATCGCGTGACCCTGAGGAAGATCATTCACCAGCACAGTCCATGCGAAAGCAAGGCCCCCTTTCTGGTCGTCTGGATCGCGGACTCAATCTGCAATACCAGACCGGCGGTGGTGACACGCCTCCAGAAAGGGACGATAAGCCGATCATATACCGCAGGGAAACCATTATCGCCAAAGAGCCGGAAAAAACACCAGCCGGTTATCAATCGGCAACGGCACCCAGGTCTGATCGTGGCTTGAGCCTCACATACCAGCGCGATGCGCAAAAAAGACTGTCAAGAGTGCCTGAAACTTACGCGCTCTTTGAGCATGAGCGCACAATGAGCCTCACACTGGCGAAAGGCCCACGCAGGTATGGTCAGCAGAAAACCCGGTCCTTTGATTTTTATGCCGATACGCAAAAGACGCCCCGCAAACAGAAAACCATTCTGGAAGATGATGAAAATGCGCCAGTCATCATGTGGGCAGAACAGATCACCGGGCGCCCGGACCGGGAAATGAATCTTGATTATCTGATTGAAATAGAGAAAGGACAGACCCGCATCACCGGCAACCACGGCATCTTCCGCCAGGAAGAAAATGAAATTGAAGTCATTGGCAATGTGGATATCACCCAATATGGCAACCGCTACCGGTCTGAATCCATGCAGTTCAACATGGATACCGGAGAAGGGGTACTCACTCAGGCAAAATACCGGATGGATATGGCCGGTGGTCAGGGCAAAGCGGAACGTATTGACCTGGAAGATGAATACAACACAACCATCGTCAATGGCACATACACAACCTGCGAAGGGGAAAATCCTGACTGGTATCTGGCAACCGAAACGCTGGACCTGGATACCGCAAAAAATATTGGCACCTCCCGATATCCTGTTCTTTATTTCAAGAATGTGCCTATTCTGGCCGGTACATCCCTGACTTTTCCGCTAAGCAGCGAAAGAAAGTCCGGCTTTTTACCGCCGACCATGGGCGCCACGTCAAAAGGTGGCATGGAACTGATGGTCCCATACTATTTTAATCTGGCGCCTAATTATGATCTGACCATTTTCCCCAAATACATCGCGAAACGCGGCTTCCAGATGGGGGCGAATGGACGTTACCTGGGGCAGAACTACAAGGGGGAAACCTACGTCGAATACCTGCCGAGTGACAATGAGGCACACCGGGACCGTTATGCCATCTCGTCCCAGCACGAACATGATTTCGCACCTGGCTGGCGGTATGCCTGGGATTTCAACAAGGCTTCTGACGATAACTACCCGGATGACTTTTCCAGCCAGATCGTCAGGGGAAACCGCCTCTTGCTGCAGGATGGCTATCTGCAATACTCGGATACTTACTGGAATATCACTGCCGGAGCCAGTCGCTACCAGGTTCTGCAGGACAAGGAACTACCAATTATTCCCAGCTATGACAGACTGCCCTACGTCAATATCAACGCGCAGGGCTATGATGTTAAAGGGTTTGATCTTACTGCCAACTTTCAATACACACGCTTCTGGCTTTCTGATGACAAGCTGTGGAACCGTCAGCGTGGTGAGCGCTATGTCGTCAAACCGGAAATTGCTTTCCCGCTTGTTTCAAGTGGCTCTTTCCTGACCCCAAAAGCGTCTGTTCACTATGCCAGCTACGATCTGGATGATAAATATATCCGCCCTGACCAGGACCGTACCATGTCGCGAGCCATTCCCACATTCTCTCTGGATGGCGGCCTGATCTTTGAGCGCGATACCTCTTTTTTTGGCACAGACATGACGCAGACACTGGAGCCCAGGCTGTTTTATGTCTACACACCTTACCGTAACCAGAATAAATATCCGGTGTTCGACTCAGGTGAACCCAGCTTTGGATATGCCCAGCTCTTTGAAGAAAACCGGTTTGTCGGTGAAGACAGGATAGCGGATGCAAACAATCTGACCGCGGCCGTAACCTCACGTTATATTGAGCAATCCGGCGCAGAGAGAATGCGTTTTACTATCGGCCAGCGCTATTATTTTTCTGACCAGCGCGTTGCGCTTTACTCGCCGATCGAGAAGCGTAACGAAAACCGTTCCGACCTGCTGCTGATGGCCAGCGGCCTGCTGACGCCAAAACTGGCTGTCGACACGTCTGTGCAGTATAACCAGAGCACACGCCGCACCTACAGCGCCAACTACAGTCTACAGTGGCGGCCTGCTGATAAAATGGCATTGAATGCCGAGTACCGCTATCTGCGCAATTCCACGGATGAATATGGTAACGCCATTGATCAGATCAATATTTCCGGCCAATGGCCACTGGGCAAACGCTGGTATGCTGTCGGTCAGGTCAGTTATTCTCTGCCCGACAACAAAACCATCGAAAGTTTATTTGGTGTCGAATACAACGCAGACTGCTGGATTGGCCGCGTTGTGGCACAGCGGTATGCAACCTCGTCTTCCGAATCGAACACGGCACTCTTCTTCCAGCTAGAATTGAGGGGCATGTCCAAGATTGGCTCAAACCCCATGGAAGTGCTGAGGAAAGGCATTCCGGGTTATCGCCCGCTGACAGCGTATGACGAATAAAGAGTTATCAGTAATTTTCAGTGAAGGGTATTAGTATTATGCGCGCTTTCGTCCTGCCAACCAGAATGGTTTTTCTTCGTGCATTTCTGACGACCATCATGACACTGCTGGCAACCGTTTCTGTTTGCCTTGCACAGCCGATTTCAACACCACAGACAGCACCCCAAGTGAAAGTCGACTCCATTGTTGTCGTCGTTAACAGTGATGTCATTACCAGAAAAGAGCTGGATGAACGTGTCACCGTGATTGAAAAACGCCTGAATCAGCAGGGAATTCACCCGCCACGCGCGGAACTGGAACGCCAGGTGCTGGAACGCATGATTGTGGAAAGCGTCCAGTTGCAGATGGCAAAAGAGCGCGGACTTCGTGTGGATGACCGGCAACTTGACGCTATGGTTGCCATGATTGCAGAACAAAACCACATGAGCATGGAACAGTTTGAAAAACAGCTCCAAGCCGATGGATCATCCCTGGCGGGTTTCCGTGAACATATCCGCAATGACGTGGCGCGCCAACGCTTGAGAGACCTGGAAGTTGTCAGTAAGATCGAAATCAGCGACTCGGAAGTCGACCATCTCCTGGGGATTCAGCAAACCAATCCCATCACGGCAGAAGCAGCAGAATCAGGACAGGAAATCCGCCTGGGACATATCCTGATCCGTATTCCCGAAAACGCGTCCCCCGAGCAGATTTCCGGACGCCGTGACCGGGCTGAGCATGTGCTTCAAAGCCTGCAGGCTGGTGGCAGCTTCCAGCAAAATGCGGCCACCTATTCTGATGGTGATGAAGGGTTGAATGGCGGCGATATGGGATGGCGCGCACTGGATCGTCTGCCCACCCTCTTTATTGAAGCGGTTGCCAATCTGAAAAAAGACGAAATGACAGGTATTCTGAAAAGCGCCAATGGTTTTCACATCCTGAAAGTACTCGACAGGCGCCAGGCACAACAGGCATCAGCAGCTCCTGTCCGCACCCCCACAGCACTGCCCATGGGAGGGGCTGTTCAGCAGATTCATGCCCGCCACATCCTGATCAAGGTCAACCAGTTGGTATCTGCCGATGAAGCCCGCCGCAAGCTCGTTGAGCTCAAGGAACGCCTGGTCAATAAAGCCGCCACATTTGAGGAACTGGCACGCATGTACTCCAATGACACCTCAGCCAGCCGGGGTGGCGACCTGGGCTGGATATACGCAGGTGACACCGTACCGGAATTTGAAAAAGCACTCATGTCGCTCCAGCCCGGAGAGATCAGTGAACCGATTGAAACCCAGTTTGGTTTTCACCTGATTGAAGTGATCGAACGCAAAACGGAAGATGCTTCCGTGGAAAGAAAACGCATTGCAGCCAAACAGGCTCTGCGGGAACGGAAAATTGAGGAAGCCACTGAAGAATGGCTGCGCCAGCTTCGTGATCGCGCCTATGTGGAATACCGGTTTGAAGAACAATGACGGAGGACTTCCTGATGTCACCGCTTCCTGTTATTGCCATCACACTGGGTGAACCGGCCGGAATCGGGCCTGAAATCGCGCTTAAGGCCGCATGGAAACTGAGGCATGATGTTTATCCGGTTCTGATCGGTGACTCGCTTTTGCTGGAAAAGCTTGCGCCGGATATTGATCCGGAAATCAAATTGCATCATGCAACCAGGGAAGACATTCCTCACATCCGCTCGCTTTGCCACCCAGGGACGCTTGTCATCATAGACCGCCCTCTCGCACAGCCTGTCAAACCGGGTTATCCTGACCCGGCAAGCGCCACGGCAATACTTTCCTGGCTGGATATTGCCATTGAAGGAACAATCAAAAAACACTTCGATGCCATTGCTACTGCGCCAGTACAGAAAAGCACCATCAATGCAGCCGGGATTGCCTTTACCGGACATACAGAATATCTCGCTGAAAAACTGCAGGCAGACCAGGTTGTGATGCTTCTGGCAGGCCACATTGACTCCCCGACCGGTCTGAAGTCCGGGTCATTACGAGTGGCACTGGCGACAACGCACCTGCCCCTGAAAGACATCCCTGATGCCATTACACAAGCTTCACTCATGCGGACACTTCGTATCCTGCATCAGGAATTGCAGGAAAAATTCAGGATTCTCCAGCCTCGCATCCTGGTGAGCGGCCTGAACCCGCATGCTGGTGAAAACGGCTATCTGGGCATGGAGGAAATTGAAATTATCACCCCCGTTATTCAGTCTCTCCAGCAACAGGGCATGAAAATAGAAGGCCCCTTCCCGGCTGACACCCTGTTTTTACCCCATTATCTTGACCAGGCAGACTGTTTTTTTGTGATGTACCACGACCAGGGACTTCCTGTCCTGAAATACGCCACGTTTGGCCATGGGGTCAATGTGACACTGGGACTACCGGTCATCCGCACCTCGGTTGATCATGGCACCGCGCTGGATATTGCGGTGCAGGGAACGGGACGTGCCGACGATGGCAGCATGATAGAGGCTATCCGGCTGGCGGCAGACATGGTATCGCGATAAGGGATTTTAATAGGAAAAAAATGAAACACACCCCGAGAAAACGGTTTGGTCAGAATTTTCTCCAGGATGTCTCCATCCTGGAGGCCATCATCACAGCCATTGCACCAAAAAAGACAGATCTGATGGTTGAAATCGGCCCTGGCCTGGGCGCATTGACCCACCTATTGTCGCGCTTTCTCCCGCTACTGCATGTGATTGAACTGGACCGCGACCTTGTTGAACGGCTGAAAAAAACGGGATCGCCCGATACCCTGGTCATTCACCAGGGCGATGTCCTGCAGTTCGATTTTGAAAAAATCGCATCAGGATCAGACAAAAAAATGCGCATTGTCGGCAATCTCCCTTACAACATTTCGACTCCCCTGCTTTTTCACCTTGTGCCTTTTGCCTCCCGGGTTGAAGACCAGCATTTCATGCTGCAAAAAGAAGTGGTCGAACGCATGGTAGCGGAACCGGGAAGCAAAACCTACGGCCGCTTATCAGTCATGCTGCAATGGCAATACCACATGGAGTTGCTCTTTATTGTTCCTCCTTCAGCCTTTCATCCGCCTCCCAAAGTGGATTCGGCGATTGTGCGCATGATTCCACGCGTAGAGCCAGCAGCATGTGACAGCCGGAAACTGGAGAAAACCGTCACCCAGGCCTTTTCGCAGCGCAGAAAAATCCTGCGTAATACCCTGGCGCCGCTGTTTACTGAAGCCGATCTGGTTGACGTTGGCATTGATCCCGGGAAACGGCCGGAGGAAATACCGGTTGAACAATTTATTTCCCTGGCAAATCGCCTGTCATGACACGTTTTTTCCAGGCTCCTTACCAAACACACCCGTGTGCGGCGCTGACAAAATGGCTTCGACAACCGGATGCCGGATTTTCAATTCTGCAGAAACTGCATAGTAATATTCCCGTACATCCGCCAGTTCCCCAACGGGAACCGCATTAAATTGCTCCCTGATATCAGCGGCAAGCGCCATTGGCGCAGGAAACATGCCCAGGCCGCTTCGACCGAATGTTGTCAACAGTGCGCTGTCCTCAAACTCACCCACGATATTGGGACGTAATCCATTCATCTCGAACCACTGGTCGAGACGTACGCGCAACGTATTGTTCCGCGTTGGCAACAGGACCGGTGCGCCGTTAAGGCTGGCCGGAAAATGTTCCCGGTAAGCCTGTGCAAGTGGCTCTGTTCCAAAAAAACTGATCTGGCAATCCCCAAGCGCATGGCTGAATACCCGTAAACTGGTGCCTGGATTTACAGGACGGTCAGTCAGGACAACATCCAGCCTGTGCAGCGCCAGATCAGCCAGCAACGCTTCAAACTCACCGTCATAACACGCTATCCGGATACGCTGTGGCATCAGAAGCGCGACTTCCAGCAGGCGATAGGCAATCAGTTTGGGCAGCGAATCTGAAATGCCTACCGTAAGGCGCATGTTCTGACCGACATCATCTTCGGAAAGCACTTCCTGCAATTGCTCACCCAGCATAAAAATCTGGTCAGCATAACCCAGTGCCAGACGCCCCGCCTCTGTCAGGACAATACGCCGTCCCTGTGGCGCAAACAGCGTTTTCCCCACGGCCTTTTCCAGGAGAGACAACTGCATGCTGATCGTTTGCACAGCAACACCCAGCCGCCGTGCTGCCCGGGTTATCCCGCCTTCCTTGGCAACAACCCAGAAATAATAGAGATGACGAAAATTAAGATTAGGATTGCTCATTGTTCAGTTTTTTTGAAGTAATCGTACTATTATCTTCTCTTTTTTTATGCGCAGCTATTCTTTAAAATATCAGCATAGGTTATCGCAGGAGAAAGTATGACACCCACTATCATCGCCAAAGGCATAAAAGCCAGTGAATCACTCAGAGAATATATTACAAAGCGCTTGAATAGCGTGATGACCCGTACACAGCACAGTATTCAGGATATCACCATCCGTCTGACCGACCTGAATGGTTCGCGTGGCGGTGTCGACAAACGCTGCCTGATTCATGTGAAATTACCAGGCATATCGCCGATTATCGTCACCGGCTTTGCTGCGGATATTACCAGCGCCATCGATATGGCCACGCAACGGGTCTCAAAAGTCGTCAGCCGGGTTCTATCAAGGACAAAAGCCATCCCGCATGTCACCATGCCGTTGTATATCAAAAAATCTTTTCTGGGCACCTGAAAAAAACAACGCTTTCATGCTCCTTGTGCAAGCGAATAATCCATTCTGACCGATGCGGTTTTACTGGAATAATAACGGCTTCCCCTTCTTTTTACGACAAGGAACCATTGCATGAAATCGACCCTTTCTTATTTCACCTGGTCGTTTGCTGCATGTATTTTGGCCGTTATCGGCGCTTTCTTCCTGGGCGGTGTCGGGGCGGTACTGACGGTTGTCTTTCTTACCGCACTGGAAGTTGCCCTCTCATTTGACAATGCCGTTGTCAATGCCGGTATTCTCAATCACTGGAATGACATCTGGCGCAGGCGCTTTCTGTTATGGGGCATTATTGTTGCCGTTTTCCTCATGCGCCTGGTCTTCCCGCTTCTCATCGTGGGTATTGTGGGCGATATGGGACCGATTCATGCCATTGAACTGGCCATTTACCAGTCCGCCGAATATTCCCGGATCATGACTTCCGCACACCATCAGGTGGCGGCCTTTGGCGGCGCATTTTTACTCATGGTGTGCTTCAGCTTTTTTGTTGCGCGGCACAAAACAGAGCACTGGCTGCATTACATCGAAAAACCGCTGACCAAACTCGGACAGATGGAAGCCATAGAAGCAGCAATTGCCCTGATCATTATCATTATCGTTTCCTATATCCTGCCGCCGGAAAAACGCAATGAGTTCATTATTGCCGGTATGTGGGGCGTTATTACCTTTATCCTCACCAAAGGGCTGGCATCACTGCTCAGTCCGGGGGATGAAGAAACAGCCCAGCACGTTGTCAAACAGGGGGTTGGCGGATTTTTATACCTTGAACTGATCGATGCCAGTTTTTCATTTGATGGGGTACTGGGTGCTTTTGCGCTGACCAATAATCTTTTCATTATTGCGCTCGGACTGGGAGCCGGTGCGATGTTTGTCCGAAGCTTCACCATTCTTCTGGTTGAGCGAGGCACATTAAACCAGTATCGTTACCTGGAACACGGTGCATTCTGGGCAATTGGTGCGCTTGCCATGCTGATGATGTTTGGTGTGAATGCCCATATTCCGGAAGCGGTCACCGGCCTGTTGGGCGCCTTGCTTATCATCGCCTCCCTGGTCAGTTCCATTATTGCCAACCGGCGGGAAAACAACAGGGCATCAAAAAATTAATGTCCCCACCCACCACGCAACAGCCGCAATAAAAGCAGAGGCAGGAATCGTCAGGATCCACGCCCAGACAATATTACCGGCAACCCCCCACCGTACCGCCGACATTTTTCTGGATGACCCGACACCAACAATAGCGCCGGTAATGGTATGGGTTGTGGACACCGGAATACCAAGCGCTGTCGCAACAAAGAGTGTAATTGCCCCCCCTGTCTCGGCACAGAATCCGCCCACAGGTTTGAGCTTCGTTATTTTCTGCCCCATGGTCTTGACGATACGCCATCCGCCAAAAAGCGTGCCCCCGCCAATGGCGGCATAACAGCTGATCACGACCCATAACGGCAATCGCTCCTCGGTTCCCGTTGCACCTGCCGCAATCAGAAGCATCCAGATGATACCCATGGTTTTCTGGGCATCATTGCCGCCATGGCCGAGACTGTATAAAGAAGCCGACACCAGTTGCAATCGCCTGAACCACTTGTCGACCTTTCCGGACTGGGAATTGACAAAAATCCACGACACCAGAAGCATCATGAGCGAGCCGAGCATGAACCCGAGAAAAGGAGAGATCACGATAAACGCGATGGTTTTAAACAGCCCGGAGGCAATCAGCGAACCGGACCCGGCTTTGGCGATTGCGGCCCCGACAAGCCCACCAATCAATGCATGAGAAGAAGAGGACGGGATACCGTAGTACCAGGTGATAACGTTCCAGGCGATGGCGCCGACAAGGGCGCCGAAAACGACATAATGATCAATAATGGCAGGATCAACCGTTCCCTTCCCGACCGTTGCCGCCACATGCAGATCAAAGACAAAAATCGCGACGCAGTTGGACATGGCTGCCATCGCAACAGCAGTATGCGGCTTGAGAACGCCGGTGGAGACGACTGTTGCAATCGCATTGGCCGCATCATGAAAACCATTCATGAAGTCAAAAACAAGTGCCAGTCCAACAAGGAAAACCAGAATATAGATGCTGAATTGATAAGTTGGCATGAGCTTCAGTCAGTCAAAGAAATAAGATAAATGAGGCAGTTTATGAGATGTCCGATTGGCCCGGCATCCTGTTTTCACACTCATGCGTTTTCCACAACGATGCCCTCGATAATATTGGCGACATCTTCACAAAGATCCGTCACCTGCTCGAGAAATTCATACATGGCTTTTAACTTGATCAGGTTGCGGACATCCGGTTCATCCCTGAAGAGTTTGGATAACGCGGCATGCATCACATGATCCGCATCCGACTCCAGACGATCCACCTCTTCACATATTTCCAGTATCTGCCGTGAATTGTTCATGTTGTGCAGGAGCGATACTGCTTCCTGGATCTTTTCTGTGCAGCCTAAGCAAAGCTCGGCAAGGCGCTGGGCTTCAGGTGTAATGACCTGAACATCGTAAAGCGAAACGGTTTGGGCCGCATCTTCCATCATGTCCAGGACATCATCCATCTTGGTAATCAGCCGGTGGATATCGTCCCGGTCAAGCGGCGTAATAAACGTCTTGTGCAGGTTGCCTACCGTCATGTAGGTCACCTTGTCGGCCTGCTTTTCAATCGCCTCAATGGCATGCAGGCGTCTTTCCAGATTGTCAAATTGCGTCATCAGCGCAACCAGTTCCCGCGCCCCTTTTACACACAGTTCTGCATGCTGGTTGAACAGGTCAAAAAATTTCCCGTCCGTAGGCATAAAACGTCCAAACATAAGTCTCTTTCGCTTTCAGTTATTCAGTTAATCTGGTCCAGGCCGGCAGCAAAACTAATGATCATACATGCCCTGCGAGCCGGAATGGTTTTCAAATTTGGTATGTTGTCCAATAAACGTTAACCTGACATCCCCGATTGGACCATTACGCTGCTTGGCAATAATGATTTCAGCAGATCCTTTATCCGGTGAATCAGGGTTATATACTTCATCCCGGTAAATAAACAGAATCAGATCCGCGTCCTGCTCAATGGAACCGGATTCACGTAAATCGGACATCAGGGGGCGCCGGTTTGTTCTTTGCTCAACCGAACGGTTGAGCTGGGAAAGTGCAATAACCGGGCAAGCCAGTTCCTTGGCCAGGGCTTTTAATCCGCGCGAGATTTCACCAATCTCTGTTGAGCGGTTTTCCCCTGCCGAATTGGGTGACATCAACTGCAGATAATCCACAATAATCAGTCCCAGCTTGCCACACTGCCTGGCAAGGCGACGCGCATTGGAGCGCAGCGCGTCACTGGATAATGCCGGGGTTTCATCAATGAAAATCTGGGCTTCGTTCATTTTCTGAATCGCATATGTCAGGCGCGGCCAGTCATCTTCTGTCAGTTGACCGGTTCTTAATCGCTGCTGATCCAGCCTGCCAACAGAACCAATCATACGCTGGGCCAACTGGGCGCCACTCATTTCCATGGAAAATATGGCGACAGGCAACCCGTGTTCAATAGCAACAAACTCCCCGATGTTGACAGAAAACGCGGTCTTTCCCATGGACGGACGTCCCGCCACGATAACAAGATCACCGGCTTGCAACCCTGACGTCATTTTATCCAGGTCAAGAAAACCGGTGGGAATACCTGTCACTTCATTTTTATTTTCCCGATTGTAAAGCTCATCCACCCGTTCGACGACCTGCGTCAGCAAAGGCCGGATTTCCTGAAATCCCTGTGTACCGCGTGAGCCATCTTCGGCAATCGAAAAAATCTTGGCTTCCGCCTCATCCAGTATTTTCTTGACCTCTTTTCCCTTCGGATTGAAAGCCGTCCCCGCAATCTCGTCTGACGTGGTAATCAGCTTGCGCAATATGCTGCGATCACGCACGATCTGTGCATAATGCCGGATATTGGCCGCAGAGGGAGTATTTACCGCCAACGCATTCAGATAGGACAATCCCCCCACCTCATCAGCCTTGCCAATACTAGAGAGCGACTCGTAAACCGTAATTACATCAGCAGGCCGTGATGCGGCAATCAACCGGGAAATGTGCTGGAAAATAAGACGATGATCGAATCGATAAAAATCATCCTGGCCAAGCAGATCACCTATCCGGTCCCATGCGGCATTATCAAGAAGAAGGCCTCCGAGTACAGATTGCTCTGCTTCAATGGAGTGGGGAGGGGTGCGCAGGGATTCCAACTGAGGATCGACTGATACATTCATGGCTGGCATTATACCCTTTTGAGGCCGCATGAAGAAGAGCCAATTTTCATGAAACGACAACAGGACATCTTCATCTTTCCGCAGAGAAATCAATGCACTAGGTCATGCCGGTTTCCGGCATAAGCCACGGGCTCAAGAGGAGAGCGCAAGCTTTTGAAATCACAGAAAAAAGAAACAGCAGGCGGCAATAACCGTGGGCGGCAAAGCGAAGAGAAACATCATCATCGGATTGATGGATTCTTCCTCGAAAGAACCTTTAAGGATAGAAAAACCGGCCGGGTTGGGCGCATTGGCAATCACGGTCAACCCCCCGCCCGTTACGGCACCGGCAACCAGTGCGTATTTATTGGCATCAGACAGCCCTTCCACCAAAGAACCCAGATAGGTTAATGCTGCATTATCCGTAATTGCCGTCAACAGCGTGGAACCAATAAAAAGCATCAGGGAATCCATCCCTGCCAAAACAGGCTGCAGCCACCATTTCTGCATGCTTCCCAGCACAACCAGGCCCGCCAGGAAAAAGGCAACCAGCAACCCTTCCCGCAGCATCAGTGGACTCTGGTACTGTTTATAAGCCTCGGTAAACCCGAGGAAGAAAAGAAAAAGTCCTAAAAACACGGCGGGATGGTGGCTGAAGATAACAGTTCCCGCCAGGAAAGCCAGATGGATCCCCATCACAAGCGGTGGAACAGCACCAATCTCAAAATCATCTTCAAGATCGTCCAGGCGAAGCAGGACACGCCTGAATATCCAGGTTGCTGCCAGAGCATTGATAAATACCGCCAGCGCGGCTTTCCAGCCGAACATGCTCAGCATGAAATCCATCCCCCATCCCCATTTTTCCGCCACCATCAATACGGGAGGAGCAGCATAAGGCGTCAGCACGCCGCCAATGGACACATTGACCAGCAAAATGGCAAAGGTCAGGTATTTCATGGATTCGGGAATCCGGCGGGATAAATACCGGTCCCGCAACATGAGTGCCGCCAGTGTCATGGCTGCCGGCTCGGTAATGAAAGAGCCCAACAGCGGAACAACGGCCAGCAACAGAAAGTAGTAACTGACACTTTTGGGCAAAGGAATCAGGCGATCCAGAATATTGATCAGCAAACGCGCTGCCTGGAGAACAGGGCGGGTTCCGGCAATCACAAGAATGACAAAAACAAACAGCGGCTCTGTGAAATTCTGGGCATCCAGATAGTCAACGGCAGCCGTTGAGCCATTGGCAACAGCAAGAAATACCAGGAGAATAAATGTCCAGAAACCGAAAACCACCTCCACTTCACCCAGCAAATGCCATAATCCGGCATGCCGGGTTTCCTTGTTTGCAAGCCGGATAAAAAATTTAGTCGAAAAAGTATGCAGTACCGCAAAAAGAAAAAGCGCGGCGCCTGTATATTCGATCCACTGAGGTTGAGTCATGACCCGGAAAATTCCCTGATAAAGTGTTTGCCCGCATCAACACCAGGCAACACTTCATTCATTAATAACGATAGAAGGTGAGTATGCACACAGAATAAAAAATCATCGGCACAACATCACGTTGCATGTATTATAAACTGGATCATTCACCGGCATATAAAATTGATTCCTGTGCCGCACCCCGTTACACTGCCTTTTGTATTGATTCTGACCTGAAAAAAACACCATAAAATTCTTTTCCCGGATTCAACATGCCCTCTGAATTTGATCTCATCGCCCGTTTTTTCACTCGTCCGACACCGGATATTACCCTGGGCATAGGCGATGATTGTGCGCTCTTGACGCCAAAGCCAGGGATGCAAACTGCCATCTCATGCGATATGCTGGTATCGGGTATTCACTTTTTTGCTGATACCGATCCCAGGCAATTGGGACATAAATCACTGGCGGTTAACCTGTCTGATCTCGCGGCCATGGGCGCAAGACCTGTTGCCTTTACCCTTGCGCTCTCATTACCGGCTTCTGATGAAGCCTGGCTGAAACCCTTTTCCGAGGGACTTTTCGCACTGGCTGAAAAACATCATTGTGAGTTGATTGGAGGGGATACCACCCGCGGGCCCTTGAGTGTCTGTATTACCGTGTTAGGGGAAGTGCCATCCGGCGAAGCACTGCGAAGGGATCAGGCCAGAGTGGGTGATGACATCTGGGTTTCCGGCACACTGGGAGAAGCACGCGCCGCACTGGAATTTCTGAAAGGCACCATCTCTCTGGATGCTGAAGTCATGGGAGACGCCTTAACCCATCTCCAGATGCCGACCCCGCGCGTCGAACTGGGTATGGCAATCCGCCGGCATGCCCATGCTGCGATTGATTTATCTGATGGCCTGATTGGTGATTTATCCCATATCCTGAACCGCTCCAAAGCAGGGGCAACCATCAACATTGATACCCTGCCAGCCGGGCAGGTTCTTCATGACCAGCCGCATGATTTCCAGTTGCGCTGCATGCTGGCCGGGGGCGATGATTATGAGCTGTGTTTTACAGCGCCCGTATCCAGCCGCACTGCCATACTTGAAGCGGCCCGACAGACGGGAACGGCTGTCGCAGTGATTGGCACCATAGAAAAAGCCGCAGGCCTGCGACTGGTCAATGCCAAAGGAGAACCACAGGCTTTTGCTGATAAATCTTTCGACCACTTTTCAACGACATGAGCGAAGCACAAACGCCATCATCCCGAATCAGGCCCGATAAGCGTTTTCTTTTATCGCATCCGGCGCATTTCATTTCACTGGGTTTTGGCAGTGGCCTTTCTCCCATCATGCCCGGCACGGCCGGCACACTCTTCGGATGGCTGATTTTTTATGCTCTGACAACAAGCTGGCCTGAGGTTTTTACCCAGATGGCCTGGAGCATCATTGTTGTTCTGGGTTTCATACTGGGCATCTGGACATGCACAAAAAGCGGAAATGCCTTAAACAGCCCCGATGATGGCAGCATGGTCTGGGATGAAATCATCGGGATATGGCTTGTCTTGCTGATATTCATGCCCACAACCCTTCTGGGACAATGCTGGCTTTTTTTACTTTTCCGGCTCTTTGACATGACCAAGCCTCCGCCTATCCGCCAGGTGGATGCCCAATTGAAAGGCGGTCTGGGCGTCATGGCAGATGATATCCTTGCTGCGATTTATGCCATAATCGCTTATGTGCTGATGGCGTTTGCCCTGCCTGGCATAACGTCATAACCCTGCTGACAGGATTTCCCATGACAGACATTTTTCAACTGGCAACCCGACTGGGCAATGAACTGCTCCGAAAAAAAGAAATGCTCGTCACAGCGGAATCCTGCACTGGCGGGGGAATTGCCCAAGCGATAACAGATATTCCCGGTTCTTCCCAATGGTTTGACTGCGGATGGGTAACCTACTCCAATCTGTCAAAAACCGGTATGCTCCATGTTTCTGAAACACTGATCCGGCAATATGGCGCCGTCAGCGGCGAAGTCGTTTCTGCCATGGCAAAAGGTGCACTGCAGGCCGCTAACGGTTCCATCGCGATAGCCACCACAGGCATAGCCGGCCCCGACGGGGCAACGCCAGCCAAACCGGTGGGAACCGTCTGGTTCGGACTGGCAGCAAATAACTGGATACATACCGAGCGACAGTGCTTTTCGGGTGACCGTCAGACCGTACGGGAAAAAAGTGTGGAACATGCACTGATGCTGCTTCTCGAATTCATCGAAACAGGGCAAATAAAAAACACATCAGGAACCGCTGATTAACGTGTTTTGCGAACGAATTGCTGCGTTAATCAGCGGTTCCATAAAAAAATCCCTGACCTCACAAAGAGGCCAGGGATATGAAAACCATCGTTTTACTTCAGAACGGATTTCAGGGTCTTTCCGATTTCGCCTGGATTTCTGGTAACGGTAATCCCGCACTCTTCCATCACAGCGAGTTTCTCCTGAGCCGTACCCTTGCCGCCAGAGATAATGGCACCGGCATGACCCATACGCTTTCCTGGAGGCGCAGTGACACCTGCGATAAAACCGATAATCGGCTTTTTCATATTGTCCTTTGCCCATCTTGCAGCAGTCTCTTCATCATTGCCACCGATTTCGCCAACCATGATGACGGCTTCCGTCTCCGGATCGTCATTGAACATCTTCAGCACATCAATGTGCTTGAGTCCATTGACCGGGTCACCACCCACGCCAACAACCGTGGATTGTCCCAGGCCAAACTCGGCAAGCTGACCGGCAGATTCGTAGGTCAGGGTGCCTGACTTGGAAACCACGCCAATGGTGCCTTTTCTGTGGATGTGACCAGGCATGATGCCGATCTTGAGCTCATCCGGTGTGATGATACCCGGGCAGTTCGGGCCGACAAGAATAGTTTTCTTGCCATTCATCCTGTCACGGGTGCGAATCATGTCACGAACCGGGATACCTTCGGTAATGCAGATGACCAGGTCCATTTCCGCTTCAACCGCTTCATCAATCGCGGCAGCAGCAAACGGAGGCGGCACATAGATGACAGAAACGGTTGCGCCTGTCTGTTTTTTTGCCTCAGCGACCGTCTCAAAGACCGGAATGTCCAGGAAGGTGGTCCCCCCCTTTTTCGGGGTAACACCACCGACATAGCATTCCTTGCCAAAGGCATAATTTTGTGACATTTCAGTGTGGAATGCGCCGGTTTTTCCGGTCAGGCCCTGAACAATCACGCGTGTATTTTTGTTAATCAGAATAGACATATCTTTATTACCCCTTAGCTGCTTTGATTGCCTTTTGTGCGGCATCCGTCATGCCATCGGCAGAAATAATCGGTAAACCGGACTTGGCCAGAATTTCCTTGCCAAGCTCGACATTGGTTCCTTCAAGACGGACAACCAGGGGGACTCTCAGTTCTACCTGACGTGCGGCTTCAACGATACCGTTTGCGATAACATCACAACGCATGATGCCGCCGAAGATATTCACGAGAATACACTTGACCTTGGGATTGGCGAGCATGATCTTGAAAGCTTCCGTCACCCTTTCTGTTGTTGCACCACCACCCACGTCAAGGAAGTTGGCCGGCTCACCACCGAACAATTTGATGATATCCATGGTTGCCATGGCCAGACCGGCACCATTAACCATACAGGCAATATCACCATCAAGGGCAATATAGGTCAGATCAAACTTCGACGCGGCGATTTCATCCGGATCTTCTTCGTCAAAGTCACGCATACCGGAAACTTCCGGCTGACGATACATCCCGTTTGAGTCGAAATTGAATTTGGCGTCCAGTGCAATGATGCGGTTATCCCCGGTCAGAACCAGCGGATTGATTTCTGCCAGCGAAGCGTCTGTCTCGTCAAATGCCTTGTACAGACCCTGCATGAATTGGCATGCTTCTTTTACGGCAACATCAGGCACACCGATTTTTCTGGCGATGTCTTCACCTTCCGCATCGGTCAGGCCGGTGTTCGGATTAATGAAAACCTTGTGGATCAGTTCGGGCGTATTATGCGCCACATCTTCAATATCCATACCGCCTTCGGATGATGCCATCAATGCAACACGCTGTGTTTCGCGATCCACAACCATGCCGATATAGTATTCCTTGGCAATATCCGCACCTTCTTCAATCAGCAGACGCTTGACTTCGCGGCCTTCAGGACCGGTCTGGTGGGTAACCAGTGTCATGCCCAGAATATCACTGGCATATTGCTCGACCTCATCAATTGACCTGGCCACTTTGACACCACCGCCTTTTCCGCGACCACCTGCGTGAATCTGCGCTTTTACCACCCAGACTTTTCCACCCAGGTTTTCTGCAGCCTCAACGGCTTCATTAACACTAAAACAGGGAACACCACGAGGAGTTATTACACCATATTTGCGTAAAATCTCTTTTCCCTGATATTCATGAATATTCATACTTGCCCTTCAAAATAATGGATGGCTGATTTTCATCATCCATCCTGGCTTGGTCCAATAAAACAGACGTTATTAAAGCATACGTTCCATCCGCTTCCATTATTTTTTCCGTGGATTGGTAAACGCACCCTGCTCTTTGAGTTTTACTACTGTCGCATCGTCAAAACCGCAAACCTCTTTCAGTACCTCGTCGGTATGCTCGCCCAGAAGCGGTGCCGGCAGGATCTTCTCAACAGTCCCTTCCGACATCTTGATCGGCATACCCACAGTGAAATAATCCCCGCCCGGATGGCCTTCAACCCTGACCCACATATTGCGATGCGCAATGTGGGCGTCGTTGGCAATTTCTTCAGTCGTCAAAACAGGGCCGCACGGGATGTCTTTTTCGTTGAAGAGGGCAGTCAATTCAAACTTGGTATAACTGGCAGCAAAGTCAGAGATGATTTTCCACAGTTCTGCCTGATTCTTGCGGCGCTCACCAATCTTGGAAAAGCGCTCGTCGTTGACGAGCTCTTCACCCCCCATGATACGCGCCAGTGTCGGCCAGATGGCTTCCTGGACGACCATGTAAACATAGTCATTCAGACCGTGTGGTTTACAGGGAATACAATTACCAAGCTGACCGCCCCCGGAGTCGTTACCGGCACGCGGCGTGGCAGTCAGACCCATGGTGGGACGGCTGTACTCGGTGAGTTCGGCCTTCCCCCCCATAAGACGGCTGTGGTCACGGAATTTGACGCGGCACAGGTTCATGACGGATTCCTGCATGGCAGTTTCAACATACTGGCCTTTGTTGCCATTATGCGTACGCTGATACAGGGCCGCGCAAATACCGATAACCAGATGCAAACCGGTACCTGTATCACCAACCTGGGAACCAGTGATGGTCGGCGGGTTTTCCGGGAAACCCGTAGTGGACATGGAGCCCCCCATTGCCTGTGCAATCGGCTCATAGGCTTTGTAGTCAGCATATGGGCCGGATGAACCGAAGCCCTTGATGGAGGCAACGATAATGGCCGGGTTGATACTGTTGATGGTTTCGTAGGAATAGCCGAGCCTTTCAAGCACGCCCGGGCCAAAATTTTCCATGAGGACATCACAATTTCTGATCAGTTCCTCAAATACCTGGCTGCCCGCTTTGCTCTTCATGTTAACGGTAATGGAGCGTTTGTTGCTGTTCAACATCGTGAAGTACAGGCTGTCTACGCCCTGGATGTGGCGCAACTGTTGGCGGGTGATGTCACCATTTGGTGGTTCCAGTTTGATGACGTCAGCACCCAGCCAGGCCAGAAGCTGTGATGCAGTCGGACCTGCCTGTACGTGGGTCATATCAAGCACGCGTACACCTGATAATGCTGCTCTGGTACCCATGATGTGTTTTCTCCAGTTATTGTTTTTTGTTGCTTATTACTGCGTCGATACTGCGATTACTGCACTTTGATTTTCATTGCACTGCCTCTGCGATCCGTTCATCATGTGTTTTTCGTCTTTTATCCTGCCACGGAACAGGCGACACCCTGTCATCTGCGAGTTGCATGACTGCAGGAACCATCACCTTGGCGGCATGGAAAAAAGAAAAACACTGACAGCAGGATGAACATGATATCTTTTGAACATCATGTTCCCGGAATCTGCCTCTGGGCTGATGTTGGCTGCTGCACTCATGGATGATTGGATTCAGTATTCACTTCAATGATAACCTGCCGGTATAAAGGGCAATCTGTCCCTTTGTATACGAGGCAAAAAGCCAGCCGCTATCATATCTGTTTCCACTTTGATATATTCTTGACTCAAGTCAATTTTACGAGTCCCTAACAAACAATAACCAAAGATTTTATAAAATGAAACCGTGTCCTGGCAGCGCTTTTTGGCCGATTGGAAAATTTTTCGGCGCCATGTCATCATACCTTCCGTATTGCTGCTGCCTGTCCTGACTTCTCCATGCTGTTACTATGACCATCCTCCTGACCACACTGAATGCCCGGTATGCCCACTGCTCATTAGGCCTGCGTTACCTGCACGCCAATATGGGGAAACACCGGGAACGCACGCGTATCATGGAACTGGTTATCGGCATCAACCCTGCCATTGCCGCTGAAAGAATCCTGGCAGAGCAACCGTCCATCATCTGCATGGGGGTATACATCTGGAATGCGGAAGAAACCGCCAGGCTCGTTTCCCTGCTCAAGGCAATCTCGCCAACGACGCCCATCCTGCTTGGCGGACCTGAAATCTCGCATGAGGCTGGATCGCAACCACTGGCGAAAATGGCTGATTATGTCATCAGCGGCTGGGGTGAAGCAACGGTTCCCGAGCTGTGCGATCACATCCTGAACGGCACGCCTCCCGAAGAAAAATTTCATAAGGGAAAACAGCTGGACTTAAACGATATTGTGATGCCTTACGATCTTTATACCGATGAGGATATTGCCAATCGCACCCTGTATGTCGAAGCGTCTCGCGGCTGTCCCTTTCGTTGCGAATTCTGCCTTTCCTCACTGGACAAAACCGCCTGGGCATTTGATACCGACCGCTTCCTTGCGGAAATGGAAAAACTTTACGTGCGCGGTGCCCGAAGTTTTAAATTCGTGGATCGCACGTTCAATCTGAATACAAAAAAATGCCGGCAGATCCTTCAGTTTTTCCTGGACAAAATTCATGCCGATCCTTCTGACCCGGTTTTTGTTCATTTCGAGGTCGTACCGGACCATCTGTCAGATGCGCTGAAAGAAGCCATCCAGCCGTTTCCCGCCGGGACATTGCAACTGGAAGTCGGGGTGCAAACGTTCAATCCGGAAGTACAGGACCGAATCAGCCGGAAGCAGGACAACAACAAAAGCGAAGCCAATATCCGGTGGCTGAGAAATCACAGCCAGGCACACCTGCATACCGACCTGATTGCCGGACTGCCAGGTGAAACACTGGAAAGCTTTGCCGCTGGGTTTGACCGGCTGGTTGCACTGGCCCCCCATGAAATACAGGTCGGTATTTTAAAGCGGCTGCGCGGTACGCCCATCCTCCGCCATACAGAAGCTTTCGGACTGGCTTTTGATCCGGCGCCTCCCTATACCATCCTGGCAACAGCGGATATTGATTTCTTCACCATGCAGCGGTTGGTCCGTTTTGCCCGTTTCTGGGATCTTGTCGCCAATTCCGGGCGTTTCGCCAGAACACTGCCGATGATCCTCGCAGACAGCCCTTTTACCCGCTTCATGGATCTGTCAGACTGGCTGTACAAGACGGGACGAACAACCCATGCCATTGCACTTGACCGGCTGGCCTCTCTTGTCACGGAATGGCTGGTATTAAAAGGGGCGGACGCTGACCAGGTCAGAATCACCATCGGCCAGGACTATGCTGGCAAAACCCATATGAAACGGCATAAAGAAACGGCCAATGCCACCCTGCCCAACGAACCCAGGCAGGCACATGTCCGCCAGAGCCGTCATATATGATGAACCGGCTCAAACCATTGATACGTAAAACCGGGACAGGACTGTCCGGGCAGATTAATTAAGCCAGCCGCGGCGGCGGAAATACCAGAAAGGCGCAACGGCGCTGCCTATCATCAAAAGCAAGGCAAAGGGATAACCAAAATCCCAGGTCAGTTCCGGCAGAATATGGAAATTCATGCCATAAATGCTGGCGATAAGTGTTGGCGGCAAAAAGACCACGCTGGCAACCGAGAAAATCTTGATGATCTTGTTCTGGTTGATGTTGATAAAACCAACCGTGGCATCCATCAGGAAGTTGATCTTATCGAAAAGAAACGAGGTATGACCATCCAGTGATTCAATATCCCGGAGAATCTGGCGGGCTTCCTCGAATTGTTCCGAATCGAGAAGCCGTCCCCGCATCAAAAAGCTGACCGCCCGCCGGGTATCCATCATGCTGCGCCGGATACGGCCATTCAAGTCTTCTTCCTTGGCAATGGCGGAAAGCGTTGCTGCCGCATCCTGGTCCGTGAAAGTTTCCTGCAAAACGCGAATACTCACATCTTCCAGATTGCGATAGATGCCTTCCAGCGCATCGGCGGAATATTCGGCGTCCGTTGCATACAGATCAAGGAGAACATCCTTGTAATCCGTGATGGAACCAGGCCGTGAACGCGCACGCATCCGGACCAGACGAAATACCGGGAGATCCTCAGGATGCACGGAAAACAGCATCCCGCGGGCCAGGATAAATGCAACCGTTATCGTCTGCGGCCCTTCTTCATCATCAATACGGAAGTCTGTCCTGAGATGGATATCACCATTTTCCGCTTCGTAATAACGGGCAGAGGCTTCAATATCCTTGACCTCATCCTCATCCGGCATGGTGACGCCAAAAATATTTTTGACCCACAGGCGCTCATCTTCGGTAGGTGAGGTCAGATCAACCCAGACAGGCGCGACATTTTCCAGGTCCGCCTTGGAATCAATCGGAACCTGGCTTAAACGGCCATTCTGCAAGATAAACACATTGATCATGAGGAATTCTTTCAGGTAATCCTGAACCACATGACAAAAAACCCGTCATGCCAGCCCCCTGTCAGCGCAGGCCATTCTTTTTCAAAAGAAATAACCGGCTAACACCCATGGAAAAAGGCAAGTTTACTGACATCAAACGACAGAGGCAAGCTTTTACTGATTCCGGCGCATTATTTTTTACGGCCCGATACCGCCTTTTTCGGCGGCGGCAAGGGCTTTTTCGGCAGCGCGGCGGACCCCATCCTTCGCAGGATAATCTGTGTGCGCTGAGCCAGGTAACTGGAATCCCTGAGCGTACCGTAATAACGCGGATTGGGCAGCATGACGGCGAGTCTGGCCGCCTGCTCAGGCCCAAGGCCGGCTGCGGATACCCCGTAATAATGCCGTGCAGCAGCTTCCGCGCCAAAAACCCCGCGGCCAAACTCAACCACATTCAGGTATATCTCGAAAATCCGTTCCTTGTCCATCAGGAACTCCAGCATATAGGTGATGATCAGCTCCTGCACCTTGCGAAAATAACTCCGGCTCCCGGAAAGAAACAGATTTTTGGCCAACTGCTGGGTAATGGTTGATCCTCCGGCAACCACTTTTCCCTTCTTCAGATTTTTTTCATAAGCCCGCATCAGGGCCTCCCAATCCACCCCTTCATGGGCAGAAAAATTGGCATCTTCCGAGGCAATGATGGCACGCTTCAGATTTCGTGATATCTGGTTATAAGGTACCCATTTATGTTTGAGTTCTGCCTTGGGGTTATTTTTTCTGAGAACCGCCAGTTGCTGACGCATGAAGCTGGTCGACTCAGGATTGAACTTGACCCACCAGGCTATCTGGCAGAAATAATACAGTTGGATCAGGGAAAAAAAGGCAACCGGCGCAAGAAGTATCCAGTAACGGTATTTTTTTACCCAGACGAAAAATGACTTCATGCTGCCTGCGGCCTCAAGGCAGAAAATACCGGCTCCGTGGCCGGGCGCACCCCCCGCCAGAGAAAAAAGGATTCTGCCGCCTGCTCAACCAGCATGCCAAAACCATCGCGCACGACAGCACCATGCGTTGCCGCAAAATCCAGAAAAGGCGTCGGTCTGTCACCATAAACCATATCCAGAGCCAGTGCAGATGGCCTGAAAACGGCAGCCGGCACAGGCGGCATCTCATTACTCAGCCCTGCTGAAGTCGCATTGATAATGATATCGAATGGCTCCTGCAATGCAGCGTAGGCGGAAACATCCACTTTGCCGGCAGACGAAAAAAAGTCAGCCAGTTCCCTGGCATTATCCACACTGCGATTGGCAATCATCAGTCTTGCCGGACGCAGCGCCAAAAGCGGCTGGATCACGCCACGCGCCGCGCCGCCGGCTCCCAAAAGCAGGACACGGGCACCCGCAACCGGATAACCGGCATTTTCAACGATATCCACCATCAATCCCTTGCCATCCGTATTGTCGCCAATGATGATGCCCTCTTCGAATTTCAGGGTATTCACCGCGCCTGCAGCCTGTGCTCGCGGCGTCAATGACGTGGCAAGCTTAAAAGCCTCCAGCTTGAATGGTACGGTCACATTCAGGCCTTTGCCGCCTTCAGCAACGAATTGCATAACGGTTGCCTCAAAACCATCCAGAGGGGCAAGCAGATGCTGATACCGCATATTCTGATGCGTCTGCATGGCAAACAGGGCATGAATGTCCGGTGACTTGCTGTGCGCAACCGGATTTCCTATAACAGCATAACGATCGGGGGCAGACATATGGCAATTCCTGAACAGGTAATAGTTAAAGCGGGCCAGCCTCAGGACTCGGTTTCCAGCGCTTCATCCCGGGTAAAGCGGAAGCGCGTTTCGATAACCCAGACTTCGCTTGCGATCGCAGAACGCATTTTGGGCGGAAACGGGCCAAAAGGCGCCGCCCTTCGGACAATCCGCAATGCGGCATTGTCAAGCGCGGCATTGCCGGACGATCTTTCCACCCGGGGTCCTCCCTCTTTTTCGTAGAGTGTGCCATCCTGTGCAACCGGAATAGTGACCACCAGTTCACCATAGAGTTTCCGGCCATTTCGCTGCGGAAAATTCAGTGTACCGATATTTTCAATTTTCCGCTGCATGGATTTGTAATACATGGCGTGCCCGACTTCCCGTGTCCGCGGAGAAATAAATACCTTTTTGGGACGGCTGGCCTGCTCTGAAATCGTGCGGTCAATTGCAGCGGCCCGCCCCGCAACCCCTTGCTGGCTGTCGGTCTGTGTCGTGACACCGGCATCACCGGATTCATTTGCCGATGGATTTTCCCTGACCTGCGGCACGCTGGTCTTTAGCTCATCCTTCAGTTTGGCGGCCAACTGTTTTTGTTCTTTTTGCAATTCTTCTATCCGGCGCTGCGATGAAGCCAGCACATCCCCATCAGCAACCCGGCTGGAATCAGGTAACGGTGAACTGGGCCGTCCCTTCTCTTTTGTTCCACCGCCATCCAGATTGGCCTGGGCAACGGCGTCAGGATGTAAAGGCGCGCCTTTGGCCTTGGCATTCACCAGCACGACTTCCAGGGTGGGATCGGGCGGCACGATATGAAAGGCACGGGGAGGGACAAAACGGACGAACATCAATATGCCGTGTACCAGTACTGATACAAGGATCGCATAACCTAATGCACGGTTTTGTAGGGAAAAACTCAAATATCCTGCTCCGCGACACAACCGGCAGGGATGCCGGAAAAAAAACAGCAGCGCTCTCGCAACTTGCTGCTATTTTAATGTGAATTTGACAGTCAAAAACGGCTAATCCACAATTTCATCATCTGATTCTGCCATATTCTCATCCGCAGTAACAGCAGACACTTCAACAAGGCGGGCTTCAACAGACAGATCAACTTCATCCCATCTGAGCAAATCAAGGGTCACCTGTGTCCCACGTCCCAGTGTGCGGACTGCAGGTAAGGGGATAGTCAGCGGAATATCCAGCAATCGAACCATTTCATCCCGGATAACCACCGCCCTGGCCTGCCGGACATCATGCTGGGAGAGCCAGCGCAAACACCAGTATCGTTCCATTTTTGTCTGGAATTCAGTATAAATCGTATGGGCGGAATCAAAAGCGCTGACAATGGCAAAAAGATCGGCATCCCTGGGTTTGAATGGCGCAGAAAGGGGGGCGGTCACACCGTGTTGAATGCAGGCCAGAATCTGCCATTGGTTGACCAGATCCGTATAACGCCTCAGGGGTGATGTGCTCCAGGAATACTGATCGACCCCCAACCCCTGATGCGGTGCTGCATGTGTCTGCATACGTACTAGGCGACGAGCCGCCCATGAGCCATTACCCTCTCCCTGACTGCGGTAAATACCGGGAACACCATGCTCCTGCATCAGGCGTCCCCAGGTACTGTTTACAAAAATCATCAGTTCAGCCACGATCCGGTCCAGTGGCGCCGTGCGCATCCGCTGCTCGATGGTAACCAGGCCATCGTGTAGATAAAAACTGTAATCCGGGTGATTGGCCTGTTGCGGTTTCAGGCCAAAACTTTCCCGCTTTGCCATACGCACTTTTTCCCTCGCCTGCGCCCAGCACCAGAGGATGCCAATCTCCTCTTTGTGCGGATATTCCCCTTTGTCTTCAGCCAGATTTTCTTCTGTCACAATGTGCTCAAGATCATTGAGCCGTAAATTGACAGCAACCTGGATGAATTCCAGGCAGGTTTCCGTTGCGAGCAGTGTACTGTCTTCCTGATTAATGGTGGCATACAGACTGACGGCCGGCCTTTTTTCACCTGCCCCCAGCGTAAAAACACGCACATAATCATCCGGCAGCATGGTGATCTTGTCCCCCGGCATATACACGGTTGCCATTCGCTGGCGGGCAACCGCATCAATATCATCTCCCGGCATCATGCCGAGTGCCGGTGCGGCGATATGGATACCGACTTTGACATTCCCGTCGGGCAGGCGGGTAACGGAAAACGCATCATCAATTTCTGTTGTCGTGACATCATCAATGGAAAAAGCCTGGACATCTGCTACCGGCAAATCCGGAATCGGCACCGTGATTTTCTCAAAAGGAAAACCGGTCCCTTTCGGGAAATGCTCAAAAAGGAAACAGGACAGGTGCAGATCAAACGGGGAAGCCACGGCACCCGTTTTAAGCATAAACCGTTCAGGGGTTGTCTGAAGCGCGGTACATGCCTGGGTCAACGCCTTGTATTCCATTCCGTTTTTATCCGGCTTGCACAACAACTGGATGGCAAGCGGCTTCATCGCCTCCGGGAAAACACCTGTCTTCATCTGCTCGACATACTGTTCCTGGATGATGGCCAGCTGGCGCTTTTTTTCTATGCTGGCCAAAGCGGCTTTCAGGGATTTTTCCGGTGCCGCCTTATAGCGTCCCTTGCCTTTCCGGTAAAAATATACCGGTGCGGCATGCAACCGGAGTAAAAGACCTGCGGCTTCCTGTGGCCGGGGCTCATGGCCGAAGTACTCTGTACCCAGTTCGGTAAAGCTGAATTCGGCTTCCCCCGCCACTTCCCAGAGAAAATCCAGGTCAATTTCCCCGGCAATTTCCTGTGCCTCTGACATCAGTTGCACCGGGTCATAGGCCTCATACTGCAACAGCACATCCCTTGCCCTGACCTTGGTTCGTTTCCCGCCGGGAAGCTCCACCTGGTAGGCTTCCCCGACCTGGGCCAGCACACTGCCGGTCCTGAAATCACCGGATTCTTCAAAAAATAAATTCATGCAACATTTTTCTGAAAGCAAAAAACTGCTTTCCGTTAATTCTTCAATGATACGCTTTCATCACAACTTCCTGCTCAGACTGGCTGCAGACTGCCAAACGCCAGAATCTCATCCAGATAATCCGGAAACTCTGACAGACTGTGATCACTGCCGTCGATGATAATCTGGCGTGCCTTTTCGTAATGCGCACACATTTGCCGGTAATCCAGTAACTCATCTCCTGTTGCGGCAATCAGAAAATACCGCTCCGGCCGGGTGATCCTGCGCACCTGAAACCGACGAAGCTCATCGGCATATTTTTCCCTGTCCATTTCCCAATCTGCCAGCTCAAGCGTATCAGGCGGATTGTCCGTGCCTGCCTTGACATGCCAGGGATCAACCACCGGATTCAACAACACCGCCTTGCATCCGGTCCTTTCTGCCAGAAAAGTGGCATAGTACCCTCCCAGCGATGATCCGATCAACAAAATCCTGGCAGGATCATGTCCCTCCATCAGCTGGGATGCCAGTGAAACCGACGAAAAGGGCGACTCCGGGAGCTGCGGGCAAAAAAACCGGCCGGACAACCCCTGCCTGCTCATATAATCTGCTGCTGCCTGTGCCTTGAAAGAAGCGGGGGATGAGCGGAACCCATGGAGATACAAGATCATGGTGATACCGCTTTCGAATGAATCCTGTCGAGGATTTTCTGGTGCACATTGCCAAACCCGCCATTACTCATCACCAGAATATGATCGCCGGGCCGGACTGCTTTTACGATGCTTTCCACCATTTTCTCCAGATCATGATATGCCGCCGCTTTTTCAGCCAGGGGCAAAAGCGCCTCGCCAAGATCCCAATCCAACGCATCTTTTCCGGATAATGCGCCATAGCCGAACACCAGATCGGCTTCCTTGAGGCTTTCCGGCAGGGCCTCTTTCATGGCACCCAGCTTCATGGTGTTGGAACGCGGTTCCAGCACGGCAATAATCCGGGCCTGATCGGAAGACGGTCCCACTTTCTTGCGCAAGCCTGCCACGGTGGTTGTAATGGCCGTCGGATGATGCGCGAAATCATCATATACCCGGATGCCGTGAGCCTCCCCGCGCAACTCCATTCTTCGTCTGACATTTTTGAAGCGCGAAAGCGAGGCAATCGCCACTTCAGGCACAATACCCACATGCCTGGCTGCGGCAATAGCGGCAAGCGCATTCAACCGGTTATGCTCCCCGGTCAATTCCCATGATACTGTTCCCTGTATTTCTCCATTAAACAGCACATCAAAAGTCAGCGCGTCACGTTCTTCAAAGGTCCAGCCATCCGGCATCGGCCCGCCAAACCAGACCTTTTCACTCCAGTATCCCTTCTCAAGAACCCGCGCTAAAGCCGGCTCGCGCGCATTGACAATCAGTTGCCCGTTTCCAGGAACCGTCCGGACAAAATGATGAAACTGGGTTTCTATGGCACCAATATCCGGAAAAATATCAGCATGGTCAAATTCCAGATTATTCAGGATGGCCGTTCTCGCATGGTAGTGGACAAATTTGCTGCGCTTGTCAAAAAAAGCCGTATCGTATTCGTCTGCTTCAATCACAAAAAACGAAGAGGGTCCGGCGTTGCCGCCAAGCCGGGCAGAAATGCCAAAATTGAAGGGAACCCCCCCAATCAGAAAGCCCGGCGCATAGCCGGCATCTTCCAACAGCCAGGCCAGCATGGCTGACGTTGTGGTCTTCCCGTGGGTTCCCGCCACCGCGAGAACCCATTTGTTCTGAAGAATATGCTGTCCAATCCACTCCGGCCCGGACATATAGGGCAGGCCACGATTCAGAATCGCTTCCATCAGGGGATTGCCGCGGGACACCACATTGCCGATAATGTACAGATCAGGATTGATATCCGTTTGGCCCGCATCATAGCCATGAATCAGCTCAATACCCTGCTCCTGGAGCTGGGTGCTCATTGGCGGATAGACATTGGCATCACACCCCGTTACCTTGTGTCCGGCCGCCTTGGCCAGTACGGCCAGCCCCCCCATGAATGTGCCGCAAATACCCAGTATGTGAATATGCATGATGTCATTGTGATTTTTATTAAACCTGAAGATTCTACCCGACTCGCACCATTTTGCGTTCCAGAGTATGATAATCGCCATGACAAATGATCGCAGAACAGACTGGAACGGCATACGTGGCGAGATCGCGATCGCCGCAGCCCGCCTGATTGCCGAAGAAGGCGCCACCTATGAAATGGCCAAGAAAAGGGCTGCGAGACAAATACTTGGAGATAACAGAATTAACGGGAATTTTCTGCCAGATAACAGCGAGATAGAAGAAGAAGTTAGAATTTATCACAACATTTTCATGGCAGACACCCAACCGGCACGGCTTTTGTTCCTGCGCAAAACCGCTTTGCATATGATGCAGGAACTGGCACAATTCCAACCACACCTGACAGGTGCGGTATTAAATGGCACAGCAGGCGAGCACAGCGATATTCATTTGCAGCTTTTTGCCGAAAGCGCCAAAGATGTTGAAATTCATCTTTTAAATAAAAATATCGACATTTCAGTTACAGAAGCCGAAAGTTACCGACAGAAAGCGCGAGCTGAGGAAACTATTCATTTTTACCATGAGGGCGAAATCTTTCATCTCGCTGTGTACAATCCGGACGACATGCGCAAAATGGTCAAAACCATGGATTCACAAGCGGAAAGAGCCGATATCGCCCGATTGAAACAACTCATCGAACAGCAGGAATAGCGGCATTCGGCAGATTAATCAGGACAGCTCTGGTAAACTAGCTTCTTTTTCTTGCCAGTTACTGCTTTTTAGCGGCAAAATGCAATCAGATCCAAAATAAATAACAAACGGTACACATGGCTAAACATATTCTTATGCTCAATGGTCCGAATCTGAATCTTCTTGGCACAAGAGAGCCGGAAGTGTACGGCAAGACCACACTGAAAGATATCGAGGCTGCCGCCCATGATCTCGTCACACGGGCAGGCGGACGTTTCTCCAGCTTCCAGAGCAATCATGAAGGGGCGCTGATTGACCGCATTCAGACGGCCCGCACCGAAGGCGTAGAAGCCATCGTCATCAATCCCGGCGGCCTGACCCATACCAGCGTTGCCCTGCGCGATGCACTGTCAGGTGTAGCCATCCCATTTTATGAGGTACACATATCCAATATCCACCAACGTGAATCTTTTCGTCACCACTCCTACCTCTCCGCTATTGCAAAAGGTGTAATATGCGGGTTTGGTATGGATGGCTACCGCATGGCAATTGAATTTGCCCTCAATAACTGAATTTTCTTTTCTCGTATTTTCTGGATTTCTTATGGATCTTCGTAAACTTAAAACCCTGATTGACCTTGTTGCCGAGTCACAGATTGCCGAACTTGAGGTAACAGAAGGCGACAGCCAGGTACGTATTGTCAAAAATGCCCCCGCGCCGGCACCCATATTGATGCAGCCGCAAGCCATGCCGCAATATGGGCCCAATGTTGCGCTGCCACCGGCAACTGCAGCTCCTGCGGCGGCACCGGCAGAAGCTGCAGCACCAGCCGAACCACAGGGTCATGTGGTCAAATCTCCGATGGTGGGTACCTTCTACGCGGCATCCGCTCCAGGTAATCCCCCCTTTGTTGAAGTGGGTGCAACCGTCAGACAGGGAGATACCCTCTGTATTATCGAAGCGATGAAACTGTTAAATGAAATCGAAGCAGATGTTTCCGGTGTCATCAAGCAAATACTGGTAGAAAACGGACATCCCGTCGAATATGCCCAGCCGCTTTTTATCATAGGATAAATCAGGGGGCCTGCCCTCACCTATCCTTCTTTATCTTTTTGATTTTCAGGATGTCCTGACACTATGTTTGAAAAAATTCTGATTGCCAATCGCGGGGAGATTGCATTGCGTATCCAGCGTGCATGCCGTGAGATGGGCATTAAAACCGTGGTGGTTCACTCCGAGGTCGACAGGGAAGCAAAATATGTCCGACTGGCCGATGAATCAGTCTGCATCGGACCGGCACCGTCTGCCGCCAGCTACCTGAATATGCCGGCCATCATCAGTGCCGCGGAAGTCACGGATGCAGAAGCGATTCATCCGGGTTATGGTTTCCTGGCTGAAAACGCCGATTTTGCCGAGCGGGTTGAACAATCCGGCTTTGTTTTCATTGGCCCGTCACCCGAATCCATCCGGCTAATGGGTGATAAGGTTTCTGCCAAACAGGCCATGATCAAAACCGGTGTACCCTGCGTTCCTGGCTCGGACGGTGCGCTTTCTGATGATTCAAAAGAAATCATTCATACCGCACGAAAAATCGGCTACCCGGTCATTATCAAGGCTTCCGGCGGTGGTGGCGGGCGCGGTATGCGGGTTGTTCATACCGAGGCTGCGCTGCTGAACGCCGTGACCATGACCAAGGCAGAAGCCGGAACCGCTTTTGGCAATCCGGAAGTCTATATGGAAAAATTCCTGGAAAACCCGCGCCATATTGAAGTCCAGGTACTGGCAGACCAGTTCAAAAATGCCATCTGGCTGGGTGAACGCGACTGCTCCATGCAGCGCCGCCACCAGAAAGTCATTGAGGAAGCGCCTGCACCGGATATCCCGAGACGCCTGATAGAAAGGATCGGGGAACGCTGTGTGGATGCCTGCCGCAAACTGGGCTTCAGAGGGGCTGGCACGTTTGAATTCCTTTATGAAAAGGGTGAGTTTTATTTTATTGAAATGAACACCCGCGTTCAGGTTGAGCATCCTGTGACAGAAATGATTACGGGTATTGACATCATTCAGGAGCAGATCCGCATTGCCGCGGGCGAAAAACTGCGTTATCGTCAGCGGGATATCAAGCTGACCGGCCACGCAATCGAGTGCCGCATTAATGCGGAAGACCCATACAAATTCACCCCCTCACCAGGAAAAGTCACCGCATGGCACGTCCCGGGAGGGCCGGGTATCCGTGTGGATTCCCATGTCTATGCCGGCTATACCGTTCCCCCCAATTATGATTCCATGATCGGCAAGATCATTTCCTATGGTGAGACACGGGAACAGGCGATCCGGCGTATGCAGGTTGGCCTCTCGGAAATGGTGGTGGAAGGCATTCAGACCAATATTGATCTTCATCGTAACCTGATGTCCGATGCCTGCTTCATTCAGGGAGGGACCAATATCCATTATCTGGAGCAAAAACTGGGCGACATGTTCCAGGATAAACAGAAATAATCAGGAATAATCGTATTCCCCTCATCAGGAGCCGTATGTGAGCTGGAATGAAGTGGTACTGGAAGTCGATTACACGCAAACGGTCCTTTTTTCGGATGCATTGCTGGCTGCCGGCGCCATGGCGGTGACTGTTGAGGACGCCAATGAAGGAACCGATGCCGAGCGCCCGATATTTGGCGAGCCCGGCGCTGACAGTGAAGAGCATGTATGGCAGCGCAGCCGTGTTATCGCCCTGATTTCTGCCGATATCGATACAAACGCCATTATTTCTCTTGCCGCAGGTGAAAGCGGCATGGAGACTCCGCCACCTTTCCTGGTACGGGAAGTCCCGCAAAAGGACTGGGTGCGTGAGACACAGGCCCAATTTGACCCCATTCATATCGGGAAAAACATCTGGGTTGTTCCCAGCTGGCACGAAACACCCACCAGCAATGGCATTGTGCTTGAGCTTGATCCCGGCCTGGCATTCGGCACCGGCAGCCATCCCACAACGCGCCTGTGCCTGGAGTGGCTGGAAGAAAATGTCAGCCCGGGGCAATCTGTGCTCGACTATGGCTGTGGTTCCGGTATCCTTGCCATTGCCGCTTTCAAACTGGGAGCCGCAGCTGTAGACGGTGTGGATATTGATCAGCAGGCCGTTATCACCGCGGGTGAAAACGCCGCTGAAAACCAGTGCGATATTGCGTTTTACCTTCCAGGAAACTATCCGGGAGAGGCAGAAAACCGCCAGTACGATATTGTTGTTGCCAATATCCTGTCAGGCCCCTTGCAGCAACTGGCACAAACGATTGCCTCCCGTTTGAAACCCGGCGGAAAGCTGGTGCTCTCCGGCATTCTGGACTGGCAGGAAAAAGAGGTCATCTCCGCCTATTCTCCCTGGCTGGCTTTATCCCCCTATCATTACCTGGATGGCTGGGTGGCGCTGTCCGGTACGCTTGCTGAAAAGGAAAAGCAGGCGTGATTCTGGTTACCAAATGCCCCCATTGCCAGACAACATTCAGGGTCACGGAAGACCAGTTGAAACTCTATGAAGGTGCTGTACGCTGCGGCGTTTGCCAGCAGATTTTCAACGGAACCGATCATCTTCAGACAGAGCCTCCTGTCCTGACAGACAAGCCAGCTGCTGTCGAAAAAAAGAAAGCCGCGCCTGCTGCACCGAAAAGCTCACCGGCAACGCCGCAGGATACCCCGGCTAAAAAAGCTGTCGTACCAAACAAGCCTGTATCAAAACCCGCCCCACCACAACCCAGGCACGAAGCGGATGATATTACGCTCTCGCTTGCTGATGAGGATATCAATGCCTCATCTTCTGAAAGCGAAGCGCTTTTTGATGCCCTGGAGGAAGAACTCTCCACGATCTCGCTGGAACTGGGACAGGTAACGGGACAGCTTTTCGGCAATGAACTGGAAGAAATGCCGGAGATCGAAGAAGAGGAACCTGACGCGTTAACACCGGAACAGCCTGTTACGATCAATGAGATCGTCAGTGATGAAGCCGTCTATACGAAACCGCCAGCACCTGCAGCCACCACCCGTTTTGGCAATCTCTCCCCATATCCCGATCTGGGTGCGCCGGCGAAAAATACGGTTTATTCCACAGCGCCCCGACTGGATGATGTCGCAGAAGTCGCGCCATCCACGTCTATTGAAGCGGAAGTGGTAGAGCCGGATGATCCTGCCATATTGCGCCACCAGCGTTCCCAGCGTCTTTCTTCGCAAAACCGGGAGCCTGATCCATTGATGGACACCGCTGACAGCCATCATGCCGCTTTTTTTGAACTGGCAGAAGAAGATGACACAGATGATAATCTGTACAATGAACCCAGCTTCGTAACGAAAGGGCGCAGGAAAAAACGAACCGGGCTTTTCTCGGGCACCTTTGTCACTCTGGCAACCATTGCGCTGTTGGGCGCACTTGGTGTGCAGTGCCTGTACATGTTTTCTGACCGTATCGTCGTATGGTGGCCTCCGGCCGAATCCGCCGTGGCAAAGGCCTGCGACATGCTGGCCTGCCCGAGGCGACTGGAAACCCGCATTTCATCCCTGTCAATCGAATCCAGTGAATTACAGGTGATCCCGGAGCTGGGCGACCGGTATACGCTTTCACTCCTTGTCAGAAACAGCGGCTCATCGTACCAGTCATGGCCGCATATTGAGCTGACACTGATGGACCAGGGCAAAAAACCGGTTGTCCGGCGCGCCTTTTCCCCGGCCAACTATCTGCCGGATGCCAACCGCATTATCAGGGGCATTCCGCCTTATTCAGAAGAATCCGTCAAGCTCTATCTTGAAATGAAAACCGAATTCAATGCGGATTACCGTATTGCCCTTTTTTATCCTTAACACCTTACCACTATGTCCTCCTTAATCTGCGGCTCACTTGCTTACGACACGATCATGGCTTTTCCTGATCGTTTTTCCGAATCCATCCTGGCAGACCAGTTGCATAACATCAATGTCTGTTTTCTGGTGCCATCCATGCGCCGGGAATTTGGCGGCTGTGCGGGCAATATTGCCTACAGCCTGAAAATGCTGGGCGGCAATCCGCTGATCATGGCAACAATCGGCACTGACGGCGAACCCTACCTGGAACGGCTGGCCGAGCTGGATATTTCGCGGCGTCATGTCACGACGGTCAAAAAAACCTTCACGGCACAGGCCTTTATCACCACAGACCAGAACAACAACCAGATCACGGCATTTCACCCGGGCGCCATGTCTTTTTCCCACCAGAACAAGGTGGCTGACATTACAGAAAATATTGAGCTGGCAATTGTGGCACCGGACGGGCGTGATGGCATGCTGCAAAATGCCGAAGATTGCGCGGCAAAAGGCATTGCGTTCATCTTCGACCCGGGCCAGGGTCTGCCGATGTTTTCCAAAGACGAGTTACGCCGCTTTATTGAACAGGCAACCTATGTTGCCGTCAATGATTATGAGGCGGCCATGCTGATGCAGGAAACCGGCTGGACGGAAAAAGAAATCGCCTCCCGGGTAAAAGCACTCATCGTCACGCTGGGGGAACGGGGCGCTGAAATCTATGCCGAGGGAGAAAAAATTGTCATCCCCTGCGTCGAGGCGGGAAAAACGATTGATCCGACCGGCTGCGGGGACGCCTTTAGGGCAGGGTTGATCTATGGGCTGACCAATAACAAGGACCTGGCAACCTGCGGTCGGCTGGGCAGCCTGATGGGCGCAATCAAGATCGCGCATCAGGGGCCGCAAGCACACTCACTGACAGCCGCCGAGATTGCCGATCGCTTTGAAAAAGAGTTTGGTTACCGGTACTAGGCCCAGCCTGCGGCAACACCAATGACAAATGCACACCTTGTTTAAAACAGGGTGTGCATTCAGACGATATCCAGATGGATTAAGCGGCTTCTTTTTGAGAAAGCGCTTTCAAGGCAGCAGCAAGACGGCTTTTATGACGGGCAGCCTTGTTCTTGTGAATCCGTTTCTTGTCTGCGATACGATCAATGATTGAAACGGTTTTTGAGAATACTGCCGTTGCAGCTTCCTTGTCACCTGCTTCAATTGCCTTTTTGACAGACTTGATTGCCGTACGCAGTGAAGAACGCTGGCTGGAATTGTGTGCATTCCTTTTCACTGCCTGACGAGCACGTTTGCGTGCCTGCGCGGTATTTGCCATAGTAAAAAATCCTAAAAACCTGTTAAAAATGCGCCCGCATCCAACTCAAATTGCGGCGCAAAAAATTTTTCGTAGCTTTATATTGTAATCGCGTTTCACGCTTCTGACAATGCCTTTACGCGTTTTATTTCAAGCACCTCTGCTTTATGCGGGAAAAGCACCCATGGAAAGATAGCGATCCCCCTGGTCGCTGGCAATAAAGACCATCACGGCATCTTCCACCTCACGGGAAAGCTGTAGCGTCATATGGCAGGAAGCGGCTGATGAAAGACCGCAGAAAAGCCCTTCCTCCCGCGCCAGCCGTCTTGCCATATATTCGGCATAAGCCTGGCTGACCGTCTCTACCCGGTCCACCTTGCTTGGGTCATAAACCTTCGGCATATTGGTTGCCGACCATTTCTGCAGCCCTGGAATGCGGCCGGTGACTTCCGGCTCGATGCCGATCATCTGGATATCCGGGTTCTTTTCCTTGAGGTACTGTGAAATGCCCATGATCGTACCGGTCGTGCCCATACCGCAAACCACATGCGTCACACGACCACCTGTCGCCTCCCATATCTCGGGTCCGGTGGTTTCATAATGGGCACGGGGGTTGTCGGGATTAACATACTGGTCAAGTGTAATGCCTTCCCCTTCTGCCACCATTTTATAGACCAGGCTTCTGGCAAACCCCATGCCGGACTGTTTGGGCGTGAGAATAATTTCCGCGCCGTAAATAGCCATGCACTGCTGCTTTTCCATACTGGTATCTTCCGGCATCACCAGGGTGCAGCGATATCCCTTTCTTGCGGCAATCATCGCAAGCGCAATGCCGGCATTGCCATTGGTTGCCTCAATCAATGTATCCCCCGGATTGAGCTCGCCCCGCGCTTCGGCATATGACACCATGGCATACATCGTGCGATCCTTGACTGACCCGGAAGGATTGTTACCCTCCAGCTTGGCCAGGATGATATTGTTACGCGCTTCACTTTCTTCACCGGGAAGCGTGACAAGGCGCACCAGTGGTGTGTTGCCAATGGTGTTTTCAATGATCGGGAAAGCGGCACTTTTTGTCATCACGTTGTCTGCCTGTCCAGGAGCGCTCTTGCTATTGTACCAATATCCACATATTCCAGTTCTGCGCCAACGGGAACGCCTCTTGCCAGACGGCTGACCCTGATACCCCGTGCCTTGAGCATTTCGCTGATGTAATGCGCCGTGGCTTCCCCCTCATTATTAAAACTGGTTGCCAGCACGACTTCCGTGACCACGCCATCGGTTGCCCTGGCAATCAGCTTGCCAAGATTGATTTCCTTTGGGCCAATGCCATCCAGCGGAGACAGGCTGCCCATCAGAATAAAATACAACCCCTTGTAAGCCAGCGTCTGCTCGATCATCAGCATGTCCGCTGGCGTTTCCGTCACACACAGAAGGCTTTGTTCCCGATCCGGGCTCGTGCACATGGTGCAGACCATCTCTTCGGTAAACGTGTTGCAGCGCTCACAATGCCTGACTTTTTCAATGGCATCTGACAGCGCCACACTTAATTGCCGCGCACCCTCGCGGTCGTGCTGCAGCATGTGATAGGCGATACGCTGCGCGGATTTCGGGCCGATACCGGGAAGCCGCCGTAATGCTTCGGTAAGTGCATAAAGAGAAAGGTTGGACTTCACAGACACAACGAAACTACATTGGCATTTTAAAACCCGGCGGCAGCGGCAACCCGGCAGAAATACTGTTCATCTTTTCCTGCGCGGTCGCTTCGGCCTTCCTGACCGCATCATTAAAAGCCGCGGTGACCAGATCCTCCAGCATTTCCTTGTCATCCCCCATCAGTGACGGATCAATGGAAACACGGGACACATAAAACTTGCAGCTCATCAGAACGGTTACCATGCCGGCGCCGGCCTGTCCCTCTACGATGGTCTGCGCCAGCTCTTCCTGCATTTTCTGCATGTTCTGCTGCATTGCCTGGGCCTGTTTCATCAGTCCCGCCAACTGGTTTTTCATTTAATTATCCTGTCTTTAAATAGGTTTGATGGAATTCGGCACGATGCTCGCCCCGAATTCACGTATCAGGCTTTGTACATAAGCATCATTTTCTATCGTTTCTTCCGCTTCGCGCTGGCGGGCAGCCCGTTTTTCCTGCGCGTTCTGGCTGGCGGTCAGGCCCACCTTTCCGACTTCTGTCGTTACCTTCACTGCGCACTCAAACCGGTTCATCAGGGCTTCCACCAGCTTTTCAACATTGGCAGGCACTGAAAGCGTCTCCATTGGCACACGCAAATGAAACTGCAGCCCGTTTTCCGCCTGCTTCCAGTTGACAAGCTCTGTCTGCTGCGCCAGTTGTTGCGCCATCCCGCGCAAGGGAAGCGCTTCGGCGAGTGCCGGCCAGTTTTCATCCCATGCAATAACCGGTGTTGAAAGCGGTGCATCAGGCTTTTCATCCGTTTCTTCAAGCGGTATGCCTGACAATGCGTCAGCGGGCATTTTCTCGCCTGAAGAAGCCACAGCAGCAGGCGGGCGGACAGAAGTATCGTCTTTCTGATGGACTGAAGGTGCATCGTCAATATCAATCCAGGGCGGCAGATCGTCTACTTTCTCCACAACTTTGGGAGGCGCTTCCCTCTGCGCTGCTGTCCGGATTTTGGGGGCCGGTTCGAGCGTGGCCGTTTTCATTGGGGATGGCTGTCCGGATGGTCGTGTTTTTTGAGTGTTCGGAGAAGCCGCTTTGCCGTTCTCCCCGGAACCGGTCTGATTCTTGCCGGGCTGAAATGCCAGCATGCGCAGCAGGGTCATCGTAAAGCCGGCATATTCATCAGGCGCCAGGCCCAGTTCGTTTCTGCCATGAACCACGATCTGGTAAAAGAGCTGCATCTCTTCAGCGGCAAAACAATCCGCAAAGCGGAGGATCGCTTCATACTCCGGCAAATCATCCGGCAAGGCCGAAGGCGCCGCCTGGGCCAGCGAAATGCGATTGATCAGTACCCCCAGATCCTTCAGGGCGGAACTGTATGAAAGACTGCGTGCCGCCATTTCATCGGCAATCGCCATCAGTGCCTCCCCATCATTTGCCGCCAGGCCATCCAGAATCCGGATCAGATAAGTCTGATCAAGCGACCCCAGCATATCCTGAACCGCCGACAGGGACACATTGCCTGCCGTGTAGGAAATCGCCTGGTCTGTCAGCGAAAGGGCATCACGCATGGAACCATTGGCGCCCTCAGCCAGAAGACGCAGCGCCGGCTTTTCAAAGGCAATCTTTTCCTGCTGGAGCACCTGATCCAGATATTCCACTATCTGTAATGGCGGCATCTGCTTGAGATTGAACTGGAGGCAACGGGAAAGGACGGTCACTGGTATTTTTTGCGGATCTGTTGTCGCCAGAATGAATTTAATATATTCCGGCGGCTCTTCCAGTGTCTTGAGCATGGCATTGAACGCCTGCGCGGTCAGCATATGCACTTCATCAATCATGTAGACCTTGAAGCGGGCGCTGGTTGGCGCATATACCGCCTGCTCGAGCAATTGCAGCATGTCGGCAATACCCCGGTTTGATGCGGCATCCATTTCAATATAGTCCACGAAGCGATCCGCATCAATGGCCAGGCAGGCTTCACAGGCACCGCATGGCTGTGCCGTAATCCCGGTTTCGCAATTCAAGGACTTGGCCAAAAGACGGGAAAGCGTGGTCTTGCCGACACCCCGTGTGCCGGTAAACAAATAGGCATGATGCAATCGCTGGCTTTCCAGCGCATGGGTCAGCGCACGAACGACATGATCCTGACCAACCAGGCTCTCGAAAGTTTTCGGACGATATTTTCGGGCAAGTACCAGATATGACATGCAGCCATTTTACCTTATTGCAGCGTATTCATGATGACACTCGCACACGCACGTTTATCCGTGTCAGATAGAAACGCCACTGGTGCCATAGGGAAAAAATGAAAATGGCGAGCCTGATCTGCGGCACTTGTGAAGGCTGGCTGTGGCTGCTTCGTTCCCGACCTGACCAGATTCACCATTCCACAATGCGCAGGGACCCGCCAGAACGCATTGTACAACAAAGCCGGCATTCTTCAGCAGCTTATATCACCCCCCCCGCATTTACCATTTTATCGCGCTTTTGCACTCATCAGTACGATATTTTCACTATTTTCTTTTATTTTTCAATTACATGACAAAAAACCAAAATCAGGGGGAAACTCTGATTTTTCACAAATCGTTACATCTTCATTTCTAAAATGTCATTTTTGTAACCCCTTGCCTGATGCGGGATAGCCACCGATCAGCCCCAAAATCATAACTAAAAAGAATGAAGCTCTGATTCATTATAATTGACCGCGTATAAAAGGGCTTCTACAATTCGTTCAACTTAACAAGGAACACGTTTCCAATCCGCATATTGTTATCCGTTATTTTTCAATACAACAGGGGAATGGCAGTTCTGCCGGCATCATGCAGAATCCGTGAAACAAAAAAACGTTTCCGGCTGTTTCCACTCCTTCACTCCTGCCAGAAGCCCTCTGGATGCTGGCAAAGCGAGAACGAATTCTCACTATTTTTTAGAACTGAGAATCAGCGCTGAGTAATAAAAGGCAAAAACCTGCAGACACACAGGTTGTCCAGCGCAAGGAAATTCCCCAGGAGGTACTTTATATCTATGCATTACCAAGACACAAACAAACGTTTTTCAGATTATTTTTTCCGGCGACAGAACTGGGTGATTGCCTTTTCCTGCATCGCCGCCATCATTGCCGGCGCCTATCTTTTTCTCCAGTCCTATCAAGGTGGCCGTTATCTTGATCTGCTTCCTTTTTCATCACAAAAAAGCACTGCCCGGGTTATTCGCCTGACGCAGGCAGGTTACTGGGTCAGCCCGACAGCCATCTCGCAGCAACAAAATGAAGAAGATGCTTTCATGGTAAACCCGCAGGAACGCCAATTGCTGGTTGACTGGATATCCAAACGCTATCCCGTTGATTCTGAAGCCACCGAGCTTTTTGTTTCGGCAGCCTATCTGGCCGCACATGAAATCGGCCTGGACCCGCACCTGATCCTGGCAGTCATGGCAATTGAATCCAGCTTCAACCCGGAAGCGGAAAGCCCGGTAGGCGCCCAGGGCCTCATGCAGGTCATGACCAGGGTACACTCGAAGCGTTTTGAACCACATGGCGGTGTGCAATCAGCCAAGGACCCCATCACCAATATCCGGGTCGGCTCTGCGATCCTGAAGGAATATGTTTCCCGAAGCGGTTCTGTTAAGCGCGGCTTGAAGAGTTATGTTGGTGCTGCGGCTTATTCCCATGACTTTGGCTATGGCGCAAAAGTCATGGCTGAGTACAATCGCATGAAACAGGTTTCCCGCGGAAAAAAAGTGCCTACCGCTATCGCATCAAAATCCACGCCGAAAAAACTGGTGCGCTCGGATGCGGATAAGTCCCGGTTTAAAATCTCGCTCCCGGCAAAGGCGGCTGAAGCCACCAGCGCATAACCACGCCACCATCAAACAAATAAATCTCTGATCAACATGTTTTGTGAATGAAGTGCAAAGCGCACGGAGCGCAGCAATTCGTTCACAAGGCGGATTAATCAGAGATTTCCAAGGGTTATATTGAAGCGGGATCTACTTCAATATGCCATCTCGCCCTTGTTTTCAGTGAGCGCAAAGTTGTCATCCATCCTTTAAGGAATTGCTGCATGTCAGCACGCGATACGGATTCCACCAGCAACTGCGCCCGTTCAATATCTCCTATCCGGGTCATCGCCATTGGCACAGGATCATTTACGATGATTCCCGGGTAATCCGCCGCTTCGGCTGCTGTTTTGAGAAATGCCAGCGCGGTATCCAGCTGCCGGGCTTCTGCACAGAGGAGTGCCTGGTAAATAAAAGGGGGCAGTCCTGAGAGCTGGCGCTCTTGAAGCAACTCTGAAGCAAAGCCGTCATAATTGTGCTGCAGCACCGCCTGGTAAAGCGGATGATGCGGATAACGGGTCTGGATAATCACTTCACTGTCGGTTGCCTCATCCATGGCACGACGCCCTGCACGGCCGCCTACCTGCATCAGCTGGGCAAAGAGCCGCTCACTTGCCCGGTAATCATGAGAAAAAAGCGCGTTATCCGGATTCATCACCCCGACCAGGGTCAGGTTCCGGAAATCATGCCCTTTGGCAATCATCTGGGTACCCACCAGGATATCGGCGTCACCGCGATGCACTGTCTCCAGCGCCTCTTGCATGCTGCCTTTTTTTCGGGTTGAATCCGCATCGATCCGGAGAATCCGGGCATCGGGAAAATGCGTTTGCAGACTCTCCTCGATTCGCTGGGTTCCCCGTCCAAAAGGCTTTAAATCAACATAACCACAGGTTGGGCATGAACGCGGAATATAAAGCTCCATGCTGCAATGATGACAACGCAGGCGACGCTGTGGCTTGTGCAGCACCATATAGGCGGTACACCGCTTGCAGGCGCTGACCCAGCCGCAGGCTTCACACGTCAGGACGGGCGCATACCCTCGGCGGTTGAGAAAAAGCAGTGACTGTTCCCCGCGTTCCAGCCGTACCTTGAGCGCCTCAAGCAACGCCGGGCTGAACCCGTCCTGCAATTTATTCCTGCCGGTATCAATCAGCCTGACCTTCGGCAATTCGGCATCGGCCATGGCCCTTTCAGGCAGCACCAGTTTACGGTAACGTCCTGATTCGGCATGCTGCCAGGTTTCAAGTGACGGGGTTGCCGAACCCAGTACAACCGGAATATCCAGTTGCCATGCCCGCCATACGGCGAGATCACGTGCCGAATAGCGCAAGCCCTCCTGCTGTTTGTAGGAAGGGTCGTGTTCTTCATCCACAATAATGAGATCCAGCCGGGGGGCGGAAGCTAAAATGGCCATCCGTGTCCCGAGCAGAATGCGCGCCTTGCCGGTATGGGCAGCCAACCAGTTTCGCAGCCGCTCGCCCTCGCTTAGCTGACTGTGAAGCACGGCAATATCCGTATCCGGGAAGCGCGACCGGATATTGCTTTCGAGCTGGGGTGTCAGGTTGATTTCCGGCACCAGTATCATGACGACAGTATCCGGCTGCCGTTTAAGAACGGTTTCAAACACATGCAGATACACTTCGGTTTTTCCGCTGCCTGTCACCCCATGCAGTAAAATAGGGGAAAAACCTTCTGCTGCCACGATATCGGACACGGCTTCCTTTTGCCCGGCATTCAAATCCGGGGCAACATCCGGTATTTCTTTTTCGCCTGCGTCTTTTTTCCCGCGTTTTTCTGTGGCTTTCAGCGCCCGATTCAATGCAACGGTTTTTTCCGCCCGCAATTTTTTGGGCAGGCTGGGAAGCGCCACTTCCCCAAGCGGCCGTTGATAATAGTCTGCCGCAAAATGGCATAACGCCGCCCACTCGGATGAAACAGGAAACACTTCATCCCTGACAGCAATCACATCTCTTAGCTTCTCATCCGGCACATCCGTCTCATCCAGGATCGCCATGATCAACCCCATGACCTTGCGCTGGCCGAAAGGTACCAGTGCCAGTTGTCCGATTTGCGGTATCGCCGTCTCGTCTGATTCGGCAACCCAGCGATAATCGAAATAAAAGTCAAGGGGGGTATCAATCGCTACCCTGAGGATAAACTGCCGCATGAACTTAATGTAAACCCTACCAATTTTTTATAAGCATAGATTTCGTAAGCCTTTTTTTCACTATCCACAAAGTCTGTGGAAAACTTTGTGGACAATATCCCCTTGACAGGGAATCAGGCCAGCCATGATGCGGCTTTCAATAAAATGCCCATCCGAAATGCAAAAAAAAACTCATTAAAAAACAATTCATTACAAAAATTGCGCAAATGAAAGAATTTTTTTTAACTTTTTTTTTCAAAAAAATATTTGTGCACAACTCAGCCCATGTAAATCAGGGCTTCCCGTTTTTTCCTGTTTGATTCTTGCAACAACCTGTTAAAAAACACGAAAAACGTGGTAATTGGTTTGCCAATTTCAGATCCCCATCTTGCCGAGAATATCGGCAAGCTGCCCGATGAGCAAGGCGACATTGGGATGATTGTTGGTAAATCTGACGGCAAGACCCCTTGCCGCCTCCTCAAGGCCAGCATAGGCAAACGGCGCATGCGCCTCTTTTTCCAGCAGCTTCTGGATATCCTGATCAAGCACAGCCAGTTTTTCCCTCAATTCCGGATCAAGATCCTCTGTCCGGGACAGGCTGGCCTGTATCTGGCTGAGCATGTTTTTCATATCGTTCATTAGCGGCTCCTGTTGTTATTGTGCCTGCAAGGATAATGCAGAAAAGAAAAATGTCCTGAAAAGATTGTAAAACAATTGTCTTAACAAAACCGCTTGACTGATATCACTCAATTAACGGATTATTATGACAAGCTGATTAACTCGACGAGAAGGGAGGCCATATGTATAAAACAATTCTGGTTCCGACAGACGGCACTGCCCTGTCCGACAAGGCCATTTCGGCAGCCATCCAGTATGCCAGCATTCACAAAGGGTGCAAGATTATCGGGATGACCGTCGCCGAACCGCTTCCCCTGACCCAACTGGAAACTTTTACCAAATCCCAGGAATCCGATTACCTGAGTCGTGAGCATAAAATTGCCGAAGAGCGTGTGAACCGGATTGCCGAACAGGCAAAGGCCGCAGGGGTTCCCTTTGACACCGTTATCCTTCAGTCCAGCAAACCACACGAAGAAATCGTGCACGCTGCAGCCAAATATGATTGTGATTGTATTTTCATGGCATCAAACGGACGTAAGGGGTTAAACAAGCTTTTTATCGGCAGTGAAACACAAAAGGTACTGGCAACGACCTCTATTCCTGTGCTGGTTTACCGTTGAGTCGAAATCGTTCAGATCAAAAGCCCGTCTTTAAAAAGACGGGCTTTTTTCCTGGGCGTCTTTTGGCAGCAGCATCCATATTCTGACAGGCTGTTTCATTTTTCCTGCCATTTCACCTGCTTCGCTTCCGAATCCCCAGAAATAATCCAGACGAAGAACGCCCTTGATCGCACCACCGGTATCCTGCGCCATCACCATCCGCTGGAGCGGGATATCACTGTTTGGCTCTGTGGTATCAACAAAAAGCGGTATGCCCAAAGGGATATGCCGCGGATCGACCGCAACAGAACGCCCGCCGGTTAACGGAACGCCCAGCGCGCCCTTGGGACCGGTTCCGGGGTTTTCCAGTTTTTCTTCCCTGAAAAAAACATAACTGGGATTGGCATCCAGTACCTCATTGAATCGCGCCGGATTCTCGCTTAACCACTTTTTGATGCGCTGGGCAGAAGCCTCCTCAAGCTTCATTTCCCCCCTGTCGACCAGATAACGGCCGATGGATCGATAAGGATGGCCATTCTGGTCGGCATACGCGACACGGATGGTTTCGCCGGTCTCTGCAATGTATACACGTCCTGACCCTTGTACCTGCAGGAAAAAGGCATCAACCGGATCGTTTATCCAGACAATTTCCTTTCCGGAAAGGTGCCCGCTTTCGCGGATTTCTCCGCGTGTGGGGTAAGGCACAAGACGGCGTCCATCCAGCCTGCCACGAAGGCGGAGTCCTTTGAGCTGGGGATAGCTGGCAGCCAGATCCACGACCACCAGATCGGCGGGCACCCCATAAAGCGGGGTCTGATACTGCGCGGTTTTTGTCCGTGAGCCGTACAAAAGTGGTTCGTAATACCCCGTAGTCATCCCGGTATCATTGCCGTTACTCAAAACGATCTGCCAGGGTTCGAGCGAGGCTTCAAAAAATGCACGGATCAGCCCTTCTTCTTCGGCATTAACCGTTTCTGCCATCCCGCAGGTTTCCTTCCACTCTGCACGTTTTTTCAATACCCGGCACGAATTCACAAAAGCAGGCCAGGCTTGTGTCACCTTGTCTTTATCCCAGCCGGGCAAGGCGGAAAAATCCATGCGGCGGAGTTCTCTGACAGGCTGTTCCGATGGTTCCACGGGTGTTGTGGAAGGCGCGTCTGTGGTTGTGGTACAGGCAGAAAGCAAAAGGACAAGACTGACAAGCAGTCCGGAAAAACAAAAGGAATAATGGCGCATACGTCTGGTTCGGGAAAACCCGTCTGTGATCAAAAGCTCTATTGTGCGTCTCCCGGGCCAAAAAGCCAACCTTCCGGTATATACCCCTCTTTAATGCAGGGTGCGCGGCAGGCTCAGGGTAAACTCAGGGATGGATACCTCAAACTGTTCCGCATTTTCGGTAATGCACAAGAAAGCACCACGCATGGATCCCTGCGGCGTCGGCAGCGCGGTGCCGCTGGTATATTCAAATACCTCCCCCGGCTTGATCAGCGGCTGGCGCCCGACAACACCCAGCCCCCTGACTTCCTCAATATGGTTATTGGCGTCGGTAATCACCCAGTGACGGGCAATCAACTGGGCAGCAACCTGCCCGGTATTTTTGATGCTGACAGAATAGCTGAAAACATAATTCGAGCGATCCGGCTCGGAGGGCTCATCCAGGTAACGGGATGTTGTGGAGATATCCATATCATAGGTGCTCATGTATTTGTCCTCACTTCTGTTATGTCATCGGCACACATCAATCCATCACAAATTTGCGGCATGCCAGATACCTGAACGGGTTTAGCAGTAAAATAAGGCTTTTCCGGGAAACCAACCCTTCTATTCTTATGACGACCTATCGCATCGCCCCCAGTATCCTGTCTGCGGATTTCGCCAGGCTGGGTGAAGAAGTTCAGCGTGTTGTTGATGCTGGCGCAGACATGATTCATTTTGACGTAATGGATAACCATTATGTTCCCAATCTGACGATCGGTCCGATGGTCTGCCAGGCGATCCGTCCGCTGGTGCAGGTTCCCATTGATGTCCATCTGATGGTCAAGCCGGTGGACCGGATTATTCCTGATTTTGCCAAAGCCGGCGCCAACATCATTTCCTTTCATCCTGAAGCATCAGAACATATTGATCGCTCCCTGCAGTTGATTCATGACAATGGCTGTAAGGCCGGACTGGTTTTCAACCCGGCCACCCCGCTGGATTATCTGCTGCATGTCATGGACAAAATCGATCTTGTCCTGATCATGTCAGTCAATCCAGGGTTTGGCGGACAATCCTTTATTCCCCATGCCCTGAAAAAAATCGAGGCCGCCAGACAACTCATTGACCAATCCGGCAGGGATATCATGCTGGAAGTCGATGGTGGGGTTCATATTGACAATATTGCCGATATCGCCCGCGCCGGCGCTGATACGTTTGTCTCCGGCTCTGCCATTTTCGGCCATGCGGATTACCGCACGATTATTTCTGATATGCGCAGGCAACTTGCCTCTGTCTAGTTTTTTTACCTGTTTCATCATGACCATGCCTGATTCACCTGCAAAACTGAACAATATCCGTGCCGCCATTTTTGATCTGGACGGCACCATGGTTGACTCCGTACCGGATATCCACCTTGCTCTCAATATGATGAAAGCCGACTTTTCCCTGACGGAAATCAGTAGGGATACCGTACGGCGACTGGTCGGCCGCGGCACGGAAAAACTGGTGCGTGACACGCTTTCCATTGACATGGGTCTTAAGCGCGTTGAACACATGCTGCCAGCCGCCCTGACATCGTTTTACCGGCACTATCGCATGACAAACGGATGTTACAGCACGGTATATCCCGGTGTGACGGAAGGTCTGACCCGTATGCGCGAAAACGGGCTGAGGCTGGCCTGCGTCACCAACAAGCCGGCCGTCTTTACCGAACCGCTGCTGGCAAAAAAAGGGCTGTATGCTTTTTTTGACATCATTTACAGCGCGGATTCATTTCCCCGCAAAAAACCCGATCCGCTTCCCATGCTGATGGCCTGTGAGAAATTCGGCATCCCGCCCTCACAGGCAGTCGTCATTGGTGACTCTATCAACGACGGGCAGGCTGCCCGGGCTGCGGGCTGCTCGCTTTTTATCGTGCCTTATGGTTATAATCACGGCAAGCCCGTTACCGAAATTGATTCGGATGGCATTATTCCCGACTTTCTGGCAGCGGCAAACCTGATTCTCTGATTACCGGAACCACTTACCATCATGTTTTTCTGCAAAAAACGGCTTTCAACTCCATCTGACCTGATCTCAGGCGGATTGTGGCGACGCTGGCGAACCTGGCATCAATAACCGGTTTGCCGCTGTCTGCTTATACAAACAGCCGCTTTTTTGAAACCTGTCACATCAATGTGATCTGGAGAAAATCATGACAGAACTTGAATTCAAGGCACTTGCAACGCAAGGCTACAATCGTATTCCCCTTATCATTGAGGCGATCGCCGACCTGGAGACGCCCCTTTCGCTTTATCTCAAGCTGACGCGCGACAATGCGACCTGTTCCTTTTTGCTGGAATCTGTTGTTGGCGGTGAGCGCTTTGGCCGTTACTCTTTTATTGGCCTTCCCGCCACCACACTGCTTCGCGCTTCCGGCATGAAAACTGAAGTCGTGCACAACGGCCAGGTCATCGAAACCCATGAGGGTAATCCCCTGGATTTTATCGCTGAGTACCAGTCCCGTTTCAAGGTGGCGATACGTCCTGGACTGCCCCGTTTCTGTGGCGGTCTTGCCGGTTATTTCAGTTATGACACCGTTCGTTATATCGAGCCAAAGCTGCAGCATTCCGTACCGCCTGATGATCTGGGGCTGCCGGATATCCAGTTGCTGCTGACAGAAGAGCTTGCTGTCATAGACAATCTTTCCGGCAAGCTTTATCTGATCGTTTACGCTGACCCGGGACGCCCGGAAGCGTATATTTCCGCCAGGCGGCGTCTGCGCGAACTGCGATCCATGCTGGATGCACCGGTTATTGTGCCGGATACCGGCCCGAGCGAACGAACCGATGTCATCCGGGAATTTGCCCAGCCTGATTTCTTTGCGATGATAGAAAAGGCGCGTGAATACATCAATGATGGCGAATGCATGCAGGTGGTGTTGGGGCAGCGCCTCAAAAAGCCCTACACGGATTCCCCGCTCTCGCTGTATCGTTCCCTGCGTTCACTGAATCCGTCGCCTTACCTTTATTATTACGACCTGGGTAACATGCACATCGTCGGCTCCTCTCCGGAAATCCTGGTCAGACAGGAAAAAACGGGAGAGGAAACGAAGATCATTGTTCGCCCCCTTGCTGGCACCCGTCCTCGCGGCACGACACCGGAAAAAGACGAAGAACTGGCGGCGGACCTCCTGGCTGATGAAAAAGAAATCGCCGAGCACGTCATGCTGATTGACCTGGCCAGAAACGATATCGGCCGTATCGCCGAAATCGGCAGTGTGCGTGTGACGGAAAAGATGGCGATTGAAAAATACTCTCATGTCCAGCACATCATGTCGCATGTGGAAGGCATTCTGAAACCGGGACTGTCCAGTCTGGATGTGCTGAAAGCCACCTTTCCGGCCGGTACCCTTTCCGGTGCGCCCAAAGTGCGCGCCATGGAAATCATTGATGAGCTTGAGCCGGTCAAGCGGGGCGTTTATGGCGGCGCCTGCGGCTACCTCTCGTTTGGCGGCGAAATGGACCTGGCCATTGCGATTCGTACCGGGATCATACACAAGGAAATGCTGTATGTGCAGGCGGGCGCCGGTGTGGTGACCGACTCCCGGCCAGAGGCCGAATGGCAGGAAACAGAAAACAAGGCCCGTGCCGTCATACGCGCGGCCGAACAGGTTCAGGACGGACTGGATAATTCACTCCACTGACTTTCACCCCTCAAGAGACTGACTCAGAAGAAAAGGCGTGTCAAAGAAAAGCAGAACAAACCGGTTTCGTTCCAGCCTGCCGGCAGACTCTCTGGGGTTTGCCCTGCTGGGTGCGGCACATGCCGTTGCCGGGGTTGAAAACGGAACCGCGCTGCCTGCCGCCCTGTCATCGGTTTTCGGACAAACCGCCATACCGCCACAGGCGGCCGGCGCCATCCAGTATATTGCCTACCGGTGTATGCGGTGCCTGGGACTTTCCCGTACGCTTTTGCGCCTGATGACACAAAAACAGCCGGAGCCTTCCGTTTTACGGGCCCTGCTCTACTGTACGCTTTCCCTGCTGGTTGAGCCGGATGAGAACGGCAATTTACCCTATGAACCGTTTACCGCCGTTAATCAAAGTGTTGCCGCTGCCGCATCCGCACGCTCCCTGTCCCACAGCAAAGGGATGGTAAATGCCGTATTGCGCCGGTTTCTCAGGGAAAAGGATGCATTGCTGGCACAAGCCGGAAAAGATACCGAAGCCGCATGGAATTATCCTGAGTGGTGGGTTCGTGATATGGCCACGGCCTATCCCGAAAACTGGAAATCCATTCTCAACACCGGAAATACCACACCGCCGCTGACACTGAGAGTCAACCATAAAAAAGGGACAACCGCCGCTTATCTGGATCAGCTTTCCCGGGCGGGGATGGATGCCGTACAGGTCGGACCAGCTGCCGTTATGCTGAAAACGCCTGTTCCGGTTTCCCGTATTCCGGGTTTTGCTGAAGGGCGGGTCTCTGTTCAGGATGCCGCCGCCCAGTATGCTGCCTCTCTTCTTGATCTGCAAAACGGCATGCAGGTACTGGATGCCTGCGCCGCGCCCGGCGGGAAAACCGGGCACATACTGGAAACAGCAGATGTCAGGGTACTGGCGCTGGACAAGGATGCCAGGCGGCTTGAACGCATCAGGGAAAACATGCTGCGGCTGGAACTGCAGGCGGACATCAGGCAGGGAGATGCCGCCGCAACCAGCTGGTGGGATGGCAGGCCTTTTGACCGTATTTTGGCGGATGTTCCCTGTACCGCATCGGGTATTGTCCGTCGGCACCCTGATATCCGCTGGCTGCGCCGTAAGGCCGATAAGGACCAACTTACAACACTTTCTGCACAAATTCTCGATAATTTGTGGCAGATGTTGCGCCCAGATGGTAAATTGCTTTTTGTGACCTGTTCGCTCTGGCCTGAAGAATCCGAAATGCAGGCGGCATCATTTGCCCTGAGGCACCAGGCAAAAAGACTGGCAGCTCCCGGGCAATTATTGCCGGTAACAGATCACGAAAACAATCATGACGGGCTTTTCTATGCGCTTTTCCAGAAGAGCACGGCATGATACGCGCTTTGTTTGTGATTGACCCTGGTTTTTTTGCGTGATACGACGACTCTTTCATCTGCTGGCCTCTCTTTTTCTGGCTTTTCTGGTTATGTACCCGATAACCTCGCTGGCAGACGGACCGATTGCGATCGACGCGGTCGAGATAGACAATTCGGATAACGGCTATCGGCTCTCAGCCAGTTTTTCCCTGGAACTGCCCCGAGGACTGGAGGAAGTTCTGCAGCGGGGCATCCCTCTGTATTTCACAACAGAACTTGAAGTCTCACGTCCACGCTGGTACTGGTTTGATGAAAAACCCATAGAAAGCACCCGTACTGTCCGGATTTCCTACAATGTCCTGACGCGCCAGTACAGCGCCACGCTTGTCGGCAGCCTGCAGCAGAATGTCAATTCTCTGGAAGAAGCCCTGAATCTGGTCAGGCACCCACAGCACTGGATTTTTGCGGAAAGCGGACAACTGAAAGCCGGTGAGACCTATTTTGCCGCTGTCCGTATCCAGCTGGATATGTCCTACCTTCCCAAACCCTTCCAGATCAACGTGATCAACAACAGCAGCTGGCGGCTTTCCTCTGAGTGGAAACGCTTTTCCTTCAAGGCTTAAGAGACTTTTGCCGTGACGCGCACGTTCCGCACTATTCTGATCATCGGCGGGGCCATCATGGGCATCCTCCTTTTTCTGCTCGCTTCAGCGGCAGAAAACACCAGCTTTTTTGAACAGCACTATCCCTGGCTTTTGGGGCTGAATATTCTGGTGGGCATTGCCCTTCTGGTTCTGATTGTGCTGATGCTGGTACGCCTTTTCAGGCGATACCGCCGTGGCCGCTTCGGCACCCGCCTGATGATGCGCCTGGTGCTTTTGTTTGCATTGATGGGCATTATTCCCGGCGCTGTCATTTATGCGGTATCCGTCCAGTTCGTTTCCCGCTCGATTGAATCCTGGTTTGATGTGCGTGTCGAAGCCGCGCTGGATTCCGGCGTCAAGCTGGGACAGAATATTCTCGAATCATTCCTGTCCGATCTGAATGCACGGGCGGAACAGTTGTCGACAGAGCTTTCCTCACTTTCCCTGTCCGAACAGATGCTCGCCTTATCCCGTGTGCGCGATGACAAGAACCGCGTGGAAGCAACGATCGTCACCTCCGGTGGCCAGATTGTTGCCACCTCCAGTGCTGACTACCAGAACCTGATGCCGGATCTGCCAACGCCAGCCATGCTGCAACAGGCCGCAACAACATCACGTTATCTGGCCATTGAGGGAGAATATGACGATCCCCAAACCTCCAATATGGATGAAACGGCACTGCAATTGAGAGTGATCGTTCCGATTCCCAAAACCGTGGGAATCACCTACCAGAAAGAACAGTATTTCCTGCAGGTGATCCAGCCGATTTCCACGTCGCTGGCCATGGATGCAGAAGCATTGCGGGCGGCCTACAGCGAATATCAGGTACGCTCACTTTCACGTTCGGGATTGCGCAAGATTTATATCGTCACGCTGACGCTCACACTGCTTCTCGCCGTATTTGCCGCCATTGCCGCAGCATTCCAGATTGCCGCCAATCTGACACGCCCGCTTCTGCTGTTGGCGCAGGGAACAAAAGCCGTTGCAGAAGGCAATCTGTCACCCCGGCGGGCAGCAACCACTTCGGATGAGCTGGGCACACTGATACAGTCATTCAACGATATGACATTCCAACTGGCAGAAGCCCGGGAACAAACTGAGAAGAGCCGCATAGACCTCGAAACAGCAAAAGCCTACCTGGAGTCGGTGCTTGCCAATATGTCTGCCGGCGTTATCGTTTTAGACAACGCATTCCGTCTGGTCAGCGGCAATGAACCGGTTACACGGATTTTGCGTCAGAATCTCCAGACACATATTGGTGAGCCGCTTTCCGGCATTGCCGGACTGGGCACTTTTTCAGCCGCTGTTACCCAGGCCTTTTCCGAGCTGAGTGCCAAAACCGCCGCAAGCGGCAGTGAACCGGAAGGACAGCACTGGCAGAGACAGATTGAAATCCCGAACCTCAATGCCGATGATGAGGAAGCGCATGACATCATGTTACTTGCCCGCGGTTCTCGTCTGCCGGTTGAAGGGGAAAGGGGTTACATCGTCGTTTTTGACGACATGACGGACATCATCTCTGCCCAGCGCTCTTTAGCATGGGGTGAGGTCGCCCGGCGGCTTGCCCATGAAATCAAAAACCCGCTGACTCCCATCCAGCTATCTGCAGAACGCCTGCAAATGAAATTGGAGAAAAAACTGGAAGCGCCGGAGGCACAGTTCCTTGATAAAAGCACCCAGACTATTGTCAACCAGGTAACCGCCATGAAACGGATGGTGGATGACTTCCGTAACTACGCCCGCACACCCCCTGCGCAACTGGCTCCACTGAATTTGAATAATCTCGTTGAAGACATTACGCACCTGTATACCGGTGACGATGCACGCGATATCGTTCATACCAGCCTTTCTCCAGACCTGCCATGGATCATGGGAGATGAGACCCAATTGCGGCAGGTCATACACAACCTGCTTCAGAATGCCCTTGATGCCATTGCCGAAGACAGTCATGAGCAAAAAGAACCGCCACGGGTGGATGTCATCACAGAAAAAGTCACGTATCATAATGCCGCGAATGAAATCTGCATTGCAGTGCGACTCTCCGTCAGGGATAATGGTCCGGGATTTCCGCAAAAAATTCTTTCGCGTATTTTTGAGCCCTATGCGACAACGAAAGAACGGGGAACCGGCCTGGGTATGGCCGTTGTCAAAAAAATTATTGACGAACATCACGGAAGAATCGATGTTCAGAACCGGCAGGACATCAATGGTGCCGTGGTATCCATTTTACTGTTACAGTTGGCACCGGAAACAAAGCTGGCATAATGCAGGTAGACAAGTTTGAGGAGACGTAACCGTCAGAGCAGGTAAATATGGCAAAAATCCTGGTAGTTGATGATGAAATAGGTATACGGGAATTACTCTCGGAAATCCTCTCTGATGAGGGGCATGTGGTATATACCGCCGAAAATGCGCAGCAGGCACGTGAATCCCGGGCAACAAAAGCGCCGGACCTGGTTCTGCTCGACATCTGGATGCCGGACACCGACGGGATATCCCTTCTGAAGGAATGGCGCCGGGAAAATCTCCTGAGCATGCCGGTCATCATGATGTCCGGCCATGCCTCCATCGATACAGCGGTAGAAGCAACACGTCACGGTGCACTGGGTTTTCTGGAAAAACCGATTGCGCTTCAGAAACTCCTGAAAGCCGTTGAACATGCCTTGCATAATCTGGCAGAAAAAACGCAGGCGATTGTCCACTCTCTGGCAGATCTGACGCAAATGACACCAGAAACGGCATCGGCAAGACCCGCAAGTATTGCGCCATCCACGAATGCCCCACAACCCAATCGGACGACACTCTCATCCAATCCATACTCCCTGCTGAATTTCAATCTCCCCTTGCGGGAAGCGCGGGATATGTTTGAACGTATCTATTTCGAACATCATCTCATTGTGGAGGGCGGCAGTATGACCCGTGTGGCGGAAAGAGCCGGACTGGAACGCACGCACCTGTACAGAAAACTCAAGCAGCTCAATATCGAACCACAGAAGCTGCCAAAGAAAAATAACTAGGGCGTGTTAACACGCCCAAATCTCTTGCCCGGACGAAAATCCGGTGCCTGGAAAACAGGAAAGGATTATCTGATGCGATATGTCAATCTCGGAAAAACGGGGCTTCGCGTTTCCCCGATCTGTCTTGGCATGATGACCTATGGTTCGCCAAAGTGGCGGCCCTGGGTGCTGGACGAAGAGGCGTCACGTCCCTTTATCCGGCAGGCTGTCGAAGCGGGTATCAATTTCTTTGATACCGCCAACATGTATTCCAATGGGGTTTCGGAAGAATTGACCGGCAAACTGCTGAAAGAATATGCGAAACGGGAAGAAGTGGTTATCGCCACGAAAGTTTTCTTTCATGTTTCGGATACCGATGTCAGCTACGATGCAGCTTCTGCCAAACGCTCCGCCATTCCCCCCAACACCAGCGGCCTTTCCCGCAAACATATTTTTGATGCCGTGGACGCTTCACTGAAACGTCTGGGAACCGATTATATCGACCTGTACCAGATTCATCGCTGGGACCGGGCCACTCCTATCGAGGAAACCATGGAAGCACTCCATGACCTCGTTAAATCAGGCAAAGTCCGATATATCGGTGCATCCAGCATGTGGGCATGGCAATTTGCCAAGGCGCAGCAGGTTGCCAGAGAAAACAACTGGACCCGGTTTGTGTCAATGCAGAACCACTACAACCTGATGTATCGCGAGGAAGAACGCGAAATGATTCCGTTGTGTCAGGATCAGGGGGTCGCCCTCATCCCCTGGAGCCCGCTGGCCCGCGGTTTTCTGGCAGGCAACCGCAAGCCTGAAGACCTGGAGGAAAATGGCAGCGGTGCGGCAACGGTGCGCGCAAAAACGGATGAAATGGCCTTGCGCTATTTTTATAACGATGCGGCATTCAAGATCGTCAATACCCTGACACGGGTTGCCCAGGCCAAGGGATTGTCCAATGCACAGGTTGCCTATGCCTGGCTGCGGCACAAAGGGGTAACGGCTCCGATTGTCGGCACCTCGAAAATGGCGCAGCTGGAAGAAGCCATTGCCTCTACCACGGTTTCCCTCACTGCAGAAGAAATTGAGGAACTGGAAAAACCTTATGTTCCCGGTCCGATTCTGGGGCATGTCTGAAAAATAACACACCGAACCAAAAAGGGCAGAGAAATTCTCTGCCCTTTTTGGTTTTCTCCTTTTTTCCTAAGACTTTGCCTTTGTCTTTTTGGCTGCCGCTTTTGCCGGTGCTTTCGTGGCAGCGGTTTTTTTCGCTGCCGTCTTGCCTGCCACCGCCTTTTTGGCCGGTGCGGCTTTTTTCGTTACGGTTTTTTCGGCAACCGCCTTTTGGGGTGGCGCCTTTTTCACTGCAGCTTTTTTGGCCGCCGGTTTAGCCGCCGCTTTTTCCGAAGCGGCTGCCGATGTCTTTTTCGGTGCGGCTGCGGCTTTCTTTTCCTCAAATTTGAATTCAACCTTGCCGGCCTTGCCCAATGCCAGATAGGCCTTGAATGGACGGCGCGTCCGCTGTGAGACAAAACCTGTCAGGAGATCGGTTGATCCATCTTTCAGGAGTTTTTTCATCTGCTCCGGTGAAATTTCCTGTTGCAGCACAATCCGTCCGCTACGGAAATCACAGGCCTTCGGTCTGGCAACCGTTTGTTCACAGACATACGACAGTGGCATCTCAAACACACCGTGCGCGCATTTCGGACAAGGCCCCAACGGGGTTTGGTCACTGAAATCCACGGTGGCACCTTCATCGTCATCCTTCGGTTGCCCGAAATCAAATTCCAGCTTGTAATGCCCTTCATCATCATGCGTGATCTTGAGGATGGCATTGAAAGGACGGCCCATTTTGGAACGGAATCCCTGCAATGGCCCGATCTGGCCTTTCTGCAGCAATTCTTCCACTTCATCTACGGCAAACTGGCGGCTGCCTGGCGTCTTGGTAATGGAAAAATCACAGCTTGTGCAGGCAAAGCGGCGATAGTTTTCCTTGATAACGCCACTGCATTGCGGACAAGGCGTCTTCAGCGTGGCATAGTCACCGGGAATCGTTTCTTCATCGTACTCCTTGGCACGCTTGACGATGGCCTGGGTCATCTGCGCGATTTCCTGCATGAATTCCTCGCGGCTGATATCACCCTTTTCCATCTGTGAAAGCTTGTATTCCCATTCACCGGTCAATTCCGGCTTGGTCAGTTCCTTAATACCCAGCCCCTGCAAAAGCGTCATCAGTTGGAAAGCCTTAGGCGTCGGGATCAGTTCACGCCCCTCCCTCAACAGGTATTTTTCTGTCAGCAGACCTTCGATAATGGCGGCACGGGTTGCCGGTGTGCCCAGCCCTTTTCCAACCATTGCCTCGCGCAATTCATCATCAAGCAATTTGCCGGCGCCCTCCATGGCTGAAAGCAGCGTTGCCTCGGTATAGCGTGCAGGCGGGCGGGTAGCCAGCGCCTCTGCCAGGACTTTTTCGGTCCGTACTTTTTCGCCCTGTGAGACAGGAACCAGAATCCTGCTTTTTTCCCCTTCCTTGTCGGTCGGGACATCCTTGCCATAAATGGCCAGCCAGCCGGGATTGGTCATCACCCTGCCTTCACTTCGGAACTTGTGGCCGGACACTTCGGTAAAACGGGTGGTGACCATAAACTCGGCCGCCGGAAAAAAGACCGCCATAAACCGCCGGGTAACCAGCTCATACAGCCGCTGCTCTGCCTCAGACAGGTTTTTGGGGGCCTGTGTCGTCGGAATAATGGCAAAGTGATCCGATATCTTCTTGTTGTCAAAAATCCGCTTGTTTGGCTTGACCCATTTGCTTTTCAGAATCTGGGCAGCATAAGGCTTGAACTGCGGACTTTCCGACAGTGCGCCCAAAATCTCCTGCGTCATCGGCAGATAGTCTTCCGGCAGATGTCTTGAATCCGTTCTCGGATAAGTGAGTACTTTGTGACGTTCATAAAGCGCCTGCGCAATAGCCAGGGTATTTTTGGCAGAAAAACCAAAACGCGCATTCGCTTCCCGCTGCAGGCTGGTCAGATCAAAAAGTGCCGGAGAAATGGAAGTGGTTGGCCGTGACTCCTCCGTTACCTTGCCGGGTTTTCCCTGGCAGGCAATCACGATCGAGTCCGCAGCTGCCTTGCTCCACAGACGCTCAGGCCTTAACTCAGTATCCTCTTCTTTTTTCTTGAATTTGGGATCAAACCAGCGGCCTTCATAAATGCCCTTGGCACTGATGAATTCGGCGTGGACTTCCCAATAATCGCGTGAGACAAAATTCTTGATCTTTTCTTCGCGCTTGGCAACGATGGACAATGTCGGTGTCTGAACCCGGCCAACCGTTGTCAGGAAAAAACCGCCTTCCTGCGAATTAAAGGCTGTCATGGCGCGGGTGCCGTTAATGCCGATCAGCCAGTCCGCTTCCGAACGGCTGCGGGCCGCGTTGGCAAGCGGCTGCATCTCGGCATCACTGCGCAGATGCTTGAAACCATCCCGGATGGCTTTGGGCGTCATGGACTGAAGCCACAAGCGCTTGACCGGCTGCTTGGCTTTTGTGTACTGGGTAATGAGACGGAAAATCAGTTCACCTTCCCGCCCCGCGTCACAGGCATTGATGATGCCGGTAATGTCCTTGCGCTTGATTAAACGGTTCAGCAGCTTCAAGCGGGGTTCTGTGCGCGCAATAGGGTGCAGGTCAAATTCGGGCGGGATCACCGGCAGGTTGGCAAAGCTCCATTTTCCGCGCTTGACCTCATATTGTTCCGGCGCAGCGATCTCCACCAGATGGCCAACGGCCGATGTGATCACGTAGTCATCTGACTCAAAATAGTCGTTGTGCTTGGTAAAACCACCCAGACTCTTTGCAATATCGTTTGCAACAGAGGGTTTTTCAGCAATGATGAGCGTTTTTCCCATAAGTCGTTTCAGTGGGTTGTGATTGATCGGATGTCAGCCTGTTACAGGCCAATGTATTTTCTCTGTCTCAATGAGACAAATGGAACAGCTTTTCATTATTGAAAAAAATCATATCAGATTCAGGAAATGTCGGATTTCGTCCTTCACTCCACAAAACCATCAGGACCAGTATCTTGAATTTCTCAAACGGCAGTGGCAATTCCTCAGCTGTCATGGCGCTTTCCACAATGATTTCGCGCTGCAGCGGCTCAATAATTCCGGCATGTTCAAGATACTGGATAAAACCGATCGCTTCCGGCCCCAGGATCAGCAATTCCGGTTCCGCATAGATTCGCATACTGGATGGAAAGGTATCCGGGCACACCCCTGACTGGTCGAATTCGCCAACGGTTCTGGCCAATGCATCCAGCCAGCCAAGCGCTTCGGAAATCTCGTTTTCCCGAAAACCGGCAGCACTCAGCATCTGCGCCAGCTCGGGCTGCTCCGGGCACGCATCAAACTGGCTGTAGGTTTGGTAAAGCCAGACCAGGACATCGAACATGTTTATCCAGTTGAGAAAAAATTTATCAATATGCCCGTATTGAAACACAGTCCTGCACCTTTTTGGAACCTGTTACCCAAAATTTTTTAATTTGCAAGGCGACGATACCTCCCTCCCGGCAACAGTTCAACTAAGCCATCCATTTCCATTTCAAGCAAAATGGCATTGAGTACTGCAATATCCATCTCCAGACGTTCGCACAGGCGGTCCGGATCCACCGGATCAAAACCCAGCGCTGACAGGATACGTTCGGCGTCCTCATCCATTTCCGCCTCATCCATCCTGTCGGCTTTTTCGACCAGATCAGCCACCAGCGCATCCAGTGGCGGCAATTCTTCCATGATATCCTGTGCGGTCTCAACCAGCTTTGCGCCCTGCCGGATAAGCTGGTGACACCCCCGCGAAAGCGGGGAATGAATGGAGCCCGGAATGGCAAAAACATCCCGCCCCTGCTCAGCCGCAACATGGGCCGTAATCAATGAACCGGACCGGGCTGCTGCCTCAACAACCAGCACACCCCGTGACAGGCCGCTGATAATCCGGTTCCGTCTGGGGAAATTGGATGCCAGCGCCGCCATACCCAGGGGATATTCACTGATCATGCAGCCTTCCTGGGCTATCCGGCGCGCCAGCACCTGGTTTCGCGAAGGATAAATGATGTCCGCGCCGGTACCAATGACCGCAATGGTTGATGCCGGTGAAGCCAGACCGCCGGCATGGGCTGCGGCATCGATACCCAGTGCCATGCCGGAAATAATGGTCCAGCCGGCATGGCCAAGCGTCTCGGCAAACTTTTCCGCATCGCGACAACCCTGACGGGAAGCATTACGGCTGCCGACAATGGCAATTGCCGGCTTGAAAAGGAGTTCGATCCTGCCTTTCACATACAGCATGACAGGCGGATCAGGTATTTCCAGCAGGGCGGGCGGATAATCCGGATCAGCCAGTGTCAGGATCCGGTTGCCCGGTTCTCCCATCCACCGGACGGTTTTTTCAATCTGTGCCTGCATGTCATCGGTTGGCGGCAACAGCAGCAGATGCGCCGTTTTCCCGGGAACCACGCTCTCAAGATGCTTGAGTGATGCCGAAAAAACATCCTGTGGCATACCGAAAACCGACAACAGGTTTCTTGCGGTACCCGAACCGATTCCCTCTGTCCCCAGCAAGCGGATCCATGAAGCGAGTTCTTCCCTTGATAATTTCGTCTTCTGCATCCCATCCTGTCCTGTATGAATTACCGGCTTTTCGAAAGCCGCCCGAATCAGGCGCAACAAAGCAGAAAAAGAGCAGCTGTGCTACACTCATCCCTCGTTTAAACAGAGAAACCGCATTGGCAATCCGCCTGACCCATCAACTATTGCGTTAATTCTGCCGACAATTACCCGATAGGGCAAGCGCTTTACTGACTACGGCTTTACCAGGAAGTATGTCTCTTTTACCCATTCTGCGTTATCCTGACCCGCGTCTGAACAAGGTTGCCGAACCGGTCACGGTTTTTGACGAGCAACTCAAAACACTCGTTGCCGACATGGCCCAAACCATGTATGACGCCCCCGGTATCGGCCTTGCCGCACCGCAGGTTGATGTGCACAGGCAGGTTATCGTGATTGATATTTCCGAGGATCGTAATACACTTCAGGTATTCATCAATCCGGAGATTGTCACTGCCAGTGCGGAAAAAGCGCCCTATGATGAAGGCTGCCTGTCTGTTCCCGGCATTTATGAAGAAGTGGAGCGTCCGGCCCGTGTGACCGTCCGTGCCCAGGACGTTAACGGTAAATTTTTCGATATTCAGGCTGAAGGGCTGATGGCTGTCTGCCTTCAGCACGAAATAGACCATCTGAAAGGCTTCATGTTTGTTGATTATCTCTCCCAACTGAAGCGTAATCGCATCAAAACCAGGATGCTGAAAGAAGAACGCGAGAAAAAGCGTGAAAAAACCAGTCAATCAGGGAAAAAAAGATGAGGGTAGCGTTTGCCGGCACACCTGAATTTGCCGCCATGGCACTTGAGTCGCTGCTTGAGGCCGGGCATGATGTCCCTCTCGTGTTAACCCAGCCGGACCGTCCGGCAGGCCGCGGGATGCAATTACAGATATCCGCTGTCAAGCAACTGGCCTTGAAAAATGCCATTCCGGTCTTGCAGCCGCTTTCCCTGCGATTGAACGGCACGCACGCCGAAGCGGCCAGAGAAACGATTCACCTGCTTGAAGCGGCCAGGCCTGATGTGATGGTTGTGGTCGCCTATGGGCTTATCCTGCCGGCGGAATTTCTCCATATCCCGGCCTTTGGCTGCCTGAATATTCACGCTTCCCTGTTACCAAGATGGCGGGGCGCGGCCCCCATACAACGTGCCATTGAGGCAGGTGACAAAAAAACCGGCATTACGATCATGCAAATGGATGAGGGTCTGGATACCGGTCCCATTCTGATGCAGGAAGAACTGCCTATTCTTCCTGGTGATACCGCGTCCTCCATGCATGACAAACTGGCTATCCTGGGCGGCAATACCATCTGCTGTGCCTTGAAAATGCTGAAAAGAAAAGGCGCACTTCGCAGCCGTCCCCAGGAAGAAAGCCTCGCAAGCTATGCGCCAAAGCTCATGAAGGATGAGGCAATACTGGATTTTTCATTGCCCGCAGAAACGATTGCCAATAAAATCCGCGCTTTCAATCCCTTTCCCGGCACCCAGGCAACTTTCGGGGAGACGTCCCTGAAAATATGGAAAGCCGACGCACTGCCGGAAACCTCGCCGCAACACGCCGGCAGCATCATTGCCGCAGATATCGGGAACGGCATCATGGTGGCCTGTGGCAGCGGGGTCCTGCGCATCACGGAAATACAGAAACCGGGAAGCAAACGACTGCCGGCATCCGAATTCATCAAGGGATTTTCGCTGGATAACGGGCGTTTCTCCTGAGTGCCGGCCATTTACAGAGACGGCTGCCTCCCGTCATAATCCTGCCCATACCGGTATGACCATTTTCCAGCTGATTTATTTTTATTGGCTCACGCTATGAAATTTGAACATCTTGTCGAAATAAACGATCCCCAAGACCCGCGAATTGAGCCGCTGACCCGTCCCCAGTTGTGGCGCGGACTGGTCCTGCGCGCAGAAGAACCAACGCTTTTCATCCCCCATCTGGATTCCTGCACGATTGTCGAACGTACGGAAAATGTCGTTTCCCGCTGCCTGGATTTTGGCAACCTGATTGTCAATGATCATGTGCATTACACGATCGAAAGCCATGTCCATTTTTTTATCCCCGAGCAGGGCGAGATACTGGCTTCCACGCTTGAAATGGCCATTGAAGAACCACAACCGGGCCGGCTTTTCGTCCGTTTCACTTATGAGGACACGTCCCCGGAAGAAGGGCCTGAAGCGTTTTATAACGATTTCAGGCGCTCAGCCTATCGTGAGGCGGATATTGATACGATCCGCATCATCCGCCAGATGGCATCACAGGGGCGCCTTGGCGACCCTGAAAAAGAAAATGATGTGCCGGAATAATGAAAGCGCCGTCCACCGTCAGTTGGGCCTAAAGAATATCAAGCGGCATCTTGCGTGTCGGGGGCGGAAAGATGACATCCAGTTTCGCCAGGGTTTCCGGACTGAGAGTAATATCCCATGCTTTCCGGTTACCTTCGATCCGTGCAATATTGGAGGATTTGGGAATCGGTACCACACCCTGATGCAAAAGCCATGAAAGCGCCAGCTGTGCCGGCGTAATGGATAACGCCGTTGCCAAACGCTGCAGTTCCTGATTACGCAAAAGGCGGGTCTGGTACAGGGGCGAATAGGCCATGACCGGAATATTTTTCTCCCGCTGCCATGGCAACAAGTCCCATTCGATTCCGCGTGATGCCAGATTATAGAGCACCTGGTTGGCGCTGTTTTGTCCCTCATCCACCCTGGCCGCCTCTTCCATATCTGCCAGATCAAAATTGGATACGCCAAAAGCACGGATCTTGCCGGCTTTTTCCAGTTCGCGAAATGCCTCAAATGTCTCTTCAAGGGGATAACTTCCGCGCCAATGCAACAGGTACAGATCAAGATGATCCGTTTTCAGCCGTTTCAGGCTGCGCTCGCATGCCGCAATGGTGCCCTGCCGGCTGGCATTGCTCGGCAATACCTTACTGGCAAGGAAAACTTCGCTGCGTTTGCCGGCAATCGCTTCCGCAACCACCTCCTCGGCGCCGCCATTGGCATACATTTCTGCCGTATCAATCAGTGTCATGCCAAGCGCAATGCCATGGGACAGGGCTTCGATCTCTTCTTTTCTCGCCATCGATGATTCGCCCATAAACCAGGTGCCCAGGCCAAGGGTCGGCATGACAACACCATTGGGCAGGGTTATTTCATGTTGATGCATAATATGCTTTCCGAAAAGCGCTGTTTAAAGTTTGCCACGGTTATTTTCACAACCGCCTGGCCGATTTTTATTTATTATTACACCGGTATCAGACTTCAACAAGCAGCAGTGTCGAAAGCCATCACCTGTTGCGGATTTTTCCGAAAAAAGCATGGGATCACCCGATTTATCCGTCACAGCGAACCAAAAAGCACCGTCATCTGTTCCGCCAATAACCGGCCGTGTGCCTTTCATCACACGTTTCGGACTGGCCATGAAACGGCACCCCGGACGAATTGCTCTCATCCAGTGGGGCATGGTTGGCCTCTATCTGTTTTTACTGTTCGCTCCCCTTGTTTTTCCCGTGCCGGGTGATAACCCCTTTTTCTGGGCGGATCTTCAGCGCTTTTCCGTTTTTGTTTTCTGGGGGTTCGGCTGGCCGCTGATCATGCTTTCCACCATGCTCTTCGGCCGTATCTGGTGTGGTATTTTCTGTCCGGAAGGGGCACTGACAGAAGCCATCAGCCGTCATGGGAAAAAACGCTCAATCCCGCGATGGATACGCTGGCCGGGATGGCCGGGTATCACGCTCATCTTTTATATCCTTGTCCTTTTTCTTTCAGGCGCAACCCGTCATCATGGATCAATCGTCATTGTGCTGGGTTCCCTTACCTTTTTCGCCCTCCTGACCGGATTTTTATTCGGAAACGGCAGGCGGGTGTGGTGCATGTATCTGTGTCCATCCAATGCCATACTTGCCTTTTTAGCCAGGCTTTCCCCTTTTTATTTTCGTGTTGATCCTGAAAAATGGGATGCCTGGCAGGGTCCTGTCGAACGGATCAACTGCGCTCCGCTTATCAACATCAAACAGATGCAGAGCGCGTCCGCATGTCATGCCTGTGGACGTTGCAGCGGTTACCGTGGTGCCGTAGAACTGGTAATAAGGAAAATGGATCATGAAATCCTTTCTGCGGTCTCGAGCAAGACCTCTACCGTGCAGGCGTTAACGCTGCTTTTCGGCATGATCGGCATCAGTACGGCAACGCTGGCCTTTTCCAGGCAGGCGTTTGGAAATCTGACGGACACGAGCATGCTGCTCACGCTAGGCCTCATTTCGGGCAGTGGCATCTTGCTGGGTGGTGTTTTATGGGGATTGATGTGGCTGGCATACCGAATAACCCGCCCTTTTTCCGTTTCATGGCAACAACTCTCGCTGGGGCTGACGCCGCTGGCAGGCATCGGGCTCTTTACGGGATTTTCCAGGCTGTTTCCGGACTTTATAGAACCTGCCCACTGGGCAGGGCAGGTTTTTTTCCTGCTGCAACTGCTGTTGCTTGCCAGTGCCTTTCTGTTTTCCTTCTGGCTGGGGTACCGCCTGATTGTTCAAAAGAAGACGTTCCGTCATCTTATTGCCCTGACAACTTACGCACTTGCCCTCAGTATGCTGGGTGCCACCTGGACAGGGATACTTCTGACATAAAAAAACCCGGCGCGAAGCCGGGTTTTTTTATGCAGGAATGCCTATTCTATTTCCGCAACATCGGTTATGTTCTGTTGCGACTCGGAAGATTTCGGCTCACTGGTGAAATCCAGTTTGATCTGCTCATCATCGTCCAGATCAACAATCACGGTGCCACCGGAAACCAGCCGTCCGAACAGCAGTTCATCCGCAAGCGCGCGACGGATCAGGTCCTGGATCAGGCGCAGCATGGGGCGTGCGCCCATCATTGGATCGAACCCTTTCTTCGCCAGATATTTCCTCAGTTTGTCCGTGAAGACAGCCTCGACTTTTTTCTCATGCAGTTGCTCTTCCAGTTGGATGAGAAATTTGTCGACAACCCGCAGGATGATTTCCTCATCCAGCGCCTTGAAGCTGATCATGGCATCAAGCCGGTTACGGAATTCCGGGGTAAACATCCGCTTGATATCCACCATTTCATCACCAGCCTGTTTCTGGTTGGTGAACCCCATGCTGGATTTCTGCAGGCTTTCCGCACCGGCATTCGTTGTCATGATAATGATGGTATTGCGGAAGTCTGCCCTGCGACCGTTATTGTCGGTCAGACTACCATGATCCATCACCTGGAGCAGCACACTGAAAATATCCGGATGGGCTTTTTCAATTTCATCCAGCAGCAAAACCGCATGCAGCTTTTTGGTGATGGCTTCTGTCAGAAGCCCGCCCTGGTCAAATCCCACATAGCCGGGAGGTGCGCCAATCATGCGGCTGACGGCATGGCGCTCCATATATTCAGACATATCAAAACGAACAAGGTCGATGCCCAGGACAAACGCAAGCTGCTTTGCCACCTCTGTTTTACCGACGCCGGTCGGGCCGGAAAAGAGGAAGGCGCCGATCGGTTTATCCGTCTTGCCCAGGCCGGCACGCGCCATCTTGATACTGGCGGCCAAGGCGTCAATGGCATCATCCTGACCGAATACCACATTTTTCAGGTCACGATCCAGGTTCTGAAGCTTGCTTCGATCATCCTGATTGACGGTCTGCGGCGGAATGCGTGCAATCTTGGAAATAATTTCCTCAATCTCGGCTTTGCCGATGGTTTTCTTCTGCTTCGATTTCGGCAAAATACGCTGGGCGGCACCGGCTTCGTCAATCACATCAATCGCCTTGTCCGGCAGATGCCGGTCATTGATGAAACGGGCGGCAAGTTCAGCCGCTGTTGTCAGTGCCGAAGCGGAATAACGCACATTGTGATGGTCCTCAAAGCGGGACTTTAAGCCACGAAGAATCTGCACGGTCTGTTCAATGGTCGGTTCGTTAACATCGATTTTCTGGAAGCGCCTTGCCAGTGCATGGTCTTTTTCAAAGACACCGCGGAATTCACTGAAGGTCGTCGCACCGATACATTTCATCTGCCCATTGGACAATGCCGGCTTTAACAGATTGGACGCATCCAGCGTACCGCCGGATGCCGACCCGGCGCCGATGATCGTGTGGATCTCGTCAATAAAGAGAATCGAGTTGGGATTATCCTTCAACTGCTGGAGAACCGCCTTGAGTCGCTGCTCAAAGTCCCCCCGGTATTTAGTACCGGCTAAAAGGGCGCCCATATCCAGTTCATAAACCACGGCTTCCTGCAGGACTTCAGGCACATCCCCCTGGGTAATGCGCCATGCCAGGCCTTCCGCAATGGCGGTTTTACCGACACCGGCTTCACCGACAAGCAGCGGATTGTTTTTTCTGCGGCGGCAGAGCACCTGGATAACCCGGTCAACCTCATCCTCACGCCCGATAAGCGGATCGATTCTGCCGGAAACTGCCTGTTTGTTCAGGTTTTGCGTATATTGATCAAGTGCCGTTTCTTTTTGCGGCGTTTCAGCGCTTGCCGCCTCTTCTGTGCTTTCAGATGTTTTCGGCAATTCCGGCTGCGGCACTTTTCTCACACCATGGGAAATAAAATTCACCACATCCAGGCGGGTAACCCCCTGCTGGTGGAGGTAGTAAACGGCATGCGAATCCTTTTCGCCGAAAATAGCCACCAGCACATTGGCGCCATTCACCTCTTTTTTGCCATTGGAGGCAGATTGTACATGCATGATCGCGCGCTGGATCACGCGCTGGAAACCCAGTGTCGGCTGTGTATCAACCTCGGCAACACCCGGCACCACCGGTGTGTTGTCTCCGATAAAGTTGGTCAGCATCTTGCGCAGATCATCCAGATTGGCATTGCATGCCTTCAGAACTTCAGACGCTGATGGATTATCCAGGAGCGCCAGAAGCAAATGCTCGACCGTAATAAATTCATAACGTGCCTGCCGGGCCTCGACAAAGGCCATATGCAGGCTGACTTCCAGTTCTTGCGCAATCATACTTCCTCCATTACGCATTGCAGTGGGTGCCCGTGACTCCGGGCATGACTCAATACAAGCTCAACTTTTGTACTGGCAATATCCTTGGGAAAGACGCCACACGTCCCTTTTCCTTCATGGTGTACCTGCAGCATGATTTCGGTTGCTGCGGTACGGTCTTTATGAAAGTACTCCTGGAGTATGATCACGACAAACTCCATAGGGGTAAAATCATCATTCAGGAGCACCACCTGGTATAACGGTGGCGGTTTGGCAAGCAACGTCTCCTGCTCCAGTAATACGCCGTTTTCCTGCTGTGTTCCCATTTTATTAAGTGTAAACTTTACCGCTTTTCAGCCTGTGCGCGAACGCAAAGCGCACTATTGATATTACGCGATTTTTCTTTTTTTTGCTTGTTTCCCGTCGGAAACAGTCTTATTTACACATCAGCACACTCATGACGGGCTTAACATTTGTCAATAATCGCGGATTTTTTGGGGAAAATACTTGACTTTGTGTTTCTTTCTGTCAAAAATGCCCTATTGGTAACTGCAATTGCCCGGTTCGTAGTAAATTGTATGATATCAAAAGGGCTGACTTGGGAAAAATGTATCACGTTTTTCAATTAGTCTGGCGAGTACAAAAGTATTTTTATAGGATGACCCTTTTATTATGGCAACAGGAACAGTCAAGTGGTTTAACGATGCTAAAGGTTTTGGCTTTATTACACCGGAAGATGGGGGAGAAGATTTGTTTGCACACTTTTCCGCAATTAACATGAACGGATTCAAAACTCTTAAAGAAGGACAGCGGGTTCAGTTTGAGGTAACCCAGGGCCCGAAAGGCAAGCAAGCCTCAAACATTCAGGCTGCCTGATTATTTCAGGCTCTATAAAAACCTCACAGCTGTGGGGTTTTTTTTCGCCTGCAAAATACGTAACATCCGAAGCAGATATACTTTTATTTTAATCCGTTATCCCGTTTTGCGCTTTTTACCATGACACTCGAAAAACTCCTTCAAAGCCAGGGCTTTGGCAGCCGGAAAACCTGCCGTACACTGATCAGCGAGGGACGGGTATCCGTAGCGGGCAAACGCTGCACTGATCCGCAGGCAAACATCGATACGGACAACCTGTTTTTTGAAGTGGATAAGCAACGCTGGCGTTACCGTGAACGCGTTTATATCGCCATGCACAAACCGCCAGGATTTGAATGCTCACACCAACCACAGCATCATCCCAGTGTTTTTTCCCTGCTTCCCGAACAATTGATACAGCGGGGGGTGCAATGTGCCGGACGGCTGGACCAGGATACAACAGGACTGCTTTTTTTCTCTGATGATGGCGCATTCATCCATGCGATGATTTCGCCAAAAAAAATGGTATCAAAAATCTATGAAGCCCGGGTACGGCATGCCCTGCAACCGGAACTGTTCGAAGCGCTTTGTGCCGGTGTTTTGCTGCATGGTGAAAAATCACCTGTTGCCGCACTCTCCTGTACGCCACTTGACTCGCATCGGCTAAGCCTGTCAATTGCGGAGGGGAAGTACCATCAGGTCAAGAGAATGGTGGCAGCAGCAGGAAATCGCGTTGAAAAACTCCACCGTAGCGCCATTGGCAGTTTGGTGCTGGACGAAAGCCTGCCACAGGGCAACTGGCGCTGGATTGAAGCCGATGAGCTTTCCCTTTTGGGCTATGTGCCAGCCTAAGGCGTATTAATACGCCCTAATGGCTTCGTTTCCTGGGCAGATACAGGTCCGTAATGCTGCCCAGCCCCGCTTCAGCCGCCAGCATGACGGTCTCGGAAAGCGTCGGATGCGCATGAACGGTCAACGCCATATCTTCCAGGTCAGCCCCCATCTCCAGCGCAAGCACCAATTCAGCCAGCAATTCTCCTGCATTCATGCCGGCAATGGCCCCTCCCATGATCTTTTTGGTATCCGGGTCCCAGATCAGCTTGGTCAGGCCATCATCCCGCGCCATGGTCAGCGCCCGCCCGGAAGCTGACCAGGGGAAAACGGATTTTTCATAAGGAATCCCCCTTGATTGCGCCTCGATCTCTGTCAGGCCCATCCAGGCAATTTCAGGGTCTGTATAGGCAACGGAAGGAATCGTCTGCACATCAAAAGCCGTTTTTTCTCCGGCAATGACTTCCGCAGCCACCTTACCCTGTGCACTGGCCTTATGCGCAAGCATTGGCTCCCCGCATATGTCACCAATCGCAAAAATATGGGGAATATTGGTTCGCTGCTCGCTGTCGACCGGAATAAAGCCTGCCTCATCAATACGGACACCGGCATTTTCCGCGCCTATGGCCCTGCCGTTTGGCCGCCTGCCAACCGCGACCAGTACCTTGTCAAATTTCTGCGGTTCTGCTGGCGCCCCCTCACCTTCCAGCCTTGCCTGCAGTAAATCGCCTTTGGGCTCAAGCGCTGTTACGCGGGTGTTAAGGTAAATGGCTTCATACCGCTGGCTGATGCGGTTATGGAGGATACGAACCACATCAGCATCAGCCGATGCGACCAGCTGTGGCGCGGCTTCAACAACCGTTATCCGGGTACCGAAAGCATCATAGGCACATGCCATTTCCAGCCCGATGATCCCGCCGCCAATCACCAGCATCTTTTCCGGAATATTTTGCAGGTCCAGCGCACCGGTTGAATCCATCAGTGCCGGATGATCGTAGGGGAACCCGGGAATCCGGGTCGCAGAAGAGCCGGCAGCAATAATGGCATGAACGAAGCGGATGCGCTTTTCCCCTTCTGCTGTCTGTATGGTCATCGTATGGGGTGAGGTAAATGAACCCGTGCCCTGCACCACCTGTACCTGCCGAGCCCGTGCCAGCGAGGCAAGGCCATCAGTCAGTTTTTTGACGACATGGTTTTTCCAGGTCCGCAGGTTTTCCGCTTCAATGACCGGTTTTCCCATCCGGATGCCAAAACCGGCCATTTCATCGGCTTCGGTAATCACCCTGGCGGCATGAAGAAACGCTTTTGAGGGAATACAGCCGACATTCAGGCAAACACCGCCCAAAGCGGCGTAGCGCTCAACCAGTATGACCTTCTGCCCCAGATCCGCGGCCCTGAATGCCGCAGTATATCCTCCCGGTCCCGCACCCAGCACCAGGGTGTCACACTCTCCGTCTATCCGACTGATTTCATTTTGGCTCATCTGCGTCCTTTCGATTCTGCCTGATAGGAAAAAAGTATCTGCTAATTCCGCACAGGCGTCAGAGCAAGGTTTTTTTCATGTCGGCAAGCAACGCTGCCAGATAAGAAGCAAAGCGCGCCCCATCCGCCCCATCGATTGCCCGATGGTCGTAGGCAAGAGACAGTGGCAGGATCAAACGCGGAACAAATTCACTCCCGTCCCATACGGGCTTCATGCTCATGCGTGACAATCCGATAATGGCCACCTCCGGCGCATTGATGAAGGGCGTAAAATACGTGCCGCCGATCCCGCCCAGGGAAGTAATCGTAAAACTGGCGCCCTGCATCCCGGATGGGCCAAGCCGGCCCTGCCTGGCCTTTTCCGCCAGTGACGCCACCTCCCTGGCGATTTCCGCAATACCTTTCTGATCCACATTTTTAACAACGGGCACCATCAGACCCTGGGGGGTATCCGCAGCAAACCCTACGTTGTAGTACCGTTTCAGGATCAGGCTTTCTTTCCTTTCATCCAGTGCGGCATTGAACTGGGGATATTTTTTCAGCGCCGTCACACAAGCCTTTATCACAAACGACAGCATGGTCAACCTGACACCCTCTGCCTCAAGCCGTTTATTCTCTGATTGCCTGAAGCTTTCCAGTTCCGTCACATCCGCATCTTCGTACTGTGTCACATGCGGGATCATCAGCAGATTGCGATGCAAATTGGGGCCGCTGATCTGCTTGATCCGCGACAGGGGGAGTTTTTCTGTCGGGCCGAATGCACTGAAATCGAGCGATGGCCATACCGGAAAATCAGCATAACCCGCCAAACCGCCGCCGGGCGAAGCACCCCCGGCAAGGGAAGATTTGACAAAAGCCAGTACATCTTCCCGCAGAATGCGTGCCTTCGGACCGCTTCCCCGCACACGGGAAAGATCCACCCCCAATTCACGCGCAAACTTCCTGACAGAAGGAGAGGCATGTGCGACGCCGCCTGAGGCGCTCACCGGTTCTGGCACAGGTTCTGTCGAGAGATCAGGTAATGAGGCAGGCGGAGGTGACGCTTCTGCCGGCGGTTCAATTTTTTCAGCAGAAGGGGCAGCAGGGCTTTCTTCTTTTTCCGGCACCAATGCCTCATCCACTTCCATTATCAGGAGCAGTGCCCCTTCTGATACCTTGTCTCCCAAACTGACCTTCAGTTCCCTGACAACCCCATCACGGGGAGAAGGAATTTCCATACTGGCCTTGTCTGATTCGACCGTAACGAGTGACTGGTCACGCCTGATCCGGTCACCCACGCTGACCATGACTTCAATAACATCCACCGCCTTGAAGTCGCCGATATCCGGCACCCTGATTTCTTCCAGACTCATAACACAGTCCCTTCAGTCAGGCATCGCCTGGTGTTGTAATTTTCCCGATATCCCATTGTGGTGCACTTACTCGTATACCGGATTGGGCTTGTTCACATTAATCGCATATTTCCGGATAGCCGCCGCAACGGTCGAGCCGGAAATCGCCCCCTCTCTCGCAAGGGATTGTAATGCCGACAACGTGATGTAATAACGATCCACCTCAAAGAAATGACGCAAATTGGCCCGGGTGTCGGAGCGTCCGAACCCGTCTGTTCCCAATACGGTATAACGGCGATCCGGGGGAATATAGGCACGAATCTGCTCGGCAAAGGCCCGCACATAATCTGTCGATGCGATGATCGGCCCTGCTGTCTCGCCAAGGCACTGTGTGACATAAGGGATACGCTGTTCCTCATCCGGATGCGCCAGGTTCCAGTGCTCAGCCTCCTGCCCGTCCCGCGCGGCCATCGTAAACGACGGGACAGACCAGACATCCGCTGCGATATTCCAGTCATTTTTCAGGAGTTCGGCTGCCGCCAGCGCCTCACGCAGGATCGCACCTGAACCCAGAAGCTGCACCCGGTGCCTGGTCTCCTTTTCCCCTGCCTCAAAGAGATACATCCCTTTGAGAATGCCTTCCTCCTGCCCAGGCTTCAAGCCCGGCTGCGGATAGGACTCATTCATGATCGTGATGTAATAAAACACGTCTTCCTGCTGCTGAACCATGCGTTTTAAACCATCATGGATAATCACTGCCACTTCATGGGCAAAGGTGGGATCATATGGTCGGCAGGAAGGAATGGTGGCGGCCATGACATGGCTTTGTCCATCTTCATGCTGCAACCCTTCCCCGTTTAATGTCGTCCTGCCGGCAGTGCCGCCCATCAAAAATCCGCGCGCCATCGAATCGGCTGCGGCCCAGATCAGATCACCGGTGCGCTGGAAACCGAACATGGAATAAAAGGTATAAAACGGGATCATGATGCGATTGTGTGTGGAATAGGCGGTTGCTGCCGCAATCCATGAACTCGTTCCCCCTGCCTCACTGATGCCTTCCTGAAGAATCTGTCCGCTCTTGTCCTCACGGTAGTACATGACCTGGTCGATATCCACCGGCTCATACAGCTGCCCCTGCTGGCTGAAAATGCCAATCTGCCGGAAAAGCCCTTCCATGCCAAAGGTGCGGGACTCATCCACCATGATCGGCACAATACGGTTGCCCAGCGCCGTGTCCCGCAACAGCAGGTTGATCATGCGGACATATGCCTGGGTACTGGAAGTTTCCCTGCCAGCCGCAGAAGGTTCCAGCACCGGCTGGAAAGCCGAAAGGGGTGGAACAGGCAACAATTCATCCGCTTTTCTCCGCCGCTGCGGTAAAAAACCGCCCAGCGCCTTACGCTTTTCTTTCAGGTAAACCATTTCGGGCGCATCATCAGCCGGCTTGTAAAATGGCACCTCGTAAAGCGCTTCATCCGGAATGGGCACCCCGGCACGATCACGCAGCATACGGACAATATAGTCATCCAGTTTCTTGACCTGGTGGGCGATGTTAAGTCCTTCCGCAGCATCCCCCATGCCATACCCTTTGACGGTTTTGCAGAGAATAACGGTTGGCTGCCCCTTGTGGTCAGAAGCCGCCTTGAACGCTGCATACACCTTTCTCGGATCATGGCCGCCACGGGAAAGACGATAGATCTCGTCATTGGACAAATTGGCTACCATATCAAGCGTGCGCGGGTCCTTGCCAAAGAAATGCTCCCGGGCATATACCCCGTCCTGTACCGTGTAATTCTGGTATTCCCCGTCTACTGTACTCATCATGATCGCTTTGAGCGCGTTGTCATGGTCCTGCTCCAAAAGCGCATCCCAGTCCGAACCCCAGATCACCTTGATCACATTCCACCCCGCACCGCGAAAATCCGACTCAAGCTCCTGGATAATCTTGCCATTTCCCCTGACAGGGCCATCCAGGCGCTGCAGGTTGCAATTGACCACCATGATCAGGTTATCCAGATTTTCCCGTGATGCCATGCCGATGGCCCCCATGGATTCCGGCTCATCCATCTCGCCGTCACCGCAAAACACCCAAACCTTGCGATCGGTTGTATCGGTAATACCCCGCGCCTGCAGATATTTCATGAAACGCGCCTGGTACAGCGCCGTCATGGGCCCAAGCCCCATCGAAACCGTCGGGAACTGCCAGAAATCATGCATCAGCTTGGGATGTGGATAGGATGAAAGGCCGTTCCCCCCTACTTCCCGGCGGAAATTGGCCAGTTGTTCCTCGCTCAAGCGTCCTTCCAGAAAAGCCCGCGCGTACACGCCCGGTGATGAGTGCCCCTGAAAATAAACCAGATCCCCTTCATGATCGGCAGTGGGCGCATGCCAGAAATGATGGAATCCCGTCTCAAACATGGTGGCAACAGAAGTATACGAAGCGATATGACCGCCCAGCCCGTCATTGCCCTTGTTTGCCCTGACGACCATTGCCATGGCATTCCATCGCATCAATGCCCTCAAGCGTGACTCCAGCTCCATATTGCCGGGGGAAGGTGCTTCCAGATGGGGTGGTATAGTATTGATATAAGCCGTCGTAGTGGAAAAGGGCAATGCTATACCTTCGCTGCGCCCCAGATCGGCAAGTCGCTCCATAAGAAAACGGGCACGTTCGGGACCTTCATTTCTGATGACGGAAACAAGTGAATCAAGCCATTCGGCTGTTTCCTGTTCATCCGTATCCTCAACGGTTCCGGCGGAAATGGGGTTCAATGGATTCGGCATAGTAACCTCTCAAAACGTATTCTGGAACGGAAACATCCCAGAGTCATTCCATGAAAATGACCGTATCTTTTTTCAGTCACCCTAACACCCTGTCATTAAAGATGATTATAGCGTTTCTGGCTCTGCTTTATTTTTATTTCTGGCAAACAACTATTAAAAATGATTATAGCGTTTCTGGCTCTGCCTTATTTTTATTTCTGGCAAACAACTTTTTTCCCAATTCCCAATCTGTGAGAAAATAGCGGTTTTTATTTATGCTGATCCTGGTTATTCAATCAGGATCAGCAGATTAATCTCAACAGGAAATATAATCCTGTATTTCGTTTTTAACAGCTTTTTTTACCAAACAACATGACTGCCGAAATAATTAATGGAAACCTGCTGGCGCAGGATCTTCGTGTCGATATCGCTGCGCGTGCGGCAAAACTGACTGAACAGGGCGTAACACCAGGGCTTGCCGTCATCCTCGTGGGTGACAGCGCGGCATCAATGGTTTACGTGATGAACAAGGAAAAAGCCTCAAAGGCAATGGGTATTCATTCCGTACTGGAAAGATATGATGCCGATTTCAGTGAAACGGCACTTCTGGAGCGCATTCAGGCCTTGAATGAAGATCCGGCCATCCACGGCATCCTGGTCCAGTTGCCGCTTCCGCCACATATCGATACGCACAAGGTGATTGCGGCAATCAAACCGGAAAAAGACGTGGACTGCTTCAATGTCATCAACGCAGGCCTTCTGATGACCGGCCGCCCGCAAATCAGGCCCTGCACACCTTATGGTGTGATGAAGATGCTCGAATCCATCGACTATCCGATTACAGGCGCCCACGCCGTTATCGTCGGCGCATCCAATATCGTCGGCAAGCCGATGGCCATGATGCTCCTGCAAGCTGGCGCAACTATCACGATCTGCAACTCCAAAACCCGTGACCTTGCCTACCACACCCGCCTGGCGGATATTCTCATTGCTGCAACCGGGCAGCGTAATATCATCAAGGCCGACATGATCAAACCGGGCGCAGTTGTGATTGACGTAGGGGTTGAACGTGACGAAAACGGCAAACTCTGGAGCGATGTGGATTTTCCTAATGTCAAAGAAGTCGCCGGTTACATCTCCCCGGTTCCTGGCGGTGTCGGTCCCATGACCATCACCATGTTGCTGGTCAATACCATTGAAGCAGCAGAAAAAAAACTGCAGGAAAAACTTCAGGCGGAAAAATAAGTCCAATGTCCGGACATACCGCTACAATAAAGGTGCGCTGTTTGCGCACCTTTGCTTTTCAACCGAATTGTTTTTCCGAAAGCGTCTTATGCCCAATCCATTACTTGTTTTTGACGGCCTTCCGCAGTTTGATGCCATCACACCGGAACACATCACACCCGCGATGGATGAACTGCTGGCCAGATGCCGTGCTGTCGTTGTTGAGCAGGAAAAACCGGAAACCGGCATTGACTGGGATCATTTTATCGTTCCACTCGAAGATGCCACAGAAGCGCTCAGCCGCTCGTGGGGAATCGTCCGCCACATGAATGCGGTTGTGGATACGCCCGCACTGCGTGCCGCTTACAATGAAAACCTCCCGAAAATTACGGAATTCTGGACATCGCTTTCCCAGAATCTGGCCATTTTTGATAAATACCGCCAGCTCCGTGAGAGCGCCGGTTTTGAAAAACTCTCGCCGGCACGTAAAAAAATCATTGAGAATGCCCTGCGCGATTTCCGCCTGGGCGGCGCAGAACTGCCGGAAGACAAAAAACCGCGTTTTGCTGAAATCCAGGAAAAAATGGCGGCTATTTCCACCCGTTTTTCAGAAAACGTGCTCGATGCCACCAATGATTTTTCCCTTTATATTGAAGATGAGAAGACGCTGTCCGGCCTGCCTGAGGACGCCATGCACGCGGCGGCTTCCGCAGCACAGCGGGAGGGAAAAACCGGCTACAAGTTCACCCTGCACTTCCCTTCCTATTACCCGATCATGCAGTTTGCGAACAACCGGGAACTGCGGGAAACGCTTTACCGTGCGTACGTGACGCGTGCTTCCGAACTGGGCGTCAACCCGGAATGGAACAATTCGGACAATATTCTGGAACTTTTGCGATTGCGCCGTGAAGAAGCCACGCTGCTGGGCTATGGCAATTACGCCGAAGTCTCCCTGGTGCCCAAAATGGCACAAAGCCCGCATGAAGTCATCGCTTTCCTGGAAGATCTCGCCGTACAGGCAAAACCCTTTGCAACGCAGGATATGGAAGCATTGCGCACCTTTGCACAGGAAACGCTTGGCATCGACGATGTATCGGCATGGGACATGGCTTATGTATCGGAAAAACTGCGGGAAAAACGCTATGCCTTTTCCGAGCAGGAGGTCAAGCAATACTTTCCTGAGCCGCGTGTGACTGAAGGATTATTCAAGCTGATACAGACGCTTTTCGGCGTAACCGTTCTGCCCGATACCGCCCCCGTCTGGCACAAGGATGTCAAATTTTTCCGGGTGGAGAAAGATGGCCGGCTGATCGGCCAGTTTTACCTGGACCTTTATGCCCGCCCAGGCAAACGCGGCGGCGCCTGGATGGATGACGCCATCAGCCGGCGCAGGACAAAAGCCGGCATCCAGACCCCGGTGACCTACCTCACCTGCAACTTTACCGAACCGGCGGAAAAGGATGGCAAAATCCAGCCCGCCTGCTTTACACACAGCGAAGTCATCACGCTTTTCCACGAATTCGGCCACGGGCTGCATCACCTGCTGACAAAAATGGAAGAACTGAGCGTTTCGGGTATTGCCGGCGTGGAATGGGATGCGGTGGAACTCCCCTCCCAGTTCATGGAAAATTTCTGCTGGGAGTGGGATGTGCTGTCCCACATGACGGCCCACGAAACAACCGGCCAACCCCTGCCGCGGGATCTCTTTGACAAAATGACCGCGGCCAAAAACTTCCAGTCCGGCCTGCAGATGCTGAGGCAAATTGAATTTTCCCTGGCTGACATGCACCTCCATTATGATTTTGATCCCGATGGCAAAAAAACCGTCCAGGAGGTGCTGGATGAAATCAGGGCGCGCTTTGCGGTGGTTCTCCCGCCGGAATTCAATCGCTTCCTGCACTCCTTCAACCACATCTTTGCGGGGGGATATGCTGCCGGCTACTACAGCTATAAATGGGCAGAGGTTCTCTCGGCAGACGTATACAGCGCCTTTGAAGAAGCCCAGTCTGATGGCACCAACATGATTTCTCCTGCGATGGGCAGCCGGCTGCTGGAAGAAATTCTGTCGGTTGGCGGCTCTCGTGGCGCAATGGAATCCTTTGAGGCTTTTCGCGGAAGAAAACCCTCGATTGATGCACTGTTAAGGCACAATGGACTGATAAATTCCGCACGATAAATCTGTAACCATCCGGATTTTTCCGCTAAACTGGTGAAACGCTGATTAAATGATTTTGGGAGATGAAGTGCACGGAGCGCAGCAATTCGCTCACAAAGCCATTTAAGCAGTGTTTCCCTGGATATCATCCGTTTTTAGCCGGTAGCCGAAATGACAAAAATCGAGTTTCGTACTGACATCGCAGACAAAATCAGCTATACCTGCCGCTGGGTACGAAAGGCGCTTTCCGTGTCGTCAACGCCAGGTATCGTACTGTTTGTCCGCGATCGCACACAACTGGCCCGGCTGGATGAAGCCCTGTGGACCTTTTCAGACCAGGACTTCCTGCCGCATGCTTTGGCCAATGATCCCAGGGCATTTCGCGCACCGGTTATCCTGACTGACAACGACTCCATTGAGTTGCCGCACCATCAGGTCCTTGTCAATCTGTCAGACACCATTCCTTCCTGCTTTGCCCGCTTTGAACGGCTGCTTGAACTCGTCTCGACAGACGAGGCAGATACGGCTGCCGGCCGCGAGCGTTACGCCCACTACCGCCAGCGTGGCTATATCCTGCATCATGAGGCTACCCGATGAGAGGGAACAAACGGGTCGCCTTCGCCACCAACTCACCACCTGTCCTGACGGACAAGTTCAAGGCGGCGAAGATGAATGAACTCGCTAAAAATCCCGGCATTCCTGTTCTGACCGACATCCTGCATTCGCCGGAAAAAAAGCGCACCCCGGTTCCGGTCAAGTCACCGGCTCCCGTTAAACCGTCTGTGCCGGCGGAGGCATCGCTAGACAAGCTGCCATGGAATGAACTTGAAGAACGGTTGACAGGGCGCATTCGCAAGCAGGTGATCGAACGGCTGGACTTTGTGCTGGATGACAATCTTTCACAACATGTTTCATCGGTACTGGGACAGGTAGTCACCCTGCTTGCCGATGAAATCAAGCATGACATGCAAAAGACACTGGAAGTTATTGTGACCCATGCCATCTCGGCAGAACTGCAGCAGATGAAAAACAAGCGGGAACAGCTGGAAAACAACGCGACTTCGTCTGAAACGTGACCATGCGGCCTGAAATAGTTAACATGCCGGATAACGGATTTATTACATCAACGGGGGACCAGTGAAAGTCATTGTATTGGGTTCAGGAATTGTCGGCACCGCGTCAGCCTGGTTTATCCGGCAGGAAGGTCATGAGGTTACCGTGATTGACCGGCAACCCGGCCCCGCCCAGGAAACCACCTTTGCCAACGGCTGCCAGATATCGGTTTCCCATTCTGAACCCTGGGCCAATCCTTCGGCTCCGAAAAAAATCCTGAAATGGCTGGGTAAAGCCGACGCACCCCTGCTTTACCGTTTTCGGGCTGAAAAACTGCAATGGCAGTGGGGCCTGCGTTTCTTGAGGCAATGCACGCGCGGCAAAACAGCCTATAACATCCGCCAGTGCGTGTCACTGGCAGACTTCAGCCTGCGCACGCTACGGGCTCTCCGGGCGGAAGTGAACATTGAGTATGATCACCTGTCCCGCGGCATCATGCACTTTTACACTGACAAGGATGAATTCGACGCATCCAAACCGGGAGCGGAACTGATGACCTCACTGGGATGCCCGCGTAATTCGATTGACCCCGAAGAGGTTGTCCGCATTGAACCGGCACTGGCATCCATCAAGGACAAACTGGTTGGCGGCGATTACACGCCGGGTGACGAACATGGTGATGCCCGCGCATTTACCATTGGCCTGGCCGAAAAAGCGGCTGAAAGGGGCGTGGAATTCCGCTTCAATACCACCGCCATTCGCCTGTTGACTGAAGGCGCTGGCGCAACCGCCCGCATCGTTGGTATCGAAACCATCAACAGCAACGGCGAATACGAAGTCCTGAAAGCCGATGCTTTTGTGGTTTCCATGGGCAGTTTCTCAGCGCCCTTTCTCAAACCACTTGGCATCGATCTGATGATTTATCCTGCCAAAGGCTATTCGGCGACCTATCCCATTATCAACTCCGATGCAGTACCGTCTGTTTCCCTGATTGATGCGGAATACAAGCTGGTTTTTGCCAGGCTGGGCGACCGCTTCCGTGTGGGAGGCACCGCCGAAATGAATGGTTACGGGCGCGAGCTCAATATGGCCAGATGCGAAGCGCTGACCAAGCGTACCCGGGAACTGTTCCCGGAAGGGTGCGACTACAGCCAGCCGCATTACTGGAGCGGCTTAAGACCCATGACCCCTTCCAATATCCCGTATATCGGCAAAACCAAATACGGCAACCTTTTCTTAAATACCGGCCACGGCACACTCGGATGGACAATGGGGTGTGGCTCGGGCCGCGTGATTGCGGATATTATTTCCGGGCGGCAGCCGGAAGTTAACTTCAAATTCACCGGTATGTAATGTGCCCCCTGGTAACATCGGCAAACAGGAATGACAAAAACCGGTAAAAAAAATGATTGCCCTTGCGGAAGCGGACAGGTCTTTGACCGGTGTTGCAACCGCTTCCTTTCCGGCCAGGAAGCGCCCCGGACCCCGCTGGAACTGATGTGCTCCCGGTACACCGCCTATACCCGGCAGGATAGCCGGTATCTCCGGCATACCTGGTATCCAAACGCCATGCCTGAAGGCGCTTTAGCGGCTGACCCCTCCATAAAGTGGATTCGCCTGCACATCATCCGCCACGAGGAAGAGGGTGACGACGGGCTGGTTGAATTCATCGCCCATTACAAGGTGAACGGGCGCGCCCGGAAACTGCACGAAACCAGCCGGTTTTTACGGGAAGGGGGGAAATGGTATTATCTGGATGGAACATTCAACGAGTAACACCTTTATGACCGTATCAGAAAACTCCCTTTCATCCCAAATCGTTTCACGCAGCCTGCAAAGTGTATGGCACCCCTGTACACAGATGCAGCATCATGAGCAGTTTCCGCTGGTTGCACTCGCCAGTGGCAAAGGCGCCTGGCTCTTTGATCAGGATGGCCGCCGCTTTCTGGATGCCATCAGTTCATGGTGGACCAACCTTTTCGGTCACGCTAATCCGCGCATCAATGCCGCACTGAGAGACCAGATGGAAAAGCTGGAGCACGCCATGCTCGCCGGTTTTACCCACGAACCGGTTGTCGAGCTGTCGGAGCGCCTGTCGGCCATGACAGGCGGAAAACTCGGCCATTGCTTTTATGCCTCAGATGGTGCATCCGCTGTGGAAATTGCGCTGAAAATGAGTTTTCATGCCTGGCGCAACCTGGGCTTGCCGGAAAAACAGGAATTTGTCTGCCTGGAAAAAAGTTATCACGGCGAAACGCTCGGCGCATTATCCGTTACCGATGTGACGCTTTTTCGGGATGCTTACGCCCCGCTTTTGCGCAATGTGCATATCGTGCCCTCGCCCGATGCCAGAAAGGCACAACAGGGAGAGAGCGCTGAAGATGTGGCTGTTTCAGCAGCCAGTGCACTGGAAAAACTATTTGAAGAAAGAGCAGGAAAAATTGCCGCGCTGATTGTCGAACCACTGATTCAGTGTGCCGCGGGATTTGCCATGTATGACCCGCTTTACCTCAAAAAGGCACGGGAATTGTGCGACCGCTACCAGGTTCACCTGATCGCCGATGAAATAGCGGTGGGCTGCGGGCGTACCGGGACCTTCTTTGCCTGTGAACAGGCCGGCATATGGCCGGATTTCCTTACCCTGTCAAAAGGCATCAGCGGCGGATACCTGCCGCTGTCCCTTGTGATGACAACGAATGCCATTTACCGGCTTTTTTACAGCGAGGAATTTGCCAGGGGATTTCTGCACTCCCACTCCTACACCGGCAACCCGCTGGCCTGCCGCGCGGCACTTGCCACGCTGGATATTTTCAGGGATGATGCGGTGTTGGAAAAAAATCAGGCACGCGCGCAAACACTGACGGAAAAACTCGCCCCCTTGGCCAATCATGAGCGAATCCGTCATTTCCGGCACTGCGGCATGATATGGGCATTTGATGTCACCCTGCCCCAACCGGAACAACTCATGACGTTCCCCGGAAAAATTTTCACGGCAGCGCTTGACCATGAAATACTGCTGCGCCCGATCGGCAATACTATTTACCTGATGCCACCTTACATTCTGGATGAAGAAGAAATGGCATACCTGTCAGCAGGAACGCTGGCCACGCTTGAAAAGGTTTTACCCCCATGAAACAGTTTTCCTGCTTTGTTACCGGGACAGATACCGGTGTCGGCAAAACACTGGTGACCTGTGCCATCATTCATGGCCTCTCTCAGCAGGGAATGACGGTTGCCGGCATGAAACCGGTGGCCGCCGGCGTCACCCTGCAAAACCGCCAGTGGCATAACGAGGATACCGATGCCATCATCAGTGCATCCAGCATCATGCTGCCTCCCGCGCTTGTGACCCCTTACCTGCTGAAAACCGCCATATCACCGAACATTGCGGCCTCCCTGGAAAATACGGTTATTCAATGGCCGCGAATCAGTGACAGTTACGACCAGATCCGGGAAATGGCCCCTTCCGTCATTATCGAAGGTATTGGCGGATTCAAGGTCCCGCTTTCGGAAAGCTACACAGCGGCCGATCTTGCGGTACAATTCGGGCTGCCCGTGATACTGGTTGTCGGGCTGCGGCTGGGGTGCCTGAACCACGCACTCCTGTCGGCAGAAGCCATTCTGTCACGGGGACTTCCCCTGACAGGCTGGGTCGCCAACCACATTGACCCGATGATGCTGTATGATGCGGAAAACATCGCATCACTGGAACAGCATATTCCGGCACCGCGGCTGGCTGCGATTCCCTATATCAAAAATGCTTCCATTGTTGAAGCAGCGAAGTATTTTGACTTTTCAACGCTGAAAAGTCAGTAACCACACAATCATTATCTGACATTTAAGGACATCAACACATGTCACAACCTGTTATTTTTCACAAGAAACCGGCACCGGCCACGCTTGCCGCAACCGCAACCTGGCCGACAGAAGAAGTGCTTGCCCTTTTTGAACTGCCGTTCAATGAATTGCTCTTTCGCGCACAGGAAATCCACCGGACCAGCTTTCCAGAAAAAGACATTGAACTGGCAACACTGATCTCGCTGAAAACCGGGGGATGCACGGAAGATTGCGGATACTGCTCACAGTCATCCCACCACGACACCGATGTCAAAGCGAGCAAAATGCTGTCTTTGGATACGGTTCTTGATGCCGCAAGAGAAGCCAGGGCCAATGGCGCCACCCGTTTCTGCATGGGGGCTTCGGGCCGTTCGCCGAACGACCGTGACATGGAAAAATATGAAGAAATGGTGCGCGCAGTCAAGGGACTCGGTCTGGAGACCTGCGCCACCCTGGGTATGCTCCAGGATGACCAGGCAAAACGCCTGAAAGAAGCCGGGCTGGACTATTACAACCATAATCTGGACACTTCGCCAACTCATTACGGCACTATCATTTCCACGCATAACTACCAGGACCGCCTCGACACGCTCGGACGAGTGAGAAAAGCCGGCCTGAAAGTCTGCTGCGGCGGCATCATCGGCATGGGAGAATCGCGCCGTCAGCGGGCAGAGCTGATTTCCCAGCTCGCCAATCTGAACCCTTATCCTGAATCGGTTCCCATCAATCATCTGGTTGCGATTGAAGGCACACCCCTTTATGGCGTGGAAGCACTGGATCCCCTCGAATTTGTCCGCACCATTGCCGTTGCACGCATCGTCATGCCGCAGGCGCGTGTGCGCATGTCGGCCGGCAGGCGCGAACTGGGGGATACGGTCCAGGCGCTGTGCTTTTTAGCGGGGGCCAATTCGATCTTTTATGGCGATAAACTGCTGACAACGGAAAATTCCGAGGCAGAAGATGACCGGGTGCTCCTTGACAAGCTGGGTCTGAAAACCAAGCAGGTTACCGAGGTCAAGGCACGCATGCCGGGTCTCAAAGACCATGACCACGAGCATGACCACCATCATGCGCATTCTATACTATAACGCAGGAGAAAATCCTGATCTCTGGCTGCCTCGTCTGGAAGCAGCTCTGCCTGAAGCGGATATCCGCGAATGGAAAGCTGGTGACAACGCACCGGCAGATTATGCACTGGTCTGGAAGCCGCCCCGGGACATGCTATCAGGCCGTACCGGGCTCAAGGCCGTTTTTAATCTTGCCGCAGGCGTGGATGCGATTTTGGACAGGCAACATGTTCTGCCTGAAAACGTGCCGATCATACGGCTGGAAGATGCCGGCATGGCTGTCCAGATGGCCGAATATGTCACTCATGCTGTTTTGCGCTACTTCCGCCATTTTGACGAATATGACACTTTCGCCAGCAGGCACGAATGGCATCCGCTTGAATCGGCTGACAAGGCTGGCTTTACCATCGGTATCCTGGGACTTGGGGTGATGGGCAAACGGGTTGCCAAAGCGCTTTTGCACTTCGGCTTCCCGGTCAGGGGCTGGAGCAGAACCCCCAGACAGATTGATGGTGTCGCCAGTTTTTCTGGCAATGGTGAACTGGATGCTTTTCTGAATAGGACCAGTGTACTGGTCTGCCTTTTGCCCCTGACACCAGAGACCACCGGCATATTGAACAGACGCTGCTTTTCGCGCCTGAAACCGGGCGCATTTCTCATCAACGCCGGGCGCGGCGCCCATCTCATTGAATCCGACCTGATGGATGCGTTGGATTCCGGGCAAATCCGTGCGGCCACACTGGACGTTACGGTTACCGAACCGCTGCCGCCATCCCATCCTTTCTGGCAGGACGGGCGAATCACCATCACACCCCATATTGCCGCAAAGACGCTTCGTGATGAAACCATTGCCCAGGTGACGCAAAAGCTGAGGGCATTGGAACAAAACGGAATAACAAGCGGGATAGTGGACAGAAAGCGCGGCTACTGAGCTGCATCAGGCAAACAAAAAAACGGCTGCATGATAACATCCAGCCGTTTCAAACTTTTCCCCGCCTGTGCCGCTATGTCCGCATCTTGAACCTGAGGTTCAAGGTGGTCACGGTAAGCCGATTTCGGGTTCATCGAACTAGCGACGCGCACGCCCATCGAACAAGTTCCGCAACCGATGCTGATGAATGGTTCAAAGACTAATGACAATCGCAAACACCGCAGGGAATCTTCAGTCTACCTGATTCTCTGTGTGTGTCAACCTGTTTTTTGATGGAATATTGCGCTGTTTTAAGGAAACGCTGATTAACTGATTTTGGGAGATGAAGGGCAAGGCAAACGGAGCGCGGCAACCAGGACATATCTTAAGACAGGCGAAGGTGGCGAGCACCGCGTAACGCAGCAATTCGCTCACAAAGTCTCAGGGTCAGGCCTCATTAATTTTCCGTTTGCGAAAAGCCGTTTTGTTTCAAAGGGCAAGGCGCAGCGGGAAATGGGGACACAGGCGTAGCAACCCTACGTCAAGTTCCCATTTTTCGATGCAACGCCGCCATTTGGGACACAACGGCTTTGCAGCAGGCAATTTAATGAAGCCTGACCCTAATATCAGCGGTTCCTCAGAAGAGATCTTCCTGGGGCGCCAGCGCCTTGTCCAGCGCCTCATGCATAAGCGCAATTTTCTGTCTGACTTCAGACAGCGTGAAATCTGAGAGGGGCCCTCTTGGCGCCTTTACCGACAGCAGTTCGGCTGCAATCGAAATAGAAGCCATCATGGCAATCCGGTCATTGCCGCGAACCTTTCCGGCATCACGGATCGCACACATCTTGTCGTCCAGATAGGCAACCGCTTCGCGCAAGGGACGCTCTTCGCCTTCCTGGCATGCCAGCCGGTATGACTGGCCCATAATGGTGACGTCAACGTGGATCATTCACCAGCCTCCTCTTCTTCCATCACGGCCATTGGCAGGGTGCTGATCAATCCAGCAATCCGCTCTCTGGCCTGGGCAAGACGCTGATTCACGATGCTTTGCTCGCCTGTCAGCTCGGCATTGCGGATGCGTAATTCCGCATTTTCGCGGCGCAAAGCCACTGTCAGCTCGGCCAACTGGTTTATTTTTTCAGCAAGCGATTCAAAATCGGAAGTCATGTCTGGCGGTACTATGGAAATTCAGTAACAGGATAAAAACCATGTAACACTATTGCACAGATAACCTGTGTTGTGTACCATCCTGTGACTTGAAATTAATAAACTGATTTAGCGTACTGATTTTACATCCTTTTGGTGATTTTTGTTCATTGCCAATAAATTATTAACCGGCAAGGGCAAATTCTGACCCGTACGCACCCGACCTGCTGATGAGTATACTTCCTTCACAATCAACCACTGCTTTTGTCATTACCATAGACGGTCCTACGGCTTCCGGCAAAGGCACGGTTGCCCAGATTGTGGCAGAGAGGCTGGGATTTCATTACCTGGATTCCGGCGCACTGTACCGTCTGGTCGCCCTTTCTGTGCTGCGCTCCGGCACATCCATTGAAGACGAAGCGGCTGTCGCGAAACTGGCCAAAACCCTGCCCTGCCATTTTGAGAATGGCCGGATATTTCTTGCCGATGACGATGTAACCGACACCATTCGCGCTGAAAATGTCGGCAATATGGCTTCCCGCGTTGGCGCCCTGCCTGCTGCCAGAGCCACCCTTTTTTCATTACAGACAGGCTTCAAACGCCCGCCAGGCCTCGTTGCAGATGGCCGTGACATGGGAACCGTGATCTTTCCTGACGCCGAACTCAAGGTCTTTTTGACGGCCAGTGTGGAGGCTCGCGCGCAAAGACGTTATAAGCAGTTGATAGAAAAAGGATTTCCTGCTAAAATTTCCGATCTTCGCCAGGACCTTCACGAGAGGGACCAGCGCGACACTTTCAGAAGCATCGCGCCACTGGCGCCTGCTGCTGACGCAAAGCCCCTTGATACCACCCATCTCGGGATTGAAGAGGCTGTCAGTCAGATACTGGAATGGTACGCGGCGAAAAAGCATTAATCAGCAGTATTTATGTTGTACCGGTGCATCACAGGCACCGGTTTTATTAACCTGACCCGGTTGATTTTTCACAATGAATGGAAAACACCGGCTTATTCCTTTTTAAATTCTAATCTATGTCAACTGTATCAACCCAAGCTCCTGGACAGGAAAGTTTTGCAGCTCTTTTTGAAGAATCCCTTGCACGTCATGACATGCGTTCCGGCGAAGTTATCTCTGCCGAAGTCATGCGTTTTGACCACAATTTTGTTGTCGTCAATGCGGGCCTGAAATCCGAATCCTTTATCCCCATTGAGGAATTCAAAAACGATATCGGCGAACTGGAAGTCAAGGTAGGCGACTATGTTTCTGTCGCCATTGAATCACTGGAAAACGGCTACGGCGACACCATCCTGTCGCGCGACAAGGCCAAACGCCTGGCCTCATGGCTCGCGCTTGAAAAAGCCATGGAATCCGGTGAAATCGTCACCGGCACGGTAAACGGCAAAGTCAAAGGCGGTCTGACCGTCCTGACCAATGGCATCCGCGCCTTCCTGCCCGGTTCACTGGTTGATACCCGTCCGGTAAAAGATACGTCACCGTACGAAGGCAAGACACTGGAATTCAAGGTTATCAAACTTGATCGCAAACGCAACAACGTGGTCCTTTCCCGTCGTGCCGTTGTTGAGGCCTCCATGGGTGAAGAACGCCAGAAACTGATGGAAACCCTGAAAGAGGGTACCGTTGTCAATGGTGTGGTCAAGAACATTACCGATTACGGCGCATTTATCGATCTGGGTGGTATTGATGGGCTGCTGCACATCACCGATCTGGCATGGCGCCGCGTCCGCCATCCGTCCGAAATGCTGACGGTTGGCCAGGAAATCACCGCCAAGGTCCTGAAATACGATCAGGAAAAAAATCGCGTCTCCCTGGGCGTCAAGCAATTGGGTGACGATCCCTGGGCCGGCCTTTCCCGCCGTTATCCGCAAGGCACCCGTCTCTTCGGCAAGGTGACCAACCTGACTGACTACGGTGCTTTCGTTGAAGTCGAGCAGGGTATTGAAGGCCTCGTACACGTTTCCGAAATGGACTGGACGAACAAAAACGTTGCACCAAACAAAGTGGTCAAACTGGGCGACGAAGTGGAAGTCATGGTGCTGGAAATCGACGAAGAACGTCGCCGTATCAGCCTCGGCATGAAGCAGACCAAGGCAAACCCATGGGAAGACTTTGCGCTGACCCACAAAAAAGGCGACAAGGTCAGCGGTGCCATCAAATCCATTACCGATTTTGGTGTGTTCATTGGCCTGCCGGGCAACATCGACGGCCTGGTTCATCTGTCCGATCTTTCCTGGTCAGAACCGGGCGAAACCGCTGTTCACCAGTACAAGAAAGGTGACGAACTCGAAACCGTCGTTCTCGCCATCGATGTCGATCGTGAGCGTGTCTCTTTAGGCGTCAAGCAACTGGAAGGCGACCCGGTCAACAACTACATTGCCATGAATGACAAAGGTTCCATCGTTACCGGTACCGTCAAGTCTGTTGAGCCGAAAGGCGCCGTCATTCAACTGACAGACGATGTGGAAGGCTATCTGCGTGCATCTGAAATTTCACGTGACCGCGTGGAAGATGCCTCTACCCATCTGAAAGTCGGCGATACGGTTGAAGTCATGATTATCAATGTTGATCGCAAGTCACGTGCAATCCAGCTGTCCATCAAGGCAAAAGACCAGCAGGATACACAGGAAGCCATGCAGAAAATGCAGAGTGATTCCAGCGCGGCCTCCGGCATGACCAGCCTGGGCGCACTGCTCAAGGCAAAATTCGACAACAAAGAATAATCTGATCGGAAATGCAATATGACCAAGTCTGAACTGATTTCATCTCTGGCCAACAGCTTTCCACAGCTGTTGGTCAAGGATGCCGAACTCACTGTAAAAACCATACTTGACGCACTGACAACCGCACTGGCAGACGGTCAACGTATTGAAATTCGTGGCTTTGGCAGTTTTGGCGTCAATGTTCGCCCCCCGCGCGTCGGACGCAATCCGCGTTCCGGAGAAAAAGTGATGGTCCAGGAAAAACGGGTCCCCCACTTCAAGGCCGGAAAAGAGTTGCGTGAACGGGTCGATATCATTGCACTCAAGACAACGAAAGCAGACTGACCTGCAAGCAGAAAAACAAAGGGCATCGGAAGATGCCCTTTTTTAGTACAATCTCTCTTACGACGCCGATTTCACCCTGAAGCAGGCGGGATACTTTCGTTAATGTTTTATCGGATTATTTGAAATGCATCCAATACCGGCACGAAAAAATCAGTTAAAAACAATAATAACCATGGAAAAACCATCATGAAACTGGTATCCCGAATCGTTGCCATCATTCTGTTCATTCTTTTTTTCGGCCTGGCCGTCAAGAACACCCAGGAAACTTCCCTGTATTTTTTCTTCGGATATGAAATACGCGGACCGTTTGTTCTGATGCTGCTGGGTTTCTTTGCTGCGGGCAGTATCCTGAGTATCCTGGGCATGACGCCCATGATATTCCGCAGCAAGCGTGAGCTGTCCCGCAAGAGAAAGCTCATTGAGGCGCTGGAAAAGGAAAGTGCCTCTCAGAAACAGGACGTGGCAAACCCGCCTTCAGCAGATACGGTTAACAATAACCCGAATACAGTCTGAACTGTATTTTTTACCTTTACCTGTCAGGACAGCATGGAATTTGAAATCTGGTGGCTTCTCTGTATTCCGGTTTTTTTCGGACTGGGATGGATTGCGGCACGTGTCGATATCAAGCAGCTGTTGTCTGAATCCCGGAGCCTGCCGCGAGGCTATTTCAAGGGCCTCAATTTTCTGCTCAATGAACAGCCGGACAAGGCCATTGATGCCTTTATTGAGATCGTCAAGCTTGATCCGGAAACAGCAGACCTGCACTTTGCACTGGGTAATCTGTTTCGCCGCCGCGGCGAAACAGAAAGAGCCATCCGCATGCACCAGAACCTGCTTTTACGCCCTGATCTGCCCCAAGAGCAGCAGATACAGGCTCGGTATGAGCTGGGGCAGGATTTCCTCAAAGCCGGTCTTCTGGATCGCGCGGAAGATGTCTTCAAAAACCTGACCGAAACCCAGTACAACACTACTGCGCGTCGTGCCCTTCTCGAGATTTTCCAGCGTGAGAAAGAATGGGAACAGGCCATCCATGCTGCTGAAGCATTGCAGGATTCCGGTGCCGGTAGCAGGCAAAAGGAAATTGCCCAGTTTTATTGCGAAATGGCACAGGACCAGTTGATCAACACCCATCCTGAAAAAGCCATGCCGCTTTTGGAGCGTGCCCTGAAAGTGGATCGCCTGAATGTCCGGGCCACCATTTTGCTGGGCGATGCGCTGATAGCGCAGGGACGGGTTGATGATGCCATTGCCACCTGGCGCCGGATCGAAAAACAGAGCATGCCGCATATTGTACTGGTTGCACAACGGCTGATGGACGCCTACCTGAAAACGGAGCGCTCAAAAGAAGGGATCTCACTGTTGAAATCCTATCTTGCCGAAGCCTCTTCCATTGATCTGCTGGAAGTCGTATTCCAGGCATTGATCAAGTACGAAAATGTTGAAGCAGCCAATACCCTGGTGCTGGATGAACTGAAGCGTACCCCGACACTGCTCGGCCTGGATAAGCTCCTGGAAGCCCGCATGATGATTGCCTCGCCGGAAGCGCGGCAGGATCTCTCCATGGTGAAAAACCTGGTGCATGGCTATGCCTCAAAACTCGCCCGTTACCAGTGTGATCACTGCGGATTCCAGGCAAGGCAGTTTTACTGGCAATGCCCGGGCTGTCACCTCTGGGAAACCTATCCCCCAAGAAGAACCGAAGAACTTAACCTGTCTGCCTGATCCACACATGAAACCCGATCTCAGCAAAATCCGTATACTCGTCGCCGGTGATGTCATGCTTGACCGTTACTGGTTTGGTGACGTCAATCGCATTTCCCCGGAGGCGCCGGTACCTGTGGTACGGGTTGAGCGCGAGGAAGTGCGCCTGGGAGGCGCTGCCAATGTCGCCAGGAACACCGCAACACTCGGGGTGCAATCCACCCTTTTGGGCATAACCGGTGAGGATGAAGCCAGCAGTCTTATCAGCAAACTGCTGGAAGAAACCGGGATCGATCCCTGCCTGCATCGTGACAAAACCGTTTCTACCATCATCAAACTTCGCATCATCGGCCGCCAGCAGCAACTGCTTCGCGTGGACTTTGAAAAGCCGCCGGCAACCGATGTCATCAACAGCAAAATTTCCCAGTACCGCGCACTCTTATCCAGGCATGACATTGTTATCCTGTCTGACTACGCAAAAGGGGCCATGATCAATGTGGCCGACATGATTAAGGAAGCCCGGGATGCCGGAAAAACCGTTCTGGTTGACCCCAAAGGGGAAGATTTCACCCGGTATGCCGGTGCATCCGTGTTAACGCCCAACAAGGGGGAACTCCGCCAGATTGTCGGCTCGTGGACAAGCGAAGCGCAACTGACAGAAAAAGCTCAGCAGCTTCGTCAGGAACTGAGACTGGATTACCTGCTCTTGACCCGCTCGGAAGAGGGCATGTCACTGTATGGAAAAGACCAGATCGTGCATGTTCCGGCAATTGCCCGTGAAGTGTTTGATGTTTCCGGTGCAGGAGATACCGTCATTGCCACCCTGGCAGCCATGATGGGAGCAGGGATGACTATCGCTGATGCCGTGGCGACGGCAAACCGGGCCGCAGGGATTGTTGTCGGCAAGCTGGGCGCCGCAACAGTTACCCAGGAAGAGCTTTTCGGATAAGCCGCCCGGATCAGCGCAGTCTTTCCAGTTTGGCCACACTCAGGTCCAGCAGTTTCATGCCTTCACGGCCGAAATTGATATTGGCGCGCACATGGGCACCGCTTCCCTCCAGGCCAACGATAACGCCTTCACCGAATTTTTTATGAAAAACGGTTTCACCAATGCGCCATGAGGTGTCTCTGCCACTGACAGCCATTGCCAGGGGTTCAGGCGCAGACCCGGTTGATGCATACCCTGATCCTGATGCCGTATGGCCAAACCAGTAAGCCTGTTTTTTGGGGGTGATCCACTTCAGGACACCTTCCGGCAACTCATCCATGAAACGGGACTGGATGTTGTATCGTGTCTGCCCGTGCAGCATGCGCGTCTGGGCATAGCTCAGGTAAAGGCGTTTTCTTGCCCGGGTGATGGCGACATACATAAGGCGCCGCTCTTCTTCCAGCCCGTCCGTTGCCTGCACACTGTTTTCATGTGGGAAAAGCCCTTCTTCGAGCCCAGTGATGAAAACCGCATCAAACTCCAGCCCTTTGGCAGAATGCACGGTCATCAACTGCAACGCATCCTGACCATCCTGCGCCTGATTATCCCCGGCTTCAAGTGACGCATGCGTCAGAAAAGCCGCCAGCGGTGTCATTTCCATTACCTGCTCCGCCTCGAGCACTTCCACACCGGGCACTGCCGGAAGCGATACCATTTCCTGAAAACCCTGTGACGCAAAGAGCGCCGGCATATCCTGCGGGATACCTTCCTCACTGAGAAAGAGAACTGCCGCATTGGCCAGTTGTTCCAGATTCTCGATGCGATCTGCGCCTTCTTTTTCCTTCTGGTAATGGGTAATCAGGCCGCTGCGTTCGATGACCGTCTGCACCATTGACGGCAAAGGCATCTGCTGGGTCTCAAACCGCGCACCTTCAATTAGCCGGACAAATGCGCTTAACGATGTGCCCGCCTTCCCGCTCAGGTAGGGGATAGCCGCATACAGGGAGACATCATGCTGTTTGGCCATATCCTGTAATTGTTCGATCGAACGCGCACCGATGCCTCTTGTCGGGAAATTGACAACCCGGAGAAAGGCGGAGTCATTATGCGGATTATCCATCAACTGGAGATAGGCCATCGCATGCTTGATCTCTGCCCGCTCGAAAAAGCGCAATCCCCCATAAACCCGGTAAGGAATACCGGCACCGAAAAGGGCATGTTCAATCACCCGTGACTGGGCATTGGAACGGTATAAAATAGCCATTTCACTGCGCATCCACCCCTCGGCAACCAGGCTTTTCGCTTCTTCGACCAGGTACTGCGCTTCATTGATATCGGATGTCGCTTCAAAAACCCGCACGGGTTCACCGTATCCGGCATCGGTGTGCAGGTTTTTCCCCAGGCGGCGGCTGTTATTGGCAATCAGGGCATTGGCCGCCTCCAGGATATTGCCGTGAGAACGATAGTTCTGCTCCAGTCGAATCAGGTTCTGCACCTGGAAATCGACCTGGAAAGCCGCCATGTTTCCGACATTGGCCCCACGAAAGGCATAGATGCTCTGGTCGTCATCCCCGACAGCAAAAACCGCAGCGCCACCGCCGGACATCAGCTTGAGCCATTGATACTGCAGGTCATTGGTATCCTGGAATTCATCGACCAGGATATGCTTAAAACGTGCCTGATAGTGTTCCCGCAACAACTGGTTGCGGGAAAGCAGTTCATAGCTGCGCAACAGGAGTTCGGCAAAATCCACCACCCCTTCCCGCTGGCATTGGGTCTCATACAACGCATAGAGCTCAAGCATGCGCTGGTCGTAATCGTCATAGGCTTCAACATTGACGGCCCGCAACCCCTGCTCTTTCGCATTGTTTATATAATGAACCAGCGCCCGTGGCGGATACTTGTCGTCATCAACCTGGTTTGCCTTGAGCAGCCGCCTGACCGATGAGAGCTGATCCTGCATATCCAGAATCTGGAATGACTGTGGCAGGGCGGCATCACGGTAATGTGCCCTTAAAAGCCGGTTGCACAACCCGTGAAAGGTACCGATCCACATGCCCCGTGTGTTGACGGGAATCATGGCTGACAGGCGCGCTGTCATTTCGCGGGCTGCCTTGTTGGTGAAAGTAACCGCCAAAATACCCTGTGTGGAAACCTGGCCGGTTTTTAACAGCCAGGCAATGCGGGTGGTCAGCACCCTGGTTTTTCCGGAGCCGGCTCCGGCGAGAATCAGTGCGGGTTGCGCCGGAAGCGTAACAGCAGCCAGTTGCTCCGGATTGAGATTTTCAAGAAGTTTCTGCATGCCGTCATTATCCCGCAAACCCGGCAAAACGGGGGTATTGTCATTAGGGTCAGCACACATTAATTTGCTGCCCCTAAACACAAGGAGAAATTTTCGGCACGGGAGGCGCCACCTGTACTCGCTGAAACATAAATCCGCCGCAGTACCTGCCAATTGACAGTATCATATGCTCTTTGGGCTCTGCCCCGCTTTTTTAGCCAACGGAGATTATTCGGTACCACAGTATGTTTTCATCTGCAGCGCTTTCAGGCATTACCTGGTCAACCCTGCCCTGGGGCAAAATCCTCGGTATCGCCTGGGCTATTCACATCATCATCCTCTCCGGCTGGATCATCCTGCAAAAGCGACCGCCCATCTCCACCATCAGCTGGATTATCTCGCTGGCATTCATCCCCTATATCGGATTTGTCATTTACCATTTTATCGGGCCGCAGAAGCTCAAGCGCCAGCACTATCGCCGCCTGCTCGTCAAAACAGCGCTGCAGGAACAAAACCACCTTCTTCGCCTGCGCGAGCAGGCCCTGCTGATCGGCGTCACGCCCTCTCCCTCGCTGATACAGTTAACCAGGCTGGTTAACAATGCTTCCGGGTTTCCGGTTACAACCGCCACTTCCATGCACTTTCTCGTGGATGGGGAAGCCACCTATACCGCCATCTTCGACGCCATCAGAAATGCTACCCACCACATTCATCTGGAATACTATATCTTTGAGCCGGACAACATCGGCACCGCACTGCGGGATCTGCTGATCGAGAAAGCACTGGAAGGTATCAGTGTCCGCCTGCTGGTCGATGGCATGGGTTCTTCCCGTCTGAAGAAAAATTTTATTGAACCGCTTTTAGCTGCTGGCGGTGAATTCGCGTTTTTCCACAAATTCCATTTTTCGCAAATTGTTAAACCCCTTGTCAACCTACGGACCCATAGAAAAATTGTCATTTGCGACGGGCACACGGGCTTTACCGGTGGATTGAATATCACGGATGAGGAAGATGAACGCACCCTCGATTATGCCTATCATGATACGCACATCAGACTGACGGGCAATGCCGTGCATTCCCTCCAACTGGTATTTCTTGAAGACTGGCTGTATGCCACCCGCCAGGCTGAATTTTTTGATACCAGCACCTACTTCCCCGCCCAGCCTTCGGGTGATTACGCGGTACAGATTCTGGCTTCCGGGCCGGACAACGAATGGGAAGTCATTCACCGGCTGAACCTGGGCGTTATTCACTCCGCCAGAGAAAGAGTCTGGCTGACGACACCGTATTTTGTACCGACAGAAGCCACCCTTTTCGCCCTGACCTCCGCTGCCCTGCGCGGTGTAGATGTGCGCCTGCTTGTGCCGCGCCTGAGTGATTCGCGACTCGTAACGGCAGCTGCACGCTCTTATTTTGATGAACTCATGCACGCCGGTGTGAAGGTATGGGAATACGCCGGCAGAATGCTGCACTCCAAAACCATTGTGGCTGACGAGAATTTCTGCATGATCGGCACAGCCAATTTTGATGCCCGGAGTTTCCGGCTTAATTTTGAAGTCTGTGCTGCCATCTATGGCCAGCCCATGAACAGGGAAATGGCCGATCAGTTTGAGATCGATCTGGAAGTTTCGGAAATGGTCCCCCGGAATCGCCAGCTCAATTTTGGCGCCCGGCTTTTTGAAGCCTCAGCCAGGCTGATGTCCCCCCTGCTCTGAATCACCCGGCACAGTGCGAAGGGAAACGTTGATTAAATGATTTTGGGAGATGAAGTGCAAGGCGCACGGTGCGCAGCAACCAGGACATATCTTAAGACAGGCGAAGGTGGCGAGCACCGTGTAACGCAGCAATTCGCTCACAAAGCCTTTTAATCAGCGTTTCCAAAGAAAAAAGCCGGCACCCCCGCGGGTACCGGCTTTTTTTGCACACTGCACCTGCTTAGTTGTACATATCCGCAAAGGCCCGCGCAGCCGCCTGGGGGGCATCAACCATGTAAACACTGCTGATGACAGAAATCATATCCACGCCCTGCTTGACAAGGGGTACCGCATTTTCCAGTGTAATACCGCCAATTGCGCAGCTTGGCATGTCAGGCAGCTCTTTTTTGGCATCGCCCACAATGCTGACGGGCGTTGTCACTTCATATTTCTTGATACGGGAGGGATAAAAGCCGCCGAATGCCACATAGCTGGCACCTTCTTTGGTGGCCTGGCGAACGAGATCCATGTCCCCGTAACAGGACGCCCCGACAATTTTGCCCGGTCCCACTTTGGCGCGTACTTCGGCAACAGATTCATCTGTCCCGCCAACATGAATCCCGTCGGCATCCAGCGCCAGGCACAAATCCACATAGTCATTGATGATGAATGGCACATCATAACGTTTGCAAAGCGCCTGCAGGGCTTTTGCCTGTTCGCGCCGTTGTTCCGGCCCGGCTGTCTTGTGCCGGTACTGCACCAGCGCGGCACCGCCTTTGAGTGCCTTTTCCGTAATGTCCAGCAACCTGTCGGTTTCATCCCAGTCGGGAGTAACAATATAAAGTCCCTTTAATGCTTTCATGCTTTCCTCTGTTTCCTTGCTTTAAATAGTATCCAGACTCACATGGCGATTCGGGATACGCTGGCCTTCTGCAATGGCATAGGATGCTGCCAGCATTTTCTGGCAGATCTTCTGGCCTTTTTCCAGCACCTCACCCATTGCCATCCCCTGTGCCAGAAAACCGGCAAAAAGGGACGCCAGGGTACATCCACTGCCGTGAAAGGCGCCATCCAGCCGTTCCCACGTCCAGCTTCTGGTTGTTCCGTTGGTAAACCAGTGATTGACCACCTGTTTGGGATCGTCACTGTGTCCGCCCTTGATCAGCACATGCTCGCATCCCATTGCCAGGAGATGTTTTGCCTGTGCGTCAATCGAAGCAGCATCCGGGCTTAACCGGGCGGCCTCCGGCAGATTGGGTGTCACCAGCGTCGCCAGGGGGATCAGGGGCGCCAGCACATGCTCGGCACGCCCTTCTGTCAGCAGATCACCATGCCCACTACCCAATACAGTATCCAGTATAAACGGTAATTCCGGCTGTTTTTTTCTGAGCTGGACAATCAGGGCCGCCAGCGCTTCCGCATTGGCCCGATTACCAATCGCTCCCACCTTGATGGCGGCAATGGGTATTTTCTCAATCAGCACATCAACCTGGTGACGCCATATGGCGGCGTCCACCGGATTAACGGCGGATACCCGGTCATTGTCCTGCACGGTCAGTGCGGTGGCAATCGGCAGCGGATGCGAACCGACTGCGCCAACCGCTTCCACATCCGCCTGGATGCCTGCGCCACCGCTGGAGTCCAGGCCGGCAAAGATCATCACACAGGGACGGACCGGCGGCACCAGCATGTCATTGGCTTTGGCGGGGGTACTCATCACACAACCCGGCCGGCCATGGGTGAGGAAGGCGATGCCTCAAAACGCTTTGGAATGCGTCCGGCCAGATACGCATCACGTCCGGCTTCGATTGCCAGTTTCATGGCACGGGCCATTCGGATCGGATCCTGCGCACCGGCAATAGCCGTGTTCATGAGCACACCGTCACAGCCAAGCTCCATGGCAATCGCAGCATCCGATGCGGTACCCACACCGGCATCGACAATAATCGGCACCCTGGCCTGTTCGATAATCAGTGACAGGTTCCAGGGATTCAGAATACCCATGCCCGAACCAATCAGCGACGCCAGCGGCATGACGGCACAACAGCCGATGTCTTCCAGCATTTTCGCCTGGATGGGATCATCACTGCAGTACACCATGACATCAAATCCATCCTTGACCAGGGTTTCAGCCGCCTTCAGTGTCTCCGGCATATTCGGGAAAAGGGTTTTTTCATCCCCCAGGACTTCCAGCTTGACAAGCTTGTGGCCGTTTAAGAGCTCCCGTGCCAGTTGCAGGGTGTAAACCGCATCTTCCGCGTTATAGCACCCCGCCGTATTAGGCAGGATGGTGTACTCGGTGGGCGGCACCACATCGAGCAGACTGGGCTCGTTGGGATTCTGGCCGATATTGACCCGGCGAATCGCAACGGTGATGATTTCCGAGCCGCTGGCCTCGGTTGCCGCCTTGGTCTCTTGCAGATCACGGTATTTTCCGCTGCCGACCAGCAGACGGGAACGGTAATCTTTTCCTGCGATTGTCAGAATGTGGTCCTTGTTCATGATTTCCTCTCTCACCTTTGTTACTTTTTCGTGACTGAGGCAAAAGGCCTCAGCCTGTATTCCTGTTGCAGACCTGCCTAACCGCCGCCGATCGCTCTCACCACATCAACGCGATCATTTGCCTCCAGCGTGCGCTCGCCCCATTTCTGCCGTGATATCACCTGGCGGTTGACTGCAACTGCCAGCGCCTGGCCGGTCAGTTGCAGGGTGTCGATCAGGTCCTGCAGGGTATGCCCGTTGGTGACTGTTTGGGCTTGTCCGTTCAGTTCTATCTGTATCGTCATAACTTATTGCCTGTGATAAATTTCCGAACCGGAATTGATGAATTCCACCGATCTTTCCTGCATCCCCTCTTTCAGTGCCTGAACGTCGGAAAGTCCTTTCTTCGCGGCATAATCCCGCACTTCCTGCGTGATCTTCATGGAACAGAATTTGGGGCCGCACATGGAGCAGAAATGCGCCACCTTGGCGGAATCTTTCGGCAGGGTCTCGTCATGGAACGACTTGGCACGGTCAGGGTCGAGCCCGATATTGAACTGGTCTTCCCAGCGGAACTCAAAACGGGCTTTCGACATGGCGTTGTCGCGTATCTGCGCCCCCGGGTGCCCCTTGGCCAGATCGGCGGCATGCGCTGCCAGCTTGTATACGATGATACCTTCCTTGACATCATCCTTGTTCGGCAGGCCAAGATGCTCCTTCGGGGTGACATAGCACAGCATGGCCGTGCCATACCAGCCGATCATCGCCGCTCCCATGGCCGACGTGATGTGGTCATAGCCCGGGGCAATATCAGTAACCAATGGGCCTAGGGTATAAAACGGGGCTTCATGGCACTGCTCCAGCTGGATATCCATGTTTTCCTTGATCATGTGCATCGGCACATGGCCCGGCCCTTCAATCAGCACCTGGACATTGTGCTTCCATGCAATGGTTGTCAGTTCACCCAGCACAGCCAGTTCACCGAACTGCGCATCGTCATTGGCATCATAAATAGAGCCCGGACGCAAACCGTCACCCAGGGAAATCGCCACATCATACGCGGCCAGGATTTCACAGATTTCCTCAAAATGGGTATACAGGAAGCTTTCCGTATGATGCGCCAGGCACCATTTCGCCATGATGGAGCCGCCGCGGGAAACCACACCGGTCATCCGCTCGGCGGTCATTGGCACGTGACGCAGCAGGAGGCCCGCGTGGATAGTGAAATAATCAACGCCCTGCTCTGCCTGCTCAATGAGGGTATCCTTGAAAATCTCCCAGGTCAGATCCTCGGCAATACCGTTGACCTTTTCCAGCGCCTGGTAAATCGGCACCGTACCGATCGGAACCGGCGCATTGCGGACAATCCATTCACGGGTTTCATGAATATGCTTGCCGGTCGAAAGATCCATGACGTTGTCACCGCCCCACCGGATCGCCCAGGTCATTTTTTCCACTTCTTCAGCGATACTGGATGAAAGTGCGGAATTGCCGATGTTGGCATTGATTTTGACGAGGAAATTACGGCCAATGATCATCGGCTCCACTTCGGGATGGTTGATGTTGGCCGGAATGATGGCACGCCCCCGTGCGATTTCATCACGCACAAATTCCGGTGTGATTTCCTCAGGGATATTCGCCCCAAAAGAATGCCCCGGATGCTGGCGCATCATCAGTTTTGCCATTTTTTCCCCCTTGGGACCGGATGCTTTCAGACTTTCCAGGTATTCTTTGCGGCGCAGGTTTTCGCGGATGGCGACATATTCCATCTCCGGCGTGATGATACCCTGGCGGGCATAGTACATCTGCGTGATCTGCTGGCCTTTTTTCGCACGACGGGGTTTTCTCGTGAGGTTAAAGCGCAGGTGATCCAGTGACGCATCTGCCAGGCGCTGCCGCCCATATTCAGACGTCGGGCCATCCAGTTCTTCCGTATCATCCCTTTCGATAATCCATGGATTACGGAAAGGCGCCAGGCCGGAGCGGATGTCGATTTTTGCGTCCGGATCGGTATAAGGGCCCGATGTATCGTACACAGTGATCGGCGGATTTTTTTCCTCGCCAAACATCACCGGTGTGTCGGAAAGCGTGATTTCACGCATGGGCACACGGATATCAGGGCGCGACCCTTCTACATATATTTTGCGGGAGTTGGGAAAAGGCTGTACAGCTGCTTCATCAACTGTTGCGGTAGCTGATAGAAACTTTGGATTGGCATTCATCTAAAACTCCTTTGTCAATTCAAAGCCGGCAAAGGAATCTGGTCAGAATGTGTGGGGAGTGTTATCCGCCACGATGTCTTTCAAGCTTCCCTACGCTGGCATTATCCAGATCAGGTTCAGAGGGTGTATCTCGCCCGGCTTTTCAGCCAGAACCCCTAGCTATGACATTTTTAACAATGCATACCCTGATATTATAACGCCTAATCCTAGAAAAGCTCCCGTATAATCATGTTTTTTTAGTAAAAGAGTTTTTGCATCATGGAATTAGCCAAATCGTTCGAACCGGCAGACATTGAAAAACACTGGCGTCAAACATGGGAAACCCGCGGTTACTTTCGCGCATCAATGGATGAAGGCAAACCCGCCTTTTCCATCCAGCTTCCCCCGCCCAATGTGACAGGCACCCTGCATATGGGGCACGCCTTTAACCAGACCATCATGGATGGACTGACGCGCTATCATCGCATGCGCGGCTATAACACTTCCTGGATTCCCGGTACGGATCATGCCGGCATCGCCACACAGATTGTGGTGGAGCGCCAGCTCGACATGCAGAAAATTTCCCGCCACGACCTTGGCCGGGAAAAATTCATTGAAAAAGTCTGGGAATGGAAAGAACACTCGGGCGCTACCATCACAAACCAGATGCGTCATCTGGGCACCTCACCGGACTGGGACCGTGAATACTTCACGATGGATGAACCGCGCTCAAATATCGTGACAGAGGTCTTTGTCCGGTTGTATGAGGAAGGCCTGATCTACCGGGGAAAACGCCTGGTGAACTGGGACCCGGTCCTGGGTACCGCCCTTTCCGATCTGGAAGTCGTCTCCGAGGAAGAAGATGGCTTCATGTGGCACATCCGCTATCTGCTGGCAGATGGCTCCGGCCATCTGACTGTCGCAACCACCCGCCCGGAAACCATGCTGGGTGATACTGCCGTTGCCGTTGACCCGACAGATGAGCGCTATATCCATCTTGTCGGCAAGGAGCTGACCCTGCCGCTGACCGGACGGAAAATTCCCGTTATTGCAGATGAATATGTTGACAAGGATTTCGGCACGGGCTGCGTCAAGATCACGCCCGCGCACGATTTCAATGACTACGCTGTCGGGCAGCGCCATCATCTGGACATCATCAACATCTTCACGCTGGATGCGAAAATCAATGAAAATGCACCGGCCGCCTATCAGGGCATGGACCGTTTTGACGCCAGAAAACAGATCGTGGCCGATCTGGAGGCACAGGGTTTGCTGGAATCGGTCAAGCCGCACAAGCTGATGGTGCCCCGGGGCGACCGGACCAACGTGATTTTAGAACCCATGCTGACAGACCAGTGGTTTGTCGCCATGAGCAAACCCCACGAAAATAATGCCTGGTTTCCGGGAAAATCCATCGCCGAAGTTGCGCTGGAAAAAGTGGCCAATGGTGAAGTGCGCTTCATCCCGGAAAACTGGACCACAACCTATAACCAGTGGCTGAACAATATCCAGGACTGGTGTATTTCCCGTCAGCTGTGGTGGGGACACCAGATTCCCGCCTGGTATGACGAAGACGGCAAGATCTATGTTGCCCGTACGGAAGATGAAGCCAGGGCGCAGGCTGGCGGCAAAAATATCCGCCGCGATGAGGATGTGCTGGATACCTGGTTTTCATCTGCCATGGTGCCTTTTTCCACGCTGGGCTGGCCGGATGAAAACTCCCCGGAATATCGCATGTTTCTGCCATCCTCCGTTTTAGTGACCGGCTTTGACATCATTTTCTTCTGGGTTGCCCGGATGGTGATGATGACAACGCACTTCACCGGCAAGGTGCCTTTCCACAAGGTATATATCCATGGCCTGGTACGCGATGCGAGTGGCGAGAAAATGTCCAAATCCAAGGGCAACACCCTTGATCCGATTGACCTGATTGATGGTATCGACCTGGAATCGCTCGTCAAACAGCGCACCACCGGCCTGATGAATCCGAAACAGGCCGACTCGATTGCCAAGGCAACGCGCAAAAACTATCCCAAAGGCGTTCCGGCCTTTGGCACGGATGCCCTGCGTTTTACCATGGCAAGCTATGCCTCCCTGGGACGCAATATCAACTTTGACCTGAACCGCTGTGAGGGTTACCGTAATTTCTGCAACAAATTCTGGAATGCCACCCGCTTTGTGCTGATGAACACGGAAGGCCAGGATAATGGTCTTGATCCGGATGCCGAACTGTCATTCTCACCGGCAGACCGCTGGATCATTTCACAATTCCAGCGCACGGCAGTAGAAGTGGAGCGCGGGTTTGCCGAATACCGTTTTGACAATATCGCCTCTGCCATCTACCGTTTTGTCTGGGATGAGTATTGCGACTGGTATGTCGAAATCGCCAAGGTCCTGATCGCAGAAGGGAATGCGGCCCAGCAGCGCGCCACGCGCCGGACGTTGCTCGGTGTGCTTGAAGCGACTTTGCGCCTGGCACACCCGGTCATTCCTTTCATCACGGAGGAGCTCTGGCAGAAAGTCGCGCCACTGGCCGGCATTACGCTCAAAGCGGATGGCGATACCATCATGCTGCAGGATTACCCATTGCCGCAAATGGACAAAGTCGATGAGCAGGCAGAAAGCTGGATGACACAGTTAAAGGCGCTTGTTGATGCCTCACGCAACCTGCGGGGTGAAATGCAGCTGTCTCCCGCCAAAAAAGTGCCGGCCATTATCGAGCCCGCGTCGCCATCAGAAAAATCCATGGTGGAATCCTTCATCCCGCATATGCAGGCATTGTGCCGTCTGTCCGAGATCGACCTCGTGGATGCGCTGCCGGCATCACCGGCACCGGTTTCCGTTGTCGGGCAGTGCAAGCTGATGCTGAAAGTGGAAATCGATGTCGCCGCAGAACGTGAACGCCTGGAAAAAGAAATGACCCGCCTGAAAGGTGAAATCGAAAAAATCAACGCCAAGCTCGGCAATGAAAATTTCGTTTCCCGTGCACCGGAAAAGGTGGTGGCCCAGGAGCGTGAACGGCTTGAGAGCTTCACGGCAACCCGTGAAAAGGTAGTGGAACAGTATGAAAAACTGAAAGCGGCCTGATTGGTTCCGGGAAAAATCGTAAAAAATACGGAAATAGTGGCGAAAATTCGGACGGCAATTACTGATTTATCCGTATCTAATAACGATTAGGCCCTTAATCCACCTTTAATCACCCATTAAAGGTGGATTTTTGTAGCTAAAATATAGCGATTCGTCACATTGTCGCAAATAATATGGCCGGATTTCATAAAATATCGTCAGCCAAACGCCGGAGAAAGAATGAATCTAGAAACAAAAAAATTTAAGGACATCGATTTAGGTGATCCATTTTTTGATTCTTTAAAAAACGACTATAAGGAATTTTCAGATTGGTTCGCCAGAAAAGCAGATGAGTCGGCATATACTTTTCGCGGCAACTCGGGCGATCTTGATGGGTTTTTATACTTAAAAATAGAAGATGGCCCCGTTACAGATGTGACACCTATATTAACAGACGCGCTGAGAATCAAGGTGGGGACCATGAAAATCAACCCCCACGGCACTCGCCTCGGTGAAAGATTTGTCAAGAAAATTTTTGATCACGCACTGCACACAAACGTGAAAGAAATTTATGTAACTGTCTTCTCCCACCATAAAGCTCTGGTCGCCCTATATGAAAGATATGGCTTTCGTCAGCAGGCGGAGAAACCAAGCCAAAATGGCACAGAACTCGTTTTAGTCCGTGATATGCGGCGTGAATATATTGACATGCTATCCAGCTATCCTCTCGTGCAATTGGATGGAAACCGCAATTTTCTTCTATCGATAAAACCTAAGTGGCATACTCGCCTTCTCCCCGATTCCATTCTAAAAACAGAAGGCTCTGATGTCGTGCAGGACGTCTCTCACACAAATAGCATCCATAAGGTTTATCTCACAGCGATGTCTGGTGTGGAAAATCTACGAGAGGGAGATGCTCTCTTAATTTATAGAACTTCAGATGGTCAAGGCCCTGCCCGCTATCGTTCAGTCGCGACATCAATCTGTGTTGTTGAAGAATATCGACACATCAATTCATTTGTCTCTCGTGATGATTTCTTGAATTACTGTCGGCCCTACAGCGTTTTTAGTGAGGATGAATTATCTACATTCTGGAATCGGAAACGATACCCTTACATTATTCGTTTCACCTATAACATTGCTTTAAAAAGACGGGTGACCCGCTCAGAAATGCTCGATGATGTCGGTTTGGATGAAGATGCTTACTGGGGCTTTATGCCGCTGTCGAATGAACAATTTTTAAATATCATACGAAGGGGGCAGGTCGATGAAGGTCTTATTATCAATAAAGCCTGAATATGCAGAAAAAATTCTGGATGGTCAAAAATTATTCGAGTTTAGAAAAGCGATTCCCAAAGCGACTGGTGTCAAAACAGCCGTTATTTATGCGACTATGCCTGTCGGTAAAGTTATTGGAGAGTTTGATATAGACGAGTTTATGTCAGATACCCCTAATGATCTATGGTCTGCGACATCAGAATTTTCTGGAATCACGAAGAAATTCTTCAATGAGTATTTCCGAGGACGAAAAACAGCCTATGCTATTAAAATAGGTGTCGCACGCCGCTATAAAAAACCACTGGACATTAAAACAATATTGGGACGGGAAATGCCGCCTCAGTCCTTCTGTTATTTATAATCACGGCCTCTTTTCAAAACCGTTTCAAAGTAGCTTCAGAGAACAAGCTTGACAACAACGCAGGCTCTTTTTATGACCGGCCTAACCGTATAGCTGTTCGAGGAAATATCGAGAAATGCCTCATTGAGCATTACAGATGCCGACCGGAGAAATCCCGTGCAAACTGCCACGCGGTTCGCCCGGAACGCGACCCCCGGTGAAGCGCCCACTGCAGTGCCTCGGCACGGGCGTCTTCCACCTGCGCATCCGGACAGCCGAATGATCGCAGCCAGTGCGCGACAATCGTCAGGTACTCATCCTGGCTGAAAGGATAAAACGACAGCCACAGCCCGAAACGGTCGGAAAAGGAAATTTTTTCCTCAACCGTTTCACCCGGATGGATATCGCCGTCCTTGCCCTGGGCATAGCCCAGATTGTCTGACATGCGCTCCGGTAGCAGATGCCGCCGGTTGGACGTGGCATAAATCAGCATATTGTCCGGCTGGGCCGCCACACTGCCATCCAGCGCAGATTTGAGTGCCTTGTAACTGCTTTCGCCTTCATCAAAGGAAAGATCATCACAGTAGAGGATAAATCGTTCCGGACGGGAGGCAATCAGCTCGCCAATATCGACCAGGTCAACCAGGTCATTCCTGTCCACCTCGATCAGCCGCAACCCCTTGTCGGCAAACTGGTTCAGGCACGCGCGGATCAGTGAGGACTTTCCGGTTCCCCGGGCGCCTGTCAGCAACACATTGTTTGCCGGCTTGCCTTCAATAAACTGGCGGGTATTCTGCTCCAGCAATCCTTTCTGGCGTTCAATAAAATACAGATCCGGCAGGGATATCCGTGTGGAATGCACAAGCGGCCGGAGGGTACCCCGCCCGTTTCTGCTGCGCCAGCGGTAGGCGACAGACGGCGTTTCCCAGTCGATGGCTTCAACAGCAGGCGGCATCAGACTTTCCAGCCGTGATAAAACAGCCTCGGCACGCGTCAGAAATTGTTCAAGTGGCGACATTACGAACGGTAATCGGCATTAATGGAAACATAATCATGCGACAGATCGCATGTCCAGATGGTGGCGGTGGCATCACCGCGTGCCAGATTGATCCGGACAGTAATTTCGCTCTGCTGCATCACCCGCTGACCGTCTTCTTCCTTGTAATCGGGATTGCGCCCGCCGTTTCGGACAACCCAGACATCATCCAGATAAAGGTTCAACTGGCTCACATCCAGGTCGTCGACATCGGCATAACCGATAGCTGCCAGAATACGTCCCAGGTTGGGATCAGAGGCATAAAAGGCGGTTTTGACCAGTGGCGAGTGGGCGACAGAATAGGCAATCGTCCTGCACTCATCGATACTGGCACCATCTTCTACCGTGATCGTCATGAATTTGGTTGCGCCTTCCCCATCGCGCACCACCTTTTGCGCCAGTTCCTGCGCCAGGCTGGTTATCGCTTCCTGCAACAGGGCACAGGAAGGGGATTGCGCATTTTCAATGCCAACATCCACAACGCCTGACGCGATCAGGATCAACGAATCATTCGTGGAAGTATCACCATCTACGGTAATGCAGTTAAACGAGGCGTCCGTTGCCTTTGTGAGCATGTCATCCAGCAGGTCCTGCGGCACATTGGCGTCCGTTGCCATGAATCCCAGCATCGTGGCCATATTGGGCTTGATCATGCCGGCCCCCTTGCTCATGCCGGTAACGGTGATCGTTTTACCTTCAATCTGCACCGTACGCGACGCCGCCTTGGGTACGGTATCTGTCGTCATGATGGCTTCTGCCGCATCCAGCCAGTTGTCTTCACCCAAATGATCAATGGCAAAGGGCATACCGGCAATGATCCGGTCTACCGGCAGCGGCTCCAAAATGACGCCGGTGGAAAAAGGCATCACCTGCTCTGCCTTGCAGCTCAGCAGCGCGGCAAGCATGGTACAAGTGGACATGGCATCATCATAGCCACGCTCACCGGTTCCGGCATTGGCATTGCCGGTATTGACTAAAAGAGCACGGATGGGAAGATTGTCTTTTCTGGCCTGCGCCATATGCGCCTTGCATATCTGGACAGGCGCTGCGCAAAAGCGGTTTTTCGTAAAAACACCGGATACGGTGGCCTCGTGCCCCAGGACAACGACCAGCAAGTCCTTGCGATCCGGCTTTCGGATATTGGCCCGGGCCACACCAAGCCTCACACCGGAGACAGGCTTGAGATCAGCCGCTAAAGGCGGAAAAAGATTAACGGCCATAGGATTCTCCTGACGGTAAAAACAGCATGATGTTTGTTACTTCAGCTTGCCGTGACAATGCTTGTACTTCTTGCCGCTCTGGCAGGGACACATATCATTGCGTCCGACCTTTGGCACCGCATTGACCATCGGCTGCTGTTTCTTTTCTGTCTGGTCTGCTGCGGCTTCCAGCGCTTCCTCTTCGGGTGATGCCTCCCGGAACTCCTGGTGCATGTAATTGAGATTGGAAACGGACGGCTGCATCAACTGCTGCTCGGCCATTTCCACCTCATCTCTTGACTGGATGCGAACCAGCATGAGTTTGCTTGTCACATCATTCTTGATAAGTTCCAACATCATGGAAAACAGGTCAAATGCCTCACGCTTGTATTCCTGTTTGGGATTCTTCTGGGCATAGCCCCGAAGATGAATGCCCTGCCGGAGATGATCCAAAGCCGCCAGATGTTCACGCCAGTGCGTGTCCATGCTCTGCAGGACGACACTGCGCTCATAACCGGAAAAGAGTTCCTGGCCGACCATATCCACTTTGGCTTTATAGGCATCATCGGTTACCTGCAGAAGGTGCTCCAGCAGATCGGCATCAGACATGTCCTTGTGTTTTCCAACCATATCGACCAGCGGGATATTCAGCCGCCACTCCGCAGCCAGATCGCGTTCCAGTCCGGCAATATCCCATTGCTCCTCAACAGACTCTTCCGGCACGTACATCCTAAACAGGTCGATAAAGACACCATGGCGCAGTGATGTCACCAGCTCTGTTGTATCTTCTGCTTCCAGCAGTTCGTTTCGCTGCTGGTACATGACCTTGCGCTGGTCATTGGCCACATCATCATATTCGAGCAACTGCTTGCGGATATCAAAGTTTCGTCCTTCCACCTTTCTCTGCGCGGATTCGATTGAGCGGTTCACGATACCGGCCTCAATGGCTTCACCCTCGGGCAGCTTGAGCCTGTCCATGATGGCACGCATGCGTTCACCGGCAAAAATCCGCAAAAGGGGATCATCCATCGACAGGTAGAACCGGGAAGACCCCGGATCACCCTGACGCCCGGAACGTCCGCGCAACTGGTTGTCAACACGCCGGGACTCATGCCGCTCGGTGCCGACAATATGCAGGCCGCCCGTATTGACGACATGGTCATGCAGCGATTGCCATTCGTCACGCAATGTCCGGATTTTTTCCTGCTTCTGTTCTTCTGGCAGCGATTCATCCGCCTCAATGAATTCAATCTGTTTTTCCACATTGCCGCCAAGGACAATATCGGTACCGCGCCCCGCCATGTTGGTGGCGATCGTGATCATCTTCGGCCGGCCGGCCTGGGCAATAATTTCGGCTTCGCGCGCATGCTGCTTCGCATTCAGCACATTATGCGGCAGCCCGGCCTTGGTCAGGACCTTTGACAGCAGCTCGGAACTTTCAATGGAAGTCGTCCCGACCAGCACTGGTTGCCCCCGCTCGTAGCAGTCCTTGATGTCTTTGATCATGATCCCGTATTTTTCCTGCTCGGTCCTGAATACCTGGTCATGGCGATCCTGGCGCTGGTTGGGGCGATTGTGAGGAATGACCACCGTTTCCAGGCCATAAATCTCCTGGAATTCATACGCTTCCGTATCGGCAGTACCTGTCATCCCGGCCAGCTTGTCATACATCCTGAAATAGTTCTGGAAGGTGATGGATGCCAGTGTCTGGTTTTCATTCTGGATCTGGACCCCTTCCTTGGCTTCAACGGCCTGATGCAGGCCATCAGACCATCGGCGCCCTGTCATGAGACGACCGGTAAATTCATCAACGATGATGACTTCACCGTCCTGCACGACATAGTGCTGGTCACGGTGATAGAGTGTATTGGCGCGAAGCGCGGCATTCAGATGGTGAATCAGCATGATGTTGGCGGCATCATACAGTGATGCGCCTTCCGGCAGCAGCCCCATCTGGGCCAGGATTTTTTCCGCCTTTTCAAAGCCGGCCTCGGTCAGCAGCACCTGATGCGATTTCTCATCCTTGGTGTAATCACCGTGCACCTCGATCTTGCTCTTGCCATCCGGGGAATCTTCCCCGATCTGCTCCGTCAACAAAGACGGCACTTGATTCATCTTGTAATACAGATCCGTACTGTTTTCAGCCTGGCCGGAAATGATAAGCGGTGTTCTCGCCTCATCGATCAGGATGGAGTCCACCTCGTCAACAATCGCAAAGTTCAGCGGTCGCTGAACCCGGTCAGCCACTTCGTACACCATGTTGTCACGCAGGTAATCAAAGCCGTATTCATTATTCGTGCCATAGGTGATATCCGAGGCATACGCGGCCTGCTTGTCTTCATGTTCCATCTGCGAAAGATTGATCCCGGTTGTCAGTCCCAGCCAGGAGTACAGGCGTCCCATCCATTCCGCATCGCGCTGTGCCAGGTAATCATTCACCGTCACCACATGCACGCCTTTTCCCGCCAGTGCATTGAGGTAGGCGGGAAGCGTCGCCACCAGGGTTTTGCCTTCACCGGTCCCCATTTCAGCAATTTTCCCCTGGTGCAGCGCAATGCCGCCAACCAGTTGCACATCAAAAGGGCGCATCCTCAGCACCCGTTTGCTGGCCTCCCGGCAAACGGCAAATGCCTCAACCAAGAGGTCATCCAGCGTGGCGCCCTTGGCCAGTCTTTCCTTGAATTCGGGGGTTTTTGCTTTCAGCTCATCGTCGGACAGTTTTTCCATCGATGGCTCAAGCACATTGATCTGCGAAACGGTTTTGTTGTATTGCTTTAACAGGCGCTGGTTGCGGCTGCCAAAAATACGGGTCAGTATGGACATGTTACATTCTTGAAAGTAAGGCAGTTATTGACTGCCATGCTCAAAGTTTTGATGCTGCATCAAAACCTGCCGTTTAAAGAAGGAATTTTATCACGCGCGGTCAAGAGCCTTAAGACTATTGACCAACTTCTCCTTCTTCTTTAAGCATAAAAACAACAGATGGGGCTGGCGGGTATTATTTCAAGCAGTGCAAACAGCAGATTTCCGGCAATCCGAAAGCGGTTTATCCGTTATCATGACAAAAGAACCGGAGTAACATCCGGAAAAATCGGTTGCATCCCTCATTTTTCAACATCCGGCCACCAGCAGCATGAGCAAGAAAAACACCTGTGCCCCCGTTACTGACTTCCTGCAAATGCACGACAGGATAGCCGGTATGCTGCCCAACGCCTCACGCCTGATGTCCCTGCAAAAAGCCTGCGAAGACATTCTCATGGGGCATTTTGGCGCCAGCGAGGTACTGCAACTGGAAAAAACGCAACTGATCATCGGGGTGCCAAGCCAGGCTGGCGCCGCCAGGCTTCGCCAGAAACTGCCGCAGCTTCAGAGAGAATTGGAAAATGCCGGGTGGCCTGTTGAAACCATTCGGGTCAAGGTCAGGCTGAAAAGACAGGCGCCGCCACAATACACACCGCAAAAAAAACCACTTTCTGCTGAAGCGGTAGCCGAACTGGAAAAACTGGAAAATTACCTGACACAGTCAGGTACGGATCCTGCGCTGGCGACAGCCATTCACACCATGATAAGACGGCACCAGAAGCAACCGAAATAGCGGCTTATGCCGGAACCCATTCGCGGGCGCTCTGGGAAAACCAGGAATTGGGCGCCGCATCCGATGTTTCAAAACTCACCACTTCATAGGCATCGGGCTGCAAAAGCAACTCCCTTAACAGCTGGTTGTTCAGCGCGTGACCAGACTTATGAGCCGTATAGGACGCCAGGATAGGATAGCCGACGATATAAAGGTCGCCGATTGCATCCAGGATCTTGTGGCGGACAAATTCGTCATCGTAACGGAGTTCATGCGGATTGAGGATACGGTATTCATCCATCACGATGGCGTTTTCCAGCGAACCACCCCTTGCCAGCCCCATACCACGCAGGGTCTCCACATCCCTGACAAAACCGAAAGTCCTGGCACGTGACACATCCCTGACATAGGAAACTTCTGCCATATCCACCAGCGCACGCTGATGCGTGGAATCAATGGCCGGATGATTGAATTCAATAAAAAAATCCAAGCGAAAACCATTGTATGGCTCCAGCCTGGCCCATTTTTCCTCCTTGCCCTCGCCTTCCCGGACTTCGACCGGCTTTTTGACACGGATATACTTTTTGGCCACATCCTGCTCTTCAAGCCCCGCCTGCTGCAAAAGAAAGACAAAAGACGATGCCGACCCATCCATGATCGGAATTTCTTCCGCACTGACATCAACATGAAGATTATCGATGCCAAGACCGGCACAGGCCGACATGATGTGCTCAATCGTTGAAACCCGTACGCCATCCTTGACAAGCGTTGAAGCCATACGGGTATCCCCGATCGCCTCGGCACTGACCGGAATCGAGACAGGAGGATTCAGATCGGTGCGATGAAAAACAATACCGGTATTGGGCGCAGCAGGCCTGAGCACCAGCTCAACCTTATAACCCGAATGCAGGCCGATACCCACTGTGCGTGTCAGATATTTAATCGTACGTTGTTTCAACATAATGTTTTTGGCAGGGACGTCTGTGTTGGGTTTCGTTTTTATGGTCTGCTATTTTACATGCTTGACAACATGATCGCATATTTTTTCAGCATCTGCAGGAAACAGCGACTATCCCGGAATTAACCGGCAGACGCCATTTCCTGCCGTTTCAGACAGGGACTTTGACAGGATCAGTCCGCCTGCCTGCGCAGGAAAGCCGGGATATCATAGGTTTCCATGCCGTTCTTTTCCAGTGCCCGCACCGTGTCAGTCGCAGAATCACGTCCATGGCGCCATACGGCCGGCTTGTCCAGCGCATCAAACTGCATGGTGGAAGTCATAGTCCCCTGGACCTGGTCAGCGCCATCCATACGTACCAGCGCATCGTTGGTTCCGGTACGCAACTGCGGTGTCTGAATCAGGTGCATCGGCTTCTTGTTACGGCCCAGCCCCGTTGCCACGACGGTAACACGGATGTCGTCTTCCATCTGGTCATCGTAGGCAATTCCCTGCACAATCGTGGCATCCGGCGAGGCAAAAGCGCGGACGGTCGCCATGACATCCTTGATTTCCTTGCCCTTGAGATTGCGGCTGGCGGTCACATTGACCAGCACACCTCGTGCGCCGGACAGGTCAACCCCATCCAGAAGCGGCGAGGCAACGGCCTGCTCGGCAGCAATCCGCGCACGGTCAATACCTGAAGCCGCAGCGGTTCCCATCATGGCCTTGCCCTGCTCACCCATGATCGTTTTCACGTCATTGAAGTCCACATTGATATGGCCGCGCACATTGATGATTTCAGCGATACCGGCAACCGCATTATTCAGCACATCATCCGCATGCTGGAGCCACTCCATCATGCTCGCCTCTTCATAGATTTCTTCCAACTTCTCGTTTAAAATCACGATCAGCGAGTCAACATGGGATTCCAGCGCTTCAAGCCCTTCATCGGCCATATCCATACAGCGCTGTCCTTCGTAGGAGAAAGGCTTGGAGACAACCGCAACCGTGAGCGCCCCCAGTGACTTGGCTACTTCCGCAACGATGGGGGATGCCCCGGTACCCGTCCCGCCACCCATGCCGGCAGCGATAAAGACCATATGCGCTCCCCGCAACGCATCTTCAATCCGCTCGCGTGAATCTTCTGCCAGCTGACGCCCCACCTCCGGCTTCATGCCGGCACCCAGACCGGTATCACCAATCTGGATAATATTGTGCGCGCTGGAATGGGAAAGCGACTGTGCGTCCGTATTGGCCGCAATAAATTCAACGCCGGAAACGCCTTTGTTGATCATGTGCTGGATGGCATTTCCCCCTGCGCCCCCAACGCCGACCACCTTGATGACGGTTCCTAGCACTGCATTATCAACCATATCAAATTTCATAATTACACTCCCTGTCTGAATGCGGTTCCCAAATGAAAGCCTTCACGCGATGTGACAACTTCCCGTTGAAAACCCTCCTGTCATAAATAAAAACATCAATTCAAAACTGCCAAACCTAAAAATTCCCGACAAACCATTCCTTCATCCGCTGCCAGATGGCCTTGGCGGACCCCTGCTGCTGTGTCACAACCGTTCCCCGCAAATACTGCTTTCTGGCTTCGTGCAGCAAACCGTGCGCTGTTGAATAACGCGGGCTGCGAACCATATCGGCAAGCTGTCCGTGGTATCCGGGCTGCCCAACCCTTGCCGGTTTCAGGAAAACATCCTCTGCCAGTTCCGCCATACCCGGCATCAATGCGGAACCGCCGGTGAGTACCACACCGGATGAAAGCACCTCTTCATACTCCGACTCCCGCACCACCTGCAGGGCAAGCGCAAAAAGCTCCTCGACACGCGGCTCAATAACTGCTGCCAGCATCTGCCGCGAGAGAGTGCGCGGTCCCCTGTCACCCAGCCCCGGCACTTCAATGGTTTCGGACGGATCAACCAGCACCTGCTTGGCAATGCCGTAGCGGCGCTTGATCTCTTCGGCTTCCAGTGTCGGTGTGCGCAATGCCATGGCAATGTCATTGGTGATCTGGTCACCGGCAATCGGGATCACCGCGGTATGGCGGATGGCGCCTTCGGTAAATACCGCAATATCTGTCGTGCCCCCGCCGATATCAATCAGCACGACACCCAGTTCCTTTTCATCCGGTGTCAGCACCGCATCAGCTGATGCCATCGGCTGCAGCATCAGATCAGATACCTCCAGTCCACAGCGACGCACGCATTTCACGATGTTCTGGACCGCGGAAACGGCGCCCGTCACAATATGCACCTTGACTTCCAGACGGATGCCGCTCATCCCGATCGGCTCGCGCACATCCTCCTGGCTGTCGACAATAAACTCCTGCGAAACGGTATGCAAAAACTGCTGGTCATTCGGGATATTGACGGCACGCGCCGTTTCAATCACCCGGCTGACATCGGCAGCAGTCACTTCCTTGTCCTTGATGGCGACCATACCGCGTGAATTGAAGCTGCGGATATGGCTGCCGGCAATACCGGTATATACATTGCGGATCTTGCAGTCCGCCATGAGTTCGGCTTCCTCCAACGCGCGCTGGATCGATTCCACTGTCGCCTCAATATTGACGACAACCCCTTTTTTCAGGCCTTTTGACTCATGCTGTCCCAGGCCGATAATTTCATGACGGCCATCAGGCAACACCTCCGCAACAAGGGCCACTACCTTGGACGTTCCGATATCCAGACCAACTATCAGGTTTTTCAGGTCTTTAGTCATGGTTGCTCTTATTCCCTTTACTGTCCGCCAATATCAGGCACCATCCCGTCTGCTCTCAGTGCCAGTCCATTCGGATAACGCAAATCAATTCCCCTGATCCCGTTTTTCACTTGTGCTGCCAGCCGGGGATAGACGGCCAGCAGACGCCCCATCTGTTCGCGCATCGAGATGCGTCCTTCTTCCCGTCCAAAGCGCACTGTCATGCCATTATTCAGCGTGGTCCGCCAGGCATACCGTTCAGACAGTTCCAGCAGAACCGGTTCCAGCCTGATCACGGCAAACCCTCTTTTCAGTTCCTCATATCGCATGACCACTTCCTTTTCGCTCCCTTCAGGACCATAAAACCGTAATAAATTCACTTCCTCTTCAGCTTCCGCCAGGTTCGCCGTAAACACATCCCCCTTTATCGAGAGCAGGCGGCCATCTTCACCCCATGTTCCCAACGGCTTGTGCTCCTCAATGGCAACAACCAGTCCATTTGGCCATTTGCGCCGCACAGTGGCTTCTCTTACCCAGGGAACAGCCTTGAACGCCTCCCTGACCGCATCCAGGTCTACCGTAAAAAAATTACCCTTGATGCGTGGCAACGCCACCCCTCTTACCGTCAATGCATTCACATGTTTTAACGTCTTCCCTTCGGCCTCCTGTACCTGAATCACAGTCAGCGTAAAAAACGGCTGCTGGGCAAACCACAAAAAACACCCGGCCAGCACCGTGACAACAAACAATGTCAGCAGCACATTGGCGATTCCGTTCAATAACCTGACGTCATGCCACATAAAGCATCCCGGCCCGTCTTTACCACTTTGTTTTCTCACGATCCAGGGTTGCCGCCTCCAGGATCCTCATACACAACTCCTCATAATCAATTCCTGCCGCACGGGCTGACCGCGGTACCAGCGACTGATCCGTCATGCCCGGCGATGTATTCATTTCCAGCAGATAAGGCTTTTCATCCGAGGCCCGGAGCATGATGTCAGCCCTTCCCCACCCGCGGCAGCCCAGCATCTTGTATGCCTCAACGGTAACTGCCTGTATTTCCTTTTCCAGATTTTCATCGAGACCACAGGGGCAGAGATATTGTGTCTTGCCGCTGAAGTACTTGTTTTCATAGTCATAATTTGCATCCGGCGCAATGATCCTGACCAGCGGCAGCGCCCGCGGCTCGCCATCCATATCCAGCACCGGACAGGTCAGCTCCATGCCGGCAATGAATTCTTCCGCCAGCACCGATTTGTCATATTGGGCGGCAAGCGCATAAGCGGCAGGCAACGCATCCGCTGTTGTGACCCGGCTTATCCCCAGCGTTGATCCTTCATGCGCGGGCTTGACGATCAATGGCAGGCCCAGTTCCGCAATGACAGCGTTCCAGTCAGACTGCCGGCTTAATTCAATGTAACGCGGTGTTGGCAGGTTTTTTGACAGCCAGATACGCTTTGTCATGACCTTGTCCATCGCCAGTGCCGAAGCCATCACACCCGAGCCGGTATAGGGAATGCCCAATTGCTCCAGTACCCCCTGCATCGTGCCGTCTTCACCATAGGGTCCATGCAATGCAATAAACACACGATCAAATTTTTCTTCCGCCAGTTCGACCAGCGATCGCTCACCCGGGTCAAAGGGATGCGCATTTACGCCACGGCTCAACAGCGCGGCAAGCACACCACTGCCGGATCGCAGGGAAATTTCGCGTTCCCCGGATTGTCCTCCCAGCAGCACACCGACTTTGCCCAGCTGGCTGGCTCTTTTTTTATCACTCATGATTTACCTGCCGACATGTCAATCAGTTTTGCAGGAACGCGGCTGATTGCCCCTGCCCCCATAACGACAACCACATCATCATCCTTTATCACATTGAGAATCGCGACCGGCATCTCCTCGATATCCTCGACAAAAACCGGGTCCACTTTCCCCGCAACCCGAATGGCACGGGAAAGTGAACGCCCGTCAGCTGCCACGATCGGCTGCTCGCCGGCCGGATGCACCTCGGCAAGAAGTAAGACATCGGTCCCGGACAATGCTTTCACAAAATCCTCAAAGAGGTCACGCGTCCGTGTATAGCGGTGTGGCTGGAATACCAGCACAAGCCGGCGTTCCGGATAGGCCCCCCGGGCCGCGGCAATGGTCGCTGCCACCTCTGCCGGATGGTGTCCGTAATCATCAATCAGTTCGGCTGTGCCCCCCGGCTTTTCCTCCGTTTCCGGTAAGGTTATTTTTCCGAGGCGGGTAAAGCGGCGGTTAACGCCCGTAAATTCTTCCAGCGCTTTCTGGGTTGCCTCATCAGAAATCCCCAGCTCACGCGCAATGGCAATGGCCGCGCAGGCATTTTGCACATTGTGCATACCCGGCTGGTTGAGCTTCACTTTCATATCCGGATATCCCTGCTGCAGGACAGTGAAAATCATCAGGGAACCCTGCGCCTCGGCATCCACGGCCCGCACGTCCGCATTCTCGTGAAAACCATACGTCGTTACCGGCTTCGAAATAAACGGCTTGATCTCGCGAACATTGCTGTCATCAATACAGAGTACCGCCCGCCCATAAAAAGGCAGCCGCTGGGTAAACTCGATAAATGCCTGCTTGAGCCGGGTGAAGTCATGTCCGTAGGTATCCATGTGATCCGCATCAATATTCGTGATCACTTCAATCACTGGAAAAAGATTCAAAAACGAGGCATCCGACTCATCGGCTTCCGCCACAATAAAGTCCCCCGTTCCCAGGGCAGCATTGGCATCGACACTGTTGAGCCTGCCGCCAATCACAAAGGTGGGGTCAAAACCGCCTTCAGCGAGGACACTTGCCACCAGGCTGGTTGTCGTTGTTTTCCCGTGCGTGCCGGCAATGGCAATCCCGCGCTTTAAACGCATCAGTTCTGCCAGCATGACGGCCCGCGGAACGATCGGAATACATTTCCTGCGGGCGGCAAGCACTTCCGGATTATCCTGGGTCACCGCAGAAGAAATCACGATGGCATCGGCATTTTCAATATTTTCCGGATCATGCCCCCGTATCACGCGGGCGCCAAGCCGCTCCAGGCGCCTTGTAGCGGCATTGCTGGCGAGATCCGAACCGGAAATGCTGTAGCCCTGGGTGAGCAGTACTTCCGCAATACCGCTCATACCGCTACCGCCAATACCGACAAAATGAATATTTTTAACCTTGTGTTTCATATTTTCTCAATCAATTTTTTTCATTCGCCACACGTTCCAGTTCATTGGCAATCGCTTCGTTGGCATGTCTTCTGCCAAGCGCATAGGCAACCTCCGCCATTGCCAGGCACCGCTCACGTGTCATATCCCGAAGCAGTGACGCCAGATGCTCCGGTGTCAGTTCACTCTGGGGCAGATGAACCGCCGCCTTATGTGCCGCCATATAGGTGGCATTGTCACGCTGATGCGATGTACTGGAGGCAATAAACGGCACCAGGATGCTGGCAAGACCGGCTGCCGTCAGTTCGGAAACCGTAATGGCACCCGCCCGGCATACCACCAGATCCGTACTGGCATACCTGAACGCCATGTCATCAATAAACTCAACCACTTCCGCCTCAACCTGTGCCGCCATATACGCCTGGCGGACACTGGCGGAATGTTCCTTTCCTGTCTGGTGAATCACGCGCGGACGATGCTCCGGCGACAGTTGTGCCAGTGCATAAGGCATACATTCATTCAGCGCACGGGCACCGAGACTCCCTCCGATCACCAGCACATTTAACGGCCCGTTTCTTTGTTCGTAACGGTTTTTTGGCTCGGGCAACACGGCAATCTCATGTCTGACCGGATTACCCGTCAGCACACCCTTTTCTGTCATGACGGCAGGATCAGCCGGAAAACCGAACAAAATCCGCTTGGCGGCAGGCAACAGGGTTTTGTTTGAAAGCAGCAACCCGGCATCGGCATTGATCAGGACAAGCGGCACACCCATTATCCGGCACGCAAAACCACCAGGTACGGTCACATACCCCCCCATGCCAACCACGAGATCCGGCTTGCGGCGGCATATAATATTCAGGCAGGATGCCATGCCAGCCAGTAATTTGATGCCGCCTGTCACCATATGCATCAGCCCTTTGCCTCGCATGCCCGCAAAATCAATGCTGTCCAGCTCAATCCCCTGGGCCGGCACCAGTGTGGTTTCCATGCCATGCCGTGTCCCGAGCCAGGTAACCTGCCACCCCTTTTCCCGCATGGTGCGGGCAATGGCAAGCCCGGGAAAAATGTGTCCGCCAGTACCTGCTGCCATAATAATGAGGCGTTTGGGCTTATTCATCGGGCAGCCCTCCTTCATAGGAGCGGGCACCTTCATGAGAACGCCCTCCCCGCATGATCAAGCGGTTTTCATAATCCACCCGGAAAAGAATGGCCAGGCCGATACAGTTAATCAGCATGCCCGATCCGCCATAACTCATCAATGGCAGCGTCAGCCCCTTTGTTGGCAGCAAGCCGAGATTCACGCCCATGTTGATGAAGGCCTGCACACCAATCCATACAGCGATTCCCTGGGCCACGAGCCCGGCAAAAATCCGGTCCATCGTGATGGCCTGCCTGCCGATATCAAAAGCCCGCTTGACCAGCCAGTAAAAAAGCATGACCACCACAATGACGCCGACAAATCCGAATTCCTCTCCAATGACCGCCATCAAAAAGTCCGTGTGCGCTTCGGGCAGATAATGCAGTTTTTCGACACTGCCGCCCAAGCCGACACCAAACAGTTCGCCCCGTCCGAATGCAATCAGTGAATGGGACAACTGATAAGCCTTACCCAACACATGCTCGCCATCCCATGGATTCAGATAAGCAAAAATCCGCTCCCGTCGCCAGGGAGACAGCATGATAACCGCACTGAAAATCCCGACCAGCGTGGTAATAATCCCGAAAAACCATACCCCGTTAAATCCACCGAGGAAAAGAATCCCCATGGCAATGGCAACAATCACCACAAGCGCACCCAGATCCGGTTCCAGCAGTAACAACAGCCCGATCAGCCCCAGTGCACTGGCCATCGGCAAAAAGCCCTTGCTCAGTTTTTTCATGACACTCTGCTTGCGAACGGTATAATCAGCGGCATACAGCACAATGAAAAGCTTCATCAGCTCCGATGGCTGAAGATTGAATATCTTGAAAGGTATCCAGCGGCGTGCGCCATTGACGCCTTTGCCAATGCCCGGGATCAGAACCAGCACAAGAAGAATCAGCGTGAAGACGAAAAACCAGGGCGCGTACTTCTGCCAGAAACCGATGGGAATACGCGACACGACAAAACCGGCACACAGCCCCATCAGGATAAAAATACTTTGCCTGAACAGGAAATGCGTAGGCTGGTAATTGGCATACTTGGGGGAATCCGGCAGGGCAATCGAGGCCGAATACACCATAACCAGCCCCAAAAGAATCAGGGCAAGCACAACCCCCAGCAGATGCCGGTCAAAACGCATCATCTTCGAGCGCTGCTCGAAAGACACCGGCTTCAGACTGAAACCGGGAATTCCCGCAACCAGTCTTTTCACCATATTCATGTCACCACCTCACCTCTGGATAACGCCACTTCCCTGACGGTTGAGACAAACACCCCTGCCCGGTGCGCATAATTTTTGAACATATCCATACTGGCGCAGGCAGGAGAAAGCAGCACCACATCTCCTTCCCGGGCAATGTTGGCCGCCTGTTGCACCGCCTGTTCCAGCGACTCGCACAACACCAGTTCCGCGCCACTTTGTTCCAGCGCCTTTTCAATCACACGGGCATCTTTTCCGATCAGTAAAACCGTATGCACATGATTTGCGACCGGCGCAAAAAGCGGGCTGAAATCCTGATCCTTGCCATCACCGCCAGCAATAAGAACCAGACGTTTTTGTTCCCCTCCCTTTTCAGCACCCAGCCCTTCCACCGCGGCGACCGTTGCGCCCACATTGGTCCCCTTGCTGTCATCGATATAGCAAACGCCGGAGACATCCATCACCACTTCCACACGATGAGGCTCACCACGATACCCTTTAAGCGCATGTAAAAGCGGCGCCATGGGCAAACCGATTGCGCGGCACAGCGCCAGCGCCGCCAGGGCATTACTGGCATTATGTCTGCCACGGATGTGAAGCGCTCCTGCCGGCATCAGATCCTGAAGTTGCAGTTCCAGCGGAAGCACTGCATTCTTTTTACTGTCCGGCATACCGGTTTCACGCGCATTCATCACACAAAGCCAGTCCATGCCCCGATTGTTGTGAATGCCAAAATCCCCCGCATTTTCTGGTTTATCCAACCCGAATGTCACCGCCCTTTTATCCGGCAACGCCATTGCCATGACCAGGGGATCATCCCGGTTCAGCACCGGAATGGTTGATGCACCGAATATCCGTTTTTTTGCCTCGGCATAGGCACTGATCGTTTCATGCCAGTCCAGATGGTCCTGCGTCACATTGAGCACCGTTGCCGCATCCGCATTCAGGCTGACAGTACTCCACAGCTGGAAGCTGGACAATTCCAACACCCAGATTTCAGGCAATGTCTTTTCATCCAGCGACTCTCGCAGCACGTCCAGTACAGCCGGGCTGATATTGCCTGCCACCTTTACCGTTTTGTCCGCCCGCTCACACATCCTGCCTGTCAGGCTGGTCACGGTTGTCTTACCGTTGGTGCCGGTTATTGCGATCACCTTAGAGCGGTAGTCCTGACTCTCTTCCAGAAAGGCTAGTGCCTGGGCAAAAAGCTCGATTTCGCTCCAGAGGGGAATCTGTCCGGCATTGGCCGCTGGCAGAATTCCAGCCAGATCAGTATTGGGCATCAGGCCGGGACTGACCGCAATCATATCCATGCCATCCACGAGGCTGGCGGAAAACGGTCCGCCGATGAACGCTGCCGCCGGTATTTCCTGCTGCAAAAGACCCAGCCTTTCAGGCGCATCGCGAGTATCTGCCACACGCACAAAAGCACCGCAGCGCGCCAGCCAGCGCGCCATTGCCAGGCCCGATTCTCCGAGCCCAAGTACCAGTGCTTTTTTGCCTGTGTAATCCATATCAGCGTAATTTCAGTGTTGACAGCCCCAACAGGACCAGCATCATCGTAATAATCCAGAAGCGCACGACAACCTGCGTTTCCTTCCATCCTTTTTGTTCAAAATGATGGTGCAGCGGCGCCATCAGGAAAATCCGCCGCCCCACACCGTATTTCCTCTTCGTATACTTGAAAAATACGACCTGCATCATCACGGAAATCGTCTCGGCAACAAAAATTCCGCCCATGATGCAAAGTACAATCTCCTGCCGCACAATAACGGCGATTGTGCCCAGGGCACCACCCAGTGCCAGCGCACCGACATCCCCCATGAACATCTGCGCCGGATAGGCGTTGAACCAGAGAAAAGCCAACCCGGCTCCTGCCATGGCACCACAGAAAATCAGCAGCTCACCTGCCCCCGGAATAAACGGGATAAACAGATAATGCGCATAGGTAAAATTACCTGTCAGATAAGCAAAAACCCCCAAAGCCGTGCCTACCATGATGGTCGGCATAATAGCCAGGCCGTCGAGCCCGTCTGTCAGATTGACCGCATTACTTGTGCCGACAATGACAAAATAGGTGAGGGCAATAAATCCCCACACGCCAAGCGGATAGCTGATCGTCTTGAAAAAAGGCACGATCAGGTCAGCCTTGGCCGGCAAATCGGCATCCAGCCCTGAGCGAATCCATTCCACGAACAGATTCCAGACTTCCGCATTGCTTTCGCCCGACACACAGAACGCCAGGTAAACGGCCGCGAAAATACCAATCAGGGATTGCCAGAAATATTTCTCCTTGGATGACATCCCCTTGGGATTTTTATGGACCACCTTACGATAGTCATCAACCCACCCGATAGCACCATATCCCAGCGTGACAATGAGTACGACCCAGATGAAGCGGTTGGAAAGATCACACCACAACAAAGTTGAGATACCAATACCAATCAGGATGAGCAGGCCACCCATGGTGGGTGTACCCGATTTGGCAAGATGCGTCTGCGGCCCGTCCTGCCTGACAGCCTGTCCCACCTTGAGGCGGGTCAGAAGCCGGATGACCCAGGGCCCTGCAATAAGCCCGATGGTCAGCGCCGTGAGTGAGGCGAATACCGCACGGAAAGTGATGTATCCGAACATCCTCATCCAGCTGATATCCTGCTGAAATTGTTGTGCCAGCCAATGCAGCATCCGTAATCCCTTATTCTCTCTCTACCAGATTATTCACCACACGCTCCATCTTCATGAAACGGGACCCTTTGACCAGTATCGTTGCAGAAGGCAGCGCAACTTCCCTGAGACTTGCCGTCAGGAGAACCACATCTTCAAAATATCGTGCCTTGTCACCATAGGCGCGTGCCGCATGACGGACCTGTTCGCCCAGCACGAAAAAGTGATCAATCCCTTTTTCCCGGGCATAAGCGCCGATCTCTTCATGAAAGCGCGACCCTTCGTTACCAACTTCCCCCATGTCACCAAGCACCAGTACCCGCGGGGAATCCATCTGCGCGAGTACATCAATCGCGGCAAGAACCGAATCCGGATTGGCATTGTAGGTATCATCAATCAGCCTGGCACCATTTGCCGCCACCTTCTTCTGCAACCGGCCATTCACCGGCAGGAAAGATTCCAGCCCCTTACCAATCACCTCAGCTTCAATGCCTATCGCATGGCAGCATGCCGCAGCGGCCAGCGCATTGTGCGCGTTGTGCTGGCCGATAACAGCCAGTTGCACAGAAACCGCCGTCCCTCCAATATGGATATCCAGCTTGCTGCTGCCTGAATCGTATTGCCCTTTGACAGACGCGCCTTCGTCAAAACCAAAGGTCAGGATTTTTCGCATCCCGGTTTCTTTTGCATATCCTTCCCACAACCCGGAAAACGCATCGCCTGCCGGAAATACAGCAACACCATCAGGTGGCAAGGCCTGTATCACACTGCCATTTTCTTTGGCGACCGCCTCAACATTGAGCATAAACTCCTGGTGTTCGCGCTGGGCATTATTCACAAGCCCGACTGTCGGCTCTGCAATCGCTGCAAGATAAGCAATCTCACCCGGATGATTCATCCCCAGCTCGATCACCGCTGCCCGGTGAGAATCATCCAGCCGGAAAAGCGTCTGTGGCACCCCGATGTCATTATTCAGGTTGCCGGCTGTTGCCAGAAAACGGGCGTCACCATAAGCCGTCCGCAGAATGGCCGCAATCATTTCCTTGACCGTTGTCTTGCCGTTACTGCCGGTTACACCAATAACCGGCAGATCAAAACGGCTGCGCCAGTGTCTTGCCATTTCGCCCAGCGCCAGGCGACTGTCCTTCACAAGCAGCGCAGGCAGTGAAAACCCCTCAGGCAACCGCTCGGCTACGACAGCGGCAACATCTTTGCCAGACACCTCAGGCAGAAAATCATGCGCGTCAAAATTCTCTCCTTTCAACGCCACAAAAAGATTGCCTTTCCCCACAGTCCGCGTATCAGTGGAAACACCATCAAAAACAGCCTTCCCGTGTAGATGGCTGCCGGGAACCCATGTTTGGATTTCATCAAGACTCGTTTTCATGCCGTTCCTTTTTCATGACCTCATACGTGGCCAGCGCCAGCGATGCGTGATCTGCATCAACAAACGGGTGTTTTGCCCCCTTTACCTCCTGATAAGTCTCGTGTCCCTTACCGGCAAGAAAAATCACATCATGGGCAGATGCCTGTTTGACCGCCTGGAGAATAGCCGACGCCCGGTCTTCTATTGTCAGCGCCGGGCGTGTCATACCTGACACAATATCGTCAATAATCTGCTGGGGCACTTCGCTTCGCGGATTGTCACTGGTCACAATGATGTGATCCGCCATCTCGGATACCCGCCCCATATCCTTGCGCTTGCCCCGGTCACGATCGCCACCGCAGCCGAATACACACCAGAGCGCGCCTTTTCTGTCCGTGGCAACCGAACGAAGCGCTTGGAGCCCCTTTTCGAGCGCATCAGGTGTATGGGCATAATCGATCACAACGAGCGGCGCATTCTGCCCCCCAAGCGGCTGCATGCGGCCGGGAGGCGGTTCAAGTGCTGAAACGGCTGAAACCGCAGGCTTCCATTGGACTCCATGTGTCAACAACACGCCCAGAACCCCCAGCACATTGCTGACATTGAAATTGCCGACAAGACGGGTCTGGATCCGGGAATGCCCTTCCCGGGCATCGGCCAGAAATACGGTTCCATTCTGCCGTGCCTGGATTTCGGTAGCGCGCAATACGGGAATACCTTCCATTTTTTCATCCTGAATCGTGTAACCCGATACCGACAACTTCCCGTTGATGGCTGATGCCCATTCCCGGCCTTTGGCGTCATCCAGATTCATTACCGCATGCTTTAACCCTGGCCAGTCAAAGAGTTTTCGCTTAGCCGCTTCATACGCCGCCATATTCTTGTGATAATCCAGATGATCACGGGTGAAATTGGTATAAAGCACCGTATCGATAACAAGACCATTCAAGCGGCACTCCTCGATACCAATCGAAGATGCCTCAATGGCAACACAGGCGACCCCCTCCTCGCGCAACATCGCCAGTTTCCTTTGCAACTGCACCTGATCCGGCGTGGTGTAACCGGTAATTTCCGCCTTGCCGGCATTCCCGTTTTCAAAAACCACGATCCCCAGCGTGCCAATGACTGCCGTCTTTTCTCCCAGACGGGAAAGCGCGCTTCCCAGCCATTGGGTGCAGGAAGTTTTACCGTTTGTGCCGGTAACGGCTACCACATACATAGAGGCAGAAGGGTTGCCATAGTAGGCATCGGCGACAGGACCTGCCAGCGCTTTCAGTCCTTTTACTGCCAGGTGCGGAATGTGCCATTCCGTTTTCCAGTCAAACCCCGCTTCTTCATAAACAATGGCTTTGGCACCATTTTCAATCGCGTGGGCAATATAGCTTCTTCCGTCAGTGGCATCTCCCTGATAGGCAAAGAAAACCGCATCTTTTCCGGCCGATACAATCTCCCGCGAGTCGGAAAAAAGATCACCATTCGGACAGGTTTTGCCAAGCCATTCCGATACAGCGCGAATCTGTGAACGGTTTGTCATAGGCTCTCCCTCGGCCCATCCTGTGGGATCACGATATTGGTTACCGATGAGTCCGGTGTGACATTCATGGTTCTCAGCGTATTGGCCACAATTCTGGAGAAAACAGGTGCCGCCACCATCCCGCCATAATGCTGCCCATTGGAGGGCTCATCGATCATGACGGCAACAATGATCCGCGGATTGGATGCCGGGGCAAAACCGACAAATGACGCGACATACTTGTTGACATACTTGCCGCCTTCAATCTTGTGCGTTGTGCCCGTTTTTCCAGCGACGCGATACCCCGGCACCTGGGAGCGTGGCGCGGTGCCCCCGGGGCCGGAAGCCATTTCCAGCATGTTTCGCACCGCCTTGGCTGTTTTTTCAGAAATGATCTGCTGCCCGACCGGCATGTCATCCACACGAGCCAGCGACAGCGGCACCATATCGCCATTACGGGCAAAAATCATGTAAGAACGCGCCACCTGCATGAGTGAGACCGAAATACCATGACCATAACTCATCGTCGCCTGTTCAATCGGCCGCCATGATTTGTAAGGACGCACCCGACCCGCTGTCGTTCCCGGGAAACCGAATTCGGGCTGCTGGCCAAATCCCAATGCGGTAAACATCTCCCACATTTCTTTTGCTTTCATGTCCAGCGCCAGTTTGGCCGTACCCACATTGGATGACTTCTCAATGACCTGGGAAACAGAAAGCAGCCCATGGGCATGGGCATCACCAATCGTGGCATCCCCGATTACCAGTTTTCCGGGCGCCGTCTGGATTTTTGTCTGCGGTGTCACTTTTCCTTTTTCCAGGGCCAGCGCAACGGTAAACGGCTTCAAGGTTGAGCCCGGCTCATAGGTATCGGTCAAGGCGCGATTACGCAGGCTAACACCTTTTAACTGGCGGCGGTCATTGGGGTTGTAACTTGGCAGATTGGCCAGTGCCAGCACTTCCCCACTCTGGATATCCAGCACAACCACCGCACCAGCCTTTGCCTTGTGCAGGGTAACCGCTTCCTGAAGCTGTTTGAATGCAATGTACTGGATACTGCTGTCGATAGACAGGACCAGGTCGCTGCCATCCCTTGGTTCCTTGATGGCACGCAGGTCTTCCACGATATTGCCCAGGCGATCCTTGATCACGCGTCGGCTGCCGATTGTGCCGGAAAGAACTTTCTGCGATGCGAGCTCCATCCCTTCCTGCCCGATATCCTCCACATTGGTAAAACCCACAATATGCGACATGACCTCGCCTTCCGGGTAATACCGCTTGTATTCCTTTCGTGTGTGGATTCCCTTGATGCCGAGCTTCAAAATGGCGTCAGCCACATCCATCTCAACCTGGCGCTTGAGATAGACAAAAGCACGATCCGAATCGAGCCGTGCACGCAGGTTTTTCTCGCTCATCCCCAACATCTTTGCCAGTTCGCCAAGCTTTTCTTTTGGCTGGGACAGCACATCATCCGGTATCGCCCATATCGCCCTGACAGGAATACTCGAGGCAAGCACGGTTCCGTCCCGATCCGTGATTTTTCCACGGGTGGCCGGTAGCTCCAGTGTCCGCGCATAACGGGATTCACCCTGCTTCTGCAGGAATTCGGTTGAAAGCACCTGCAACCAGAGGGCGCGCGCAATCAGGCACATGAAAATAAAAAAGAGGAAAAACAGAACAATGTGAGACCGCCACTTCGACAGCTTGACCTTCAGCTCAGGCGTATCGGAAAACGACACCCCCTTTGCCGCAGCAACACGTGAATTTCCCGGAAATTTCATCATGCGCATCATTTCGTCGTCACCGTCATGAATCGTGTATTGGCCGGGATGACATGCACCATATTCAGATCGCGCCTGGCGCTACTCTCAATACGGGCATGCTTACCCAGACTTGACTGGTCCAACTGCAATTGGGACCACTCCACTTCCAGTTGCCGGGCCTGTGTCAGTTCAAACTCAAGCTCGACGAAAAGCCGGCGCGACTGATAACGCACATTCACCAGCATCAGCGCGCTTAACAGCAGTGCCACCACCAGAATAATCTGCAAATGCCCGCTTCTCATGTCACCTCCCCGGAGGAAAGCAAAACCCGCTCAACCACACGCAGCATGGCAGAACGGGCCCGGGGGTTGGTCTCGATTTCTGCTAAAGACGGCTTTGCCTTGCCCAGGAGCTTCATATCAGCCTGTGGCAGTTCTGCCGCACGGATCGGCAATCGACGATGCGGCTGCCGGACAGTTGCCCTGTCAGCAAAAAAACGCTTCACGATACGGTCTTCAAGTGAATGAAAACTGATCACCGCCATTCTCCCGTGTAATGACAGACGTCCCCAGGCTTTCGCCAGCCCTACCTCCAGATCCTCAAGTTCCTTGTTGACATGAATCCGTACAGCCTGAAAGGTCCGCGTTGCTGGATCCTTACCTTTCTCGCGCGTTTTAACTGCCTTTGCCACGATGTCGGCAAGTTGCTTCGTCCCAGTGATGGGCGTTGCCGACCGGCCATCAACAATCGCCTTTGCAACCTGAACAGCAAACCGTTCTTCCCCATACTCACGTATTACCTCCGCAATTTTTTCTTCACTCTCTGATGCCAGCCACTGTGCAGCTGAAACACCCCGTGTCGGATCCATGCGCATATCAAGCGGACCATCCAGACGAAAACTGAAGCCGCGATCCGCCGCTTCCACCTGTGGAGATGAAATACCCAGATCCAGCAATATCCCGTCAATTTTTTCAATACCACGCGCGTCAAGCACCACATCCAGATCGGCAAAACTTTCATGCACAATCTCAAAACGCGGATCCTCGAAGCGTTTTGCCACGGCAATCGCCTGGGGGTCCTTGTCAAAGGCAATCAGACGACCACCCTCACCAAGCCTCTCCAGAATCAGGCGGCTGTGACCACCACGACCAAATGTGCCATCAAGATAAACCCCGTGGATGCGCCCGCCTGAAATGGCAAGCGCATCCACGGCCTCTGCGAGCAATACCGAATGGTGTGTCAAATCCGGCATGCCCTGACTCCTGACTGCACTTAAAACGAAAAATTCTGTAATACGTCCGGCATACCAGCAGCGATTGCTTCTGCCTCACTTTCAGCGAGTTTGCCGGCATCCCATATTTCAAAGTGCGACCCCATACCCAGGAGCATCACTTCGCGCGTCAACCCGGCAGCAGAACGCAACTCCGGTGAAATCAGGATCCGCCCGGCGGAATCCATCTCCACATCCGAGGCACTTCCCAGGAAAATGCGCTGCCACGCTCTAGCTGACAACGGCCAGCCAGCTATCTGCTCCCTGTGAATTTCCCATACCGGGCGTGGAAAAAACAGCAGGCATCCATGAGGATGACGCGTAAGCGTGACACGACCCTCGCATTGCAGCGATAATGCATCACGATGCCGGGCCGGAATTGAAATCCGGCCCTTTGCATCGAGACTGATGGAGGACGCACCCTGGAACACACAAACCCCTTAAAAAAACAACCACACTATCTGGATGGAGGCAGGATAATACCCACAAACCCCACAAAACACCACCTTTTCACACTTTCCCCCACTTTAGAGTAAGCGCCCGGCGCTGGTCAAGCGTTTTGGATCAAAAAAACAAAAAAAAATCTTAATGAACTCAACAACTTAGATGCATTTTGCAACAAAAGGCAAAAATAAATACTCATAAAAATTAGCCACTTATAGATCACTGTGAAAGTGCCCTCTCAGGTATAACCATGGTTATCCGACAGACAGTCCTTTTTGTGCCGAAAAAGAGACAGAATGAACAAAGCTGACTCAAATCAATTTTTTCCCAGGAAAAACAGGGGAAAACCGCATCCACTTCAAGTCAAATAGAACCCCGGAAAAAGAAAAAGAGCGCAATGATCAGAAAAAATCATTGCGCTCTTTTAAAGAGAAAAGTAAAAGCAAGCCGATAGGCCGGATTCTGTTACGGCAACCGGAAAACCGGTTGCTATGACAGCCATTCATCTAGGCGCCGGATTACTCCGACACTCGAGCTTCCTACCCGCACGCTTAACGGGCCGCCTCATTGCGTGCCTACTTGGAATTGCACCAGGTGGAGGTTACCGCGTTTCACCGTAACTTAATACGCTCGTCTCTGTGGCCCTTTTCCTCGCCTTATACCTTGCGGCTTTCAGCGGACGGCCGTTAGCCGTCACCCTGCCCTGTGGTGTCCGGACCTTCCTCCCGTCACGATTGTGACCAGCGGCTGTCTGGCTTGCTTTCACTGGTATTGTACCGCGAGTTGCTGGCGGGCTGTCACTCAGTTGTAATCGCCCCAGGTAACCGTCCGCATGACCACGCGATAAATCACATGCGCGGCGCCATACCAGAAGCGCCTGTACCAGGGTATTTTATTGAAATCATCAAGATGAATTTCCTCGGCTTCCGCTACGCCACTGAAAATACGTTCGCACAGCGTCGCGGCAAATTCCGTATCGCGGACAACCACATTGGCTTCATGGTTGATAAAAAGACTCAGCCCGTCACAGTTGCTGGAACCAACAGTCGCCCAGACGCCATCGACCACCGCTACCTTGCCGTGCAATTGCGTCTTGCGATATTCATAAATCCGCACCCCGTTTTTCAGCAATTTCGGGAAAAAGGATTTGGCAATGGCATCCTGCCACCAGAACTCTCCGATTCCAATCAACAGGGTAACCTTTACCCCCCGTCCGGCAGCAGAAACAAGCGCTGCCCGAAATTTCCGGCCAGGAGAAAAATAAGGCGTTGCCAGCACGATTTCCCGGCGGGCCCGTCCCATGGCTCGCAGGTACGCGCGCTGGATGGTCCGACGGTTGCGGAAGTTGTCCCTCACGACAAATCCGGCCAGTGACACCTTGGCAATGGCAAACGTTCGTTTAAAGGAAGTCCGGTACTGACGCAGGCGATTGCGAATCGGCATATGCCCGACCCGCTCCCAGAAAGCCTCCACTTCCTGCTGAATCAGATTCAGTATGGGCCCCTCAATCAGGACCGCAAAATCCCAGCGCGGCGCGTTTAAAAAGCGCTGCTTCTTGCTGTAGTCGTAGCGAAAATCATCCAGAATATTAATGCCGCCCACAAAGGCATGCTGATGATCAATCACACAGACCTTCCGGTGCTGCCGTGCCAGTCCGCGGTAAAACCAGGGGTTGAACACCCGGAAATGCACACCGGCTTTTTCAAATTCCCGCCTGAGCAGCCGGCACAGCCTCATCCCGGTGCCGAACCAGTCGGTAATGACATGGACATATACTCCCCTTGACGCCGCCTGCTGAAGGGCACGCATGACCGTCCTGCCGACCTCGTCAGGATAAAAAATATAGGTTTCAAAATAGATTTCTGTCTGGGCCTGGTTGATCTGTCTGATCAGTTCGGGGAAATATTCCTTCCCACTGTCCAAAAGCGTCAGATGATTGTCAGAAACCAGTGAACCAGGGCGCACCAGCATAAGCGACCCGTTCACCTGGTGCAACAGGCTGTATCGGCCTGTTGCATGTTATTCCATTGTCAGTGAAGCCACGATCGGCGCGTGATCCGATACCTTGGCCCAGCGGCGGCCATGCATGACCGTGGCAGCATCCACCCTGAAACCCCGGATATAGATACGATCCAGGGGAAAAAAGGGAAATGCGGCAGGAAAAGTGCGTGCAGGCTGCGGTTTTGGGGTTCTTCCCGTCAGCCTTCTGAGATAGGACCCGACCCCCTTTTTAGGGGGATTGCTGTCAAAAACCTCTTTAACATCAAGCGCATCCCGAATGTCGTCTGACAAGTGGTTGCCCCAGTCATTAAAGTCACCGGCAATAATAATCGGCTCGTTTTTCGGCACCGTGCGGCTGACATTATCAATCAGCATCTGCGTCTGTCGGCGGCGGCTTCCTTCCAGAAGGCCGAGATGAACCACATAGCAATGCACCTTGGTCTGAGGCGTCTGAAGGATACAGTGCAAAAGTCCCCGGGATTCCAGTGCATGATCGGAGATATCGTGGTTATCCTGCGAAATAATCGGATAAGCGCTTAACAGCGCATTGCCGTGATGCCCATGGTTATAGACCGCATTTTTGCCATATGCCGAATGATGATACTCACCGGCCAGAAATTCATGTTGCGCTTCATCCGGCCACTCCCTGGCCTGGCTCAAGGCCAGCCAGTCATGGCGCCCCTGCACTTCCTGAAGAAAAATGACATCCGCTGCCAGCAATGACATGGATTTCTTTAAATCATGAACGCGCGGGAGACCTGCCACAGATGAGACACCCTTATGGATGTTATACGTTGCGATTCGTAATTTCATAATACGCTGGCGTTGTCCTGTTGCTATTTACCTGACACGCAGACTGCCGATTCCTCAATGGACAGCGCCGGGCCAGAAACAATTGCCAAAAAAGAAACTATATAGCGATATTTTACATCAAATCAAATAATTATGCGAAATCATCCTCTCCTGGCAGAAAGACAATGATATCGCCGGTATGGTGCGCATGAGCCACTATTTCATGGATAATACCGTCTGATCGGAAAATTTGATAATAAAGCGCTTTCATGCGAATTCTGTACTCCCTTGTCTGGTGGCTGATTCTTCCCTTTGCTCTCTTCCGCTTATGGTGGCGAGGGAGAAAGGAGCCCGGTTATCGCATGCACATTGCCGAACGCCTGGGGTTCTATCCGCCTCCCTCGATTGCTGCCGGCTGCCTGTGGGTACATGCTGTTTCTGTCGGTGAAACCCGTGCAGCCGAACCCCTCATACAGGCTTTGCTTGCGGCCTGGCCTGAGAAAGACATCCTGCTGACCTGCATGACACCAACCGGCCGTGCAACGGGAAAGGAACTGTTCGGAAACCATCCGAAAATCATGCAGGCTTATCTTCCCTACGATACCGGATTCATGATGCACCGCCTTATTACGCACTTTCACCCGCGCACCTGTATTCTTATGGAAACCGAAATCTGGCCCAATCTGATCGCACAATGTAAGGCGCATCACATTCCTGTGGCACTAGTCAATGCCCGCCTGTCCGAGCGCTCACTCAAAAAAGGAAAACGCCTGCCCGCCTTGATACAGGAAGCCGCTGATGGTATCAGTTGCGTTGCAGCACAAACGGAAACCGACGCCAGGCGGTTGAGACAATTCGGCTCACGCCATGTCACGGTTGCAGGCAGCGTCAAATTTGATGCAACACCGCCGGAAGATGCTGTCAAAAAAGGACACCAGCTTCGGACTGCGATTGGAAACCGCCCTGTCCTGATGTGCGCCAGCACCCGGGATGGTGAAGAAACGCTGATTCTGGATGCCCTTGCCGCCCTGAAACCTTCCACAACCCTGCTGCTCATGGTTCCCCGTCATCCCCAACGGTTCAATGAAGTGGCCAACATGCTTTCTGCCAGAAAGCTGTCTTATGTGCGGCGCTCCGGCTTAACTGCCGATTTTGAACCGATTTCACCTGATATTCAGGTGCTCCTGGGTGATTCGATGGGGGAAATGTTCACTTATTACGCCGCATCGGATGTGGCCTTTATCGGCGGCAGCCTGGCGCCGCTTGGCGGCCAGAACCTGATCGAGGCCTGCGCACTCGGCATACCGGTCATTATCGGCCCGCACACCTTCAATTTCGAGGCGATTACCGAAGACGCCGTAGCGGAAAGCGCAGCCATTCGTATCCACTCGGCGCCGGAACTCATGCAGCAGGCAAAACAGCTGCTTGAACATCCGGAAAATTGTCACCGCATGGGAGAAAAGGCACAACAATTCGCCCGTCGCCAGCGGGGAGCTACCGAGCGGACACTGGACATTCTCAGGCCATTTCTGGATGATCGTCAAACAGGTCCTGCGGCTGCCCGTAAGGAATAACAAAAATCAGCGTCGTTCCGGCGTCACTGCTTTCAATGGAAAATTCGCCATGCAACATGCTGATCCGTTCACGGATACCGGCGAGCCCGAAGGATTTGACCTTGCGGTTGCGCACCTTCGGCAGGCCGACACCATTGTCACTCACGCGCAGTACAAGCCGGTTTGCCTCCGTTGAAAGATCAATCCTGACATGGGTTGCCTTTGCGTGACGCACTACATTGGTCAGTGTTTCCTGCAATACCCGGAAAAGTACGGTTGAGGGCTCATCATCAAGTGAGAGATTTTCATCCGTCGTATGAAATTCGCACCAGATGCCGTTGCGGCGTTCAAAATCTCTCGCCTGCCATTCGAGTGACGGCACCAGGCCAAGATCCAGCACCGCCGGACGCAGGTTGTTGATAATGGTCCTGACACTCTTCACCGTGGAATCCACATGCTTGAGGATCTTGTCAACACGCCCCTCCCGCCAGGCGGCCACATTATTGCTTTCATCCTTGAGCAGCGACACCTCAATGCGCAATGCCAGCAGATAATGCCAGCAGATACTGGCCCAGCTCATCGTGAATTTCCCGGGCAATGTGTTTTCGCTCGTCTTCCCGAATGCGCTCCTGATGGTCAATCAGTTCGCGCAATTCATCATGATTGACCGGTTCCGGTTCCATATCCTGCAAAATCAGACAGCGATGAAATGTTTGCGGTAATAGCACAGTTCCTCAATGGATTCCTTGATATCCGCAAGCGCCGTATGTTTCTGGTGTTTCTTGAAGTTAGCCGCAACATCCGGTTTCCAGCGGCGGCATAACTCCTTGAGGGTCGACACATCCAGGTTGCGATAATGGAAATAGGCTTCCAGACGCGGCATACCGCGCACCATAAAGCGCCGGTCCTGGCAGATCGTATTGCCGCACATGGGCGACTTGCCTTTCGGCACCCAGGGTTTCAGAAAATCGATGATGATATCTTCGGCTGCCGCTTCCGAGATGGTCGACGCCTTGACACGCTCGGTCAGACCGGAACGCCCGTGCGTCCCCTTGTTCCAGGCATCCATCTTGTCAAGAACCGCATCCGGCTGGTGAATGGCAAGCACCGGCCCTTCCGCCAGGATATTGAGTTCGGAATCCGTGACGATAACGGCAATCTCAATAATCGCATCGGTATCCGGGTCCAGGCCGGTCATTTCCATATCGACCCAGATCAGGTTGAATTCATTCGGATGTGACGGTGTCGTCAAAACCTGATCTGATCCGGGTTGCAAATCTTCTGCTTGTGACATAATTCGATCCTTGTAGGCTTAATTCATGCATTTTCTCACAAGGATAAAATGACATCACATGCTTTTACGCTGATTTTTGTTTTTTTTCTTGCCGCCACCCTTTCTGTCAGACTCTGGCTGTCTCTGCGGCAGATAAAACATGTCACCGCGCATCGCGACCAGGTTCCTGCCCAATTTGCTGCAGATATCTCCCTTCCCGCTCACCAGAAAGCGGCGGATTATACGCTGGCCAAACGCCGCTTTGCCATCAGGATGATGTTTGTTGATGCCTTTGTCCTGCTGTGTTTCACGCTTTTCGGCGGTCTGGAATACCTGGCAGAATGGGTCCTTGCCATCGCCGGCCCGTCGATGGGGTACCAGCTTGGTCTTTTAGCCGCTTTTGCCATCATTTCCGGCCTGATTGATCTGCCCTTTGATTACTATGGCCAGTTTGTCATTGAAGAAAAATTCGGCTTTAACAACATGTCGCCAGGACTTTTTTTCACTGACCTGGCCAAAAGCAGCATGATGGGCATCATCATCGGCCTGCCGATGGCATGGCTGATCCTTCTCATCATGGGGAAAGCCGGCAACTGGTGGTGGGTCTACGCCTGGATTCTCTGGAATGTGTTCCAACTGCTCATGATGGTGCTGTATCCAACCCTGATTGCGCCGCTTTTCAACAAATTTTCCCCGCTGGAAGACGGTGCCATGCGTACCCGCATCGAAGGCCTTTTAAAAAGAACCGGCTTCACATCAAACGGCCTCTTTGTCATGGATGGGTCAAAACGCAGCGCCCACGGCAATGCCTATTTCACCGGATTCGGCGCCGCCAAGCGTATCGTTTTTTTCGATACCCTGCTCTCCCGCCTGTCACCTCCCGAGGTTGAAGCCGTACTGGCACACGAGCTGGGCCATTTCCGCCTGAAACACATTATCAAACGCATGATCCTCATGGGCATCACCTCTTTGGGTTTCCTCGCACTTTTAGGCTACCTGAAAACACAGGACTGGTTTTATCTCGGACTGGGTGTCAACCCTTCTTTGACAACAGGCAATGACGCGATGGCGCTTCTGCTTTTTGCGCTGACACTCCCGATCTTCACCTTCTTTTTTTCCCCCTGCTTTCTCTCAGTTCGCGCAAGCATGAATTCGAGGCGGATGCTTTTGCCTCGCAGTATGCCAATGCCGAAGACCTGGTGTCGGCACTGGTGAGAATGTATGAGGATAACGCCTCGACGCTGACCCCTGATCCATTGTATTCTGCCTTTTATGACTCCCATCCGCCCGCCAGCATTCGTATAGACAGGTTACTCGGCAAGACATGACCCGATCCTTGAAAAAAGCACGCATTATTGCAGCCCATGGCCGCCACTATCTGGCAGAGCAGGACGGTGAACTCATACTGAGCGTGACACGGGGAAAAAAAAGCAATGTTGCGGTTGGCGACTATGTGATGGTCGCCCCCACAGCCAAGGGGCAGGCGGTCATTGAATCCATTGAGGAACGTGAGACCCTGCTCTTTCGCTCGGACCAGTTCAAGTCCAAACTGCTTGCCGCCAATGTCACCCAGCTCTTTATTGTGGTGGCAACCGAGCCCGGCTTTGCCGATGACCTGATTTCACGCGCACTGGTTGCCACTGAAGCAGTGGGCATCAAAGCCCACCTGATCCTGAACAAAATCGATATCGCCAACGCATTGCCAAAGGCGCGTGAACGCCTGCAGCTGTATGCCGGTCTCGGCTATCTGATGCATGAAATTTCCGCTACCGCAGAACCGGAAGCCACCCGGCAGACACTGATTCCCCTGGTTGAAAACCAGATCACCATCCTGATCGGGCAATCCGGCATGGGCAAATCATCCATCATCAATATCCTTATCCCCGGCGTGGATATTGCCACCCGCGAAATTTCAGCGGCCCTGGATTCGGGCAAACACACCACAACCTTCACGCGCCTGTACCGGATGAATGAGCATACCGCCCTGATTGATTCACCCGGGTTTCAGGAATTCGGCCTGTACCATCTCGATAAGGAAGCACTTGAACAGGCGTTCAGGGAATTCCGCCCCCATCTCGGACACTGCCGCTTCCACAATTGCCGGCATCTGGCCGAACCCGGCTGCGCCATACTGGAAGCAGTAGAAGCGGGGGGTATCTCACCCATGCGGCATCGCCTGTACACACAACTTCTTCACGAAGCCTCCCAGAAGGTATACTGAGGGCAACAGGTGATCTGCCACAAAAAACAGTTTGTCACTACAGCGCTGGCAGCGGCATTGCTGTAATATGAACAAATCTAATATAATCAGTAATTTAATTACCCCGGTGTCCGCTTTTTCGGCCCGGCATGTCATGTATGACAATCAAACACTATTTGCAATTTTCCGACTTTTCTCTGGCTGAGTATGAATATCTGATTGAACGGGCCCGCATCATCAAAGCCCGCTTCAAAAATTACGAAGCCTACCATCCATTACTTGATCGCACCCTGGTGATGGTATTTGAGAAAAGCTCAACCAGAACCCGCCTTTCTTTCGAGGCAGGCATGGCGCAGCTCGGCGGAACGGCCATCTACCTGAATACACGGGACAGCCAGCTTGGGCGCGGAGAACCTGTTGAAGATGCCGCACAGGTGATGTCCAGAATGTGCGATGTCATCATGATCCGCACTTTCGGACATGACATCATTGAACGCTTTGCCGCTTATTCCCGGGTACCGGTCATCAACGGGCTGACCAATGAACATCACCCCTGCCAGGTACTGGCCGATGTGTTCACCTTTATCGAACAACGTCAGGTCATTCGCGGAAAAACAGTGGCCTGGATTGGTGACGCCAACAATATGCTGTATTCCTGGCTGCAGGCCGCCAAGATTTTCGGATTCCACGTCAATGTCTCTACCCCGAAGGGGTATGACATCAATTATGATCTGGTTTCCCCTGAGCATGACTACTTCACCCTTTTTGACGATCCGGCAAAAGCCTGTGAGGGCGCCCACCTCGTCACGACCGATGTCTGGACCAGCATGGGTTTCGAGGAAGAAAATGCCGAACGCATGAAAGCATTTGATGGCTGGTGTGTTGATGCCGAGAAAATGCGCCGTGCAGCGCCCGATGCGCTCTTCATGCATTGCCTTCCTGCCCATCGGGGAGAGGAAGTCACCGCGGACGTAATCGATGGCCCGCAATCTGTTGTGTGGGACGAGGCGGAAAACCGTCTGCATGTCCAGAAAGCACTCCTGGAATACCTCGTTTTGGACAGGATCTGATACCCCGTATTCCCGTTTGTCGCGAATAAGCATAAAATGCTGATCATACGGCCATGATGTCTGTGCGTTAACATACATCATTACGGCGTGCCTTTTCAAACTGAAACAAGTGAAAGCAAGACATGAGTGATGTAAATAAAGTGGTTCTGGCCTACTCCGGCGGCCTGGATACCTCCGTTATCCTGAAATGGCTTCAGGATACCTACCAGTGTGAAGTCATTACCTTTACAGCCGACCTCGGCCAGGGGGAAGAACTGGATCCGGCCAGGCAGAAAGCACTGAAATTCGGCATCAAACCGGACAATATTTTCATTGACGATCTGCGTGAAGAATTCGTGCGCGATTTTGTTTTTCCGATGTTCCGCGCCAATACCACTTACGAGGGAGAATATCTTCTCGGCACCAGCATTGCCCGTCCACTCATCGCCAAACGCCTGGTTGAAATCGCACGCCAGACAGGGGCTGACGCCATTTCGCACGGCGCCACAGGAAAAGGCAACGATCAGGTTCGTTTTGAACTGGGTGCCTATGCCCTGATGCCCGAGGTCAAAATCATTGCACCATGGCGTGAATGGGACCTGCTTTCCCGCGAAAAACTGCTGGCTTATGCCGAAAATGCCGGTATCGAAATTGACATGAAACACCGGGAAGGCGGTGCGCCTTATTCCATGGATGCCAACCTGCTGCACATCAGCTATGAAGGCCGTCACCTGGAAGACCCGAGCGCCGAAGCAGAAGAATCCATGTGGCGCTGGACTGTCAGCCCCGAAGCTGCACCGGACCAGGCAGAACATATTCAGATCGGATATGAGAAAGGCGATCCGGTTTCCTTAAACGGGAAAAAGATGTCACCCGCCGCCCTCCTTGCCGAACTCAACCGCCTGGGCGGCAAACATGGCATTGGCCGGCTTGATCTCGTCGAAAACCGGTATGTCGGCATGAAATCCCGCGGCTGCTACGAAACGCCCGGTGGCACTATTCTGCTGCCGGCGCATCGCGCCATCGAATCCATCACCCTTGACCGGGAAGTCGCTCACCTGAAAGATGATCTGATGCCGCGTTATGCTTCCATGATCTATAACGGTTACTGGTGGTCTCCTGAGCGCGTGGCCCTGCAGACACTGATAGATCACACCCAGGAGCATGTCAATGGCACCGTCAGCCTGAAACTGTATAAAGGCAACGTGATTGTGACCGGGCGTGATTCCGCAGATTCCCTGTTTGACTCGACTATTGCCACGTTTGAGGATGATGCGGGCGCTTATGACCAGAAAGATGCCGGCGGCTTTATCAAACTGAATGCGCTGCGCATGCGCATTGCCGCCAGTCTGCGGGAGAAGCGCAAAAAATAACGGCAAACCACTTCTCCCGAACAGCGGCACCGGCATGTTTCCGGTGCCGTTTTTCATGGGCGGCCTCCTTTATGCGCCTTGCACAAAACGCCATGCAACCGGATAATGATCCAGTAAACAACAATGGGGAAGTGCTGACATGGAAATAACGGGCATTATTGGTGGCAGCGGGCTTTATGATATTGCCGGCTTGACGGATACACGATGGGAAAAAGTCACTTCTCCGTTCGGGATACCCTCCGATGAACTGCTCTTTGGAAAACTGGGTGGCCGCCAGCTCGTCTTTCTGCCCCGTCATGGGCGCGGGCACCGTTATTCTCCGTCACAAATCAACTACCGTGCGAATATTGATGCCTTGAAACGTGCGGGGGTTACCCAGATTATTTCCATCAGCGCCGTTGGCTCCCTGAAAGAACATCTCCATCCCGGCATATTTGTGCTGGTTGACCAGTATATTGACCGCACGCATGGACGGGACAATACTTTTTTTGAATCCGGCTGTGTCGCCCATATTTCCATGGCGCATCCGACCTGTCATCGTTTAAACCGGCAGATTCACGGCCTTGCCGGGAAATCGGGCATTGAAACGGCTCTTGGCGGCACCTATCTCGCGATGGAGGGACCGCAATTTTCCACGCTGGCGGAATCCGAACTGTATCGCAGATGGAATTGTGACGTGATCGGGATGACCAATATGCCGGAAGCGAAACTCGCCCGCGAAGCGGAAATGTGTTATGCCGGCATTGCCATGGTCACCGATTATGATTGCTGGCACCCTGATCATGACAATGTCTCTGTCAGCCAGATTGTCCGGATTCTCGCAGACAATGCAGAAAAAGCCCGAGCGCTGGTGCAGGATGCCATACCTGTTCTTGCTCAGGATGAATCGGCATCTTCCTGCACCTGCCGCTTTTCACTGGAACATGCATTGATTACTGCCTCTGCCGCAAGAGATCATGAACTGATGCAAAAGCTTGATGCTGTCGCAGGAAGGGTGCTGAAAAAATGAATGGTGCCCCGCTGGCAGACAACGAAAACACCCTGCGCGAATCCCTGCTTTTCACCACAAGGCAATTGACCGATAAGGGACTGAACCGGGGCACAACCGGCAATGTCAGTGTCCGCCTGCCTGCAGATGATGAAGCGGCATTTCTGATTACACCCAGCGGCGTGCCTCCTCTCGAGATGTCAGCCGCATCCATGGTCAGGATGCGCTTTTCCGGTGAGCATGACGGCTCTGTCAGACCCAGTACGGAGTGGCAGCTCCATCGTGATATCCTCTTACACCATGCGGATGCGGGTGCTGTCATTCACGTTCACTCTCCTTTTGCCACCACAATGGCCTGTTTGCATCGTGACATTCCGGCATTTCATTACATGATTGCTGTTGCCGGCGGTGACTCCATCCGCTGTGCGCCCTATGCGCTCTTTGGTACCCAGGCGCTGTCCGATTTCGCAATCGACGCCATGACAGCACGCCACGCCTGTCTGCTGGCCAATCACGGCATGCTTGCCATCGGCAGGAATTTGCCACATGCCCTGTCTGTTGCCATCGAAGTGGAAGCGCTGTGCGAGCAATACTGGCGCATCCTTCAGATTGGTGAACCGCACCTTCTTTCGGACGAGCAGATGCAGGAAGTACTTAACCGGTTCAAAAACTACGGTCAGTGGCAATCACCCTGACCGGCAAAGAAAGTTTGTTATGTCAATCATCTCCTACATTCGCACCATTGCTGACTACCCAAAAAAGGGGGTCCTGTTTCGCGACATCAGCACCCTTTTTCTGGACCCACGAGGATTGCGCAAAGCCATTGACGGGCTTGTCATGCGATATTCCGGCGCGGGAATCGACAAGATAGCGGTTATTGAAGCACGTGGCTTTCTGGTCGGCGCACCGCTGGCCTATACACTGGGTTGCGGCCTGGTTCTCATACGGAAAAAGGGCAAGCTGCCCGGCAGCACCATCGGGGAGGACTATGCGCTGGAATACGGTACCGACCGGATTGAAATGCACGATGACACCATTGTTGCCGGAGAAAAAATCCTGCTGGTGGATGACCTGCTGGCAACCGGAGGCAGTGCGTTGGCGGCAATCAGACTGATTGAGAAAAATGGTGCGGAAGTTTACGAAACCGCTTTTCTGGTGGATTTGCCCGATCTGGGCGGCAGCAAAAAACTGAAAGCGAGTGGTTATTCCGTTTTCACCCTGTGTGAATTTGAAGGAGACTGAATGACTGCCACTTCCGGTTATACCGTTGAAACCCTGCGCTGGAAAAATGACGCAATCGAGATGATCGACCAGCGTCTCCTGCCGGGAACCAAAGCATATGTGCGCTGTGATACCGCAGCCTGTGTTGCTGCGGCCATCCGTAACATGGTCATACGCGGCGCACCGGCCATTGGAGTAGCTGCGGCCTACGGCATTGCACTGGAGGCACGGCACCTGAAAGCGGCTTTTTCCGGACAGTTTCAAACGGGGCTGGATCAGGCCTTTGACCTGCTGGCACAAAGCCGCCCTACCGCTGTCAATCTTTTCTGGGCACTGAACCGGATGCAGTTACTTCGGCGGTCGCTTTCCCCTCTTGAACCATTTGAGATAACCGAGCGACTGCTCGCCGAAGCGCATGCTATCCACAAGGAAGATATTCGGATAAACCAGGCAATGGGTGCTTATGGCGCTTCCCTTTTGCCTGACGGCGCCCGTGTCATGACACACTGTAATGCCGGCGCCCTGGCCACAGCAGGACATGGCACGGCACTCGGCGTATTCCGTTCCGCGGTGGCAGCAGGAAAACGATTATCCGTCATTGCCAATGAAACACGACCCTTTTTACAGGGCGCACGCCTGACAGCCTGGGAAATGGTGCAGGAAAATATCCCGGTGACGCTCATTACCGACAACATGGCTGGCCACCTGATGCAAACCGGTGGAATTGATGCCATTGTGGTTGGAACAGACAGGGTAGCCGCCAATGGGGATGTGGCCAATAAAATCGGTACCTACATGATTGCCGTTCTGGCCAAACGGCACGATATTCCCTTTTACGTCGCCTGCCCGCTTTCCACCATCGACCTCACCCTTGAAACCGGTGCGGATATCCCGATTGAAGAACGGGATATCAACGAAGTCAAAGGCTTCAGAGAGTGTATCTGGGCCCCGGAAGGCGTATCCATCCGCAACCCGGCCTTTGATGTGACACCGGCAGAGCTGGTCACTGCACTGATTACCGAAAAAGGCATCATCACAAACGACAGGCTGATGGCTAAAGAGCTGAAATCGGTTGTCGAAAATTCCCCTGCTTGAGTGCCGCAGCGCTCAGCCATCATCAGACAAAAACAGGCTCGGGTTCCAGCCACAGGCCAAAACGGGTGTTGACATCCTGCTGGATCGCCTGTGACAGCCTGACAATCTCCTCGCCTGAAGCATTCCCGCGGTTTACCAGCACAAGTGCCTGTGTTTCGTACACCCCGGCATTCCCGCTGGTCTTTCCTTTCCAGCCACACTGGTCAATCAGCCAGCCCGCAGCAATACGATAACTGCCGTCAGGTTGCAGATACCCGGGCATTTGCGGACAACGGCGTTTTAACGCATCATACGCTACCCGGGATACGGTCGGATTCTTGAAAAAACTGCCGACATTGCCGATAACCGCCGGATCAGGCAATTTGCGTTGCCGGATGGTCACAATGGCGCGGGCGACATCGCGCGGAGAGAGTACCGGATTGTTCGTTACTGAAAGCATATTGGCGAGCTCAGGATAAGAAAGATTGGGCGTCCATTGCTTTGGCAGGGCAAAGGTGACATTCAGAATGGCATAACGCCCCTTCTCCTGCCGAAAAACACTGTCGCGATAGCCAAAACGGCAGTCCTCCCGTCCAATGTCCCGGATTTCCCCGTTGTGGAAATCAAATGCCTGCAAAGCGAGAAAGCAGTCTTTGAGCTCTGTGCCGTAGGCACCGATATTCTGGACCGGTGCTGCACCGACCGTGCCGGGAACCAGCGAAAGGTTTTCAAGGCCTCCCCATCCGTTTTCCAGTGTCCACAAAACAAACGCATGCCAGTCCTCCCCTGCTGCTGCGGTAACAACTACCCGGTTTTCATCCTCACCTGAAAGCGTCTTTCCTTTCAGGCACATATGCAATACCAGACCTGGAAAATCACCGGTAAAAAGCACGTTGCTGCCACCACCCAGTACCAGCTTCGGCATGGCCGCCAGTTGCCTGTCAGCATGCACCGCCAGCAGGTCATCGGCAGACCGGACAGCCAGATAACTTCTGGCTTTTACATTGATGCCGAATGTGTTTAACGCCTGCAGGGAAAAACCGGTCTTTATGGGAAGGGAACTGTGCATAGTAGGGGGATTATAGAAGCAATTACACGGGCCGGGTAGCGAAAGCCGGTTTTGTTTTATACAATGATATATTTCATCCCCTCACACATGTGAAAGGAGAGACATGCCATCATTTGATGTTGTTTCCGAAGCCAATATGGTTGAAGTCCGAAATGCCATTGAGCAGACCAACAAGGAAATCACGACCCGCTTTGATTTCAAAGGCAGTGACGCCAGGGTAGAGCAGAAAGAACGCGAACTCACCGCTTTTGCCGACTCCGAATTCCAGTTGAACCAGGTAAAGGATGTGCTGACCGGCAAAATGACCCGGCGCAATGTGGATGTCCGTTTCCTGGACGAAGGCAAAATAGAGAAAATGAGCGGCGACAAGGTCAAGCAGGTCATCAAGATCCGAAATGGTATTGAATCGGACGCGGCCAAGAAAATCGTCAAGCTGGTCAAAGACAGCAAACTGAAGGTACAGGCCAGCATCCAGGGCGACTCCGTCCGTGTCACCGGCGCCAAAAGAGATGACCTGCAATCCGCCATTGCCATGCTGAAAAAGGATGTGACCGATCTGCCGCTGGAATTCAACAATTTCCGTGACTGAGAAACCGGGAAAAGCCTCGGGCAGCTCCGGCACTCATCGCAAACAGATCTTCTTGAAAACAAGGAAAAGGGATGACTGAAAACCTCATTCCCGTTGCGATAGCGTATGACTTTGATGGAACGCTGTCGCCCGGCAACATGCAGGAATATGACTTCATTCCTAAACTGGGTGTTTCGCCCAGGGATTTCTGGGAACAAGCCAGCGCACTGGCAGAAACCAATCAGATGGATACCATCCTGGCTTATATGTGGCGCATGATCCGGGAAGCCAATATCAAGGACATCTCTGTCAGGAAATCGGATTTTCATGATTTCGGCAAACAAATAAAATTATTTCCCGGCGTTTCAGACTGGTTTGCCCGTATCAATATCTATGCACACAGCAAGGGCATACGCCTGGAGCATTTCATTATTTCATCGGGCATACGGGAAATGATAGAAGCCACACCGATTTACCCGGAATTCAGGAAAGTCTACGCTTCGGCTTTCATGTTTGACCATAATGGCGTAGCCTGCTGGCCGGCTCTGGCTGTGAACTACACCACCAAGACCCAGTACCTGTTCCGGATAAACAAGGGCAGCCTGGATGTACATGACAATTCGGTCATTAACAAGTTTGTCCCCATGGAAGAGCGTCCGGTTCCGTTTGAAAATATCCTCTTTATCGGCGACGGGGAAACGGATATCCCCTGCATGCGGCTCGTCAAGGAACAAGGGGGGCATGCCATTGCTGTCTATCCGCCGGACAAGGAAGGTGCCCAGGCACATGCCCGAAAACTGGTCGAAGAAGGGCGGGCAACGCTCTTTACCCCTGCAGATTACCGGCAGGGGAAAGGCATCGACCTCGCCGTGAGAGCGATTCTGGACAGAATCGAAGCCACCTCACGGATACGGTAAGCCGATTCGCGCTGTCTGTTTTCTGCCAATCGTCAGTCGCTGCTGGTGCGGATTTTATCCTGGCGCTTTTTGGTCGCCTCTGCCAGTTTTTCCAGAACGAGCACACTGTCATCCCAGCCGATGCAGGCATCCGTTACTGACTGGCCGTACGTCAGCGGCTGGCCCGGCGTGATATCCTGGCGGCCGGCAATGAGATTTGACTCCACCATGACGCCCACAATCCGCATCTCACCCCTGGCAATATTCCTGCCGATCGTGGCACAGACCGGCACCTGGTTTTCCGCCTTCTTCGAGCTGTTCCCATGCGATACATCAATCATGACCCTGGGAGGCAAACCGGCGGCGGCCACTTCCTTGCATGCCGCATCAATGCTCCTTTTATCATAATTGGGCCGCTTGCCGCCCCGCAGGATAATATGGCAATCCTCATTTCCGCCTGTGGCAAAAATCGCCGTGTGCCCGCCCTTGGTCACTGACAGGAAATGATGGGGATGTGAGGCCGCCTTGATTGCGTCAATGGCAATTTTCACATTACCATCCGTTCCGTTCTTGAATCCTACCGGACAGGAAAGACCGGATGACAGTTCGCGATGGACCTGGGATTCAGTGGTTCTCGCCCCGATGGCGCCCCAGCTGATCATGTCTGCGACATACTGCGGGCTGATCATGTCCAGGAATTCCGTTGCCGCCGGCACACCCAGGTCATTGATATTCAACAGCAGTTCCCTTGCCATATGAAGCCCCTCATTGATCTGGAAACTGTTGTTCATGTGCGGATCATTGATCATTCCCTTCCAGCCAACCGTCGTGCGGGGCTTTTCAAAATACACCCGCATCACGATTTCCAGTTCCTTGCCCAGCCGCTCGCGCACTTCCCGCAGACGATACGCATATTCCAGCGCTGCCTGCGGATCATGAATGGAGCAGGGGCCGATCACAACCATCAGACGATCATCCTTTCCATGCAGGATACGATGAAGGGCGGTTCTGCTGTTGGCGACGGTATCGGCGACTTTATCGGTACAGGGAAACTCGCGAATCAGATGGGAAGGGGGGGTTAATTCTTTCATGGCGAGAATCCTCAGATCATCGGTGCGTTGCATCATTTTTCCAGTCTCTAAAGTCAATAAAACAAAAAAACCGCCATCGCTGGCGGTTTGCTGAAAATCGGGCTGTTCTTTTATCTGGCTGACAACCGCTCTTCCACCGCCACTGGGCCGGAATAGCTAAAGTAAAAAAAGAAAAACCAGACGGTGTTCAGCATTTTTGTTTTGCAGTTAAATGAATTTCTGTGGATAGTATAACGCATTTTGAAAAATGTGTCGGACTCGTGTTGTTTTTCAACAACTATCCCGTCCCGCCTACCGTCACATCCTCAATCCTGAGGGTGGGCTGCCCCACGCCGACCGGCACACTCTGCCCTTCCTTTCCGCAGACCCCCACACCGGCATCCAGGCACATGTCATTGCCGATCATGGACACCCTGCGCAGAATATCAGGGCCATGGCCAATCAGTGTCGCGCCTTTGACAGGGTGGATAATTTTTCCGTTTTCCACCAGATACGCCTCACTGGCGGAAAAAACAAATTTCCCGTTGGTGATGTCAACCTGTCCGCCCCCGAAATTGGCGGCATAAATTCCCTGCTTGACCGATGCGATGATTTCACCCGGATCGTGATTGCCTCCCAGCATCAGGGTATTGGTCATTCGCGGCATGGGAAGATGCGCATAGGATTCCCGGCGGGCATTGCCGGTAACCGGCATTTTCATCAGGCGGGCATTCATGATGTCCTGGATATACCCTTTCAATATGCCATCTTCAATCAGCACCGTATGCTGTGTCGGCGTTCCTTCGTCATCCACATTCAGTGAGCCGCGGCGATTGACAATGGTGCCATCATCCACCACCGTGATGCCCTTTGCTGCCACCTGTTCGCCCAATATGCCGGAAAAGGTGCTGGACCCCTTGCGGTTAAAGTCGCCTTCCAGTCCATGACCAATCGCTTCGTGCAGCAATACGCCAGGCCAGCCTGGCCCCAGCACGACCGCCATGGCACCGGCTGGCGCCGGACGCGCATCGAGGTTTACCAGTGCCGCATGCACCGCCTCACTGACATACCGGTCAATCATGACATCCGTAAAGTATCCATAATCATACCGGCCGCCGCCACCACTGGTACCCATTTCACGACGGCCATCCTGCTCGGCAATCACCGTAACCGAAAGCCTGACCAGCGGACGGATATCCGCTGCCAGTGCGCCATCACTGCGAACTACGAGAATGACATCATATTCCCCGGCCAGTCCTGCCATCACCTGAATAATACGCGGATCAGCCGCTTTGGCCTGCCGGTCAATCTTTTCCAGGAGGGCAACCTTTTGCGCGGCAGGGATCGATTGCAGCGGATCGGCCTGAAGGTACAGATCATGCCCGCTGACCGGACGAGTGGCAGACGCCACCCGAACCTGTCCGGCACCCTGGCGGGCGATCGTCCGGGTTGTCTCGGAAGCAGACAAAAGCGCCGGCAGTGAAATCTCGTCCGAATAGGAAAAAGCCGTCTTCTCACCCGAAACCGCCCGCACCCCGACACCCTGATCAATGGAGAAACTGCCGGTTTTGACAATCCCCTCATCCAGGCTCCAGCTTTCATTTTTTGTAAACTGGAAATACAGGTCAGCATAATCCACCTGATGGGTAAAGATCGTGCCGAGTGTCTCGATCAGCCTGGCGTCATCAAGACCATGTGGCGTCAGGAGAATGCTGCGTGCTGTCGCCAGATTCTGTTTTTCCCTGTTTGGTGTCTGCATGAAATATCGTCCGGTAATAATCTGTTGTATAAGGATGATTGTAGAGGATTGTAGCGAACTCCGCTGGCGGGCCATGTTCCGAAAGCAGCGCAACAGGCCCTATCGTATGCCAATCCCGCGTTTTTTCATTGCGACTCCCCAAAGGATGGCATCACAACAACAAAACGCACCGCAATGGTGCGTTTTTGAAAGTTACAGCCGTTTATGCTTTAGCGCCGGCAGTTTTTCACGAACGGTATTCAGTACCTCCTGCTCAATTTCGCCCAGCACGATACCTTCCCCTTCCATCAACTCTGCCTTGACTTCACCCCATGGATCAATCAGTACGGTCTGCCCCCAGGTACGGCGGCCCGTCTGGTGACGTCCTCCCTGGGCCGCTGCCAGGATATAACACTGGTTTTCAATCGCCCGCGCCTTGAGAAGAATTTCCCAGTGCACCTTGCCTGTTGTATACGTAAAGGCCGCCGGCACAACGATCAGCGCACATTCACCAAAAGCCCTGAAAAGTTCGGGGAAACGCAGGTCATAGCAGACGGTCAGCCCCACCCGGCCAAAAGGCGCCTCGAATGACACTACCTCATCGCCACCGCAGATATATGTCGACTCATCATAGGCTTCCTTACCGGATGCAAAACTGAAAAGATGGATTTTGTCATACCGTGAAACCGTTTCTCCCTGCGGGTCATAAACCAGGGTGGTATTCAATACCTTGTTTTCAACCGGCGCAACAAGAGAAAGCGTTCCACCGATCAGCCAGATGCCATGCGCTTTCGCCATGGCTGACATGAAATCCTGCACCGGACCGGAACCCGGCGCTTCTGCCTGTGCCAGCTTTTCCTTGTCACTTTTGCCGATACTCGGCCAGTATTCCGGAAGTAATACCAGTTCAGCGCCCTGCCGGGCGGCCTCGGCAATCAGCCTTCTGGCTGATTCAATGTTTTCCTCAATCTCCGGCGTGGAAACCATTTGTATTGCAGCTACTTTTGTCATATCTCATCCTTATTTTCGGGTTTGATGGCATCCATGAATTTCTTGGCCCGGCTGTCCTTGCTTTCAATCTTCTGAATATTCGGCTCTGCCCACGAACCGGTTATCTGATATTCAAATGTAAAGGTTTTTGACAGCGGGTCCTTCAAAAACAATTGAGCAAGAAATGTGCCAACACCAATGGCGGGATTAATCACACTGTAGGCAAGTGAAGCGGCCCCGGCATTGATTTCAGGCAAAACCGCCACATGCAGGTTCTGCGTTTCCCTGGCAATATCCACGCTGCCATCCATCAGAACCGTTGCCTGCACCCCTTTCATGGTCAGATTTTCTGTCCTGGCCACCCCTTTGGTAATCTCGGCCTTGGCCACAATTTCATCAAAGGCAAATCCGTCAGAGAAAACATCCCTGAAATCCAGCGTGAGACGGCGCGGCAGCGATTGCATGCTCAAGACACCCAGTAATTTTGCCATACCGGGATCAACCTTGAGAAACTGTCCTTTTCCTACATTCAAATCAATTTTTCCCGAAAGGCTCGGAATATCGAGGGAATAGGGAAGACCGGCCCAACTGATATCGCCATGCATCTTCCCTTTACCACCACTCAATATCCCTTTATAGCCAAAACGATCCAGCAGTTTACCCGCATTGACGATATCCAGATCGTAATTCATGCGCGTGTGCTGTGCCCCTGAATGGTCAACAACCCAGTTACCGGTCGACTGTAATCTGGCATCCGGATTGGATACACTCAGGCGATTAATCCGCCACTCCCTTCCTGTCGGCCCGACCGTATTATTGGCAACCAGCTCAATACGTCCCAGCTTGATATCAAACAGGGTGAAATTATCGACAACCAGATCAAGTGCCGGAATCTGGCGCACACTGTCACGCTTGACAATATCTTCGATTTTCTCCGGGCTGGAACGTGGTATGGCCAGGGTGGCAAAACGGCCCGTCAGTTTGCCTGTTGCCTGCTTTCCGGTTGGCTCTGTCCATATCAGCTGTCCTTTCAGCTCATTGGCGTCCACATCCGCCTGCCAGCGACCTGCCTGACGGGAGCCGGTAATCACCGCGTTGGACAGCTTGAATTCCATCGCACTCAACTCATCCACCTGGATGAAAAACTGTTGTGGCTCAACATATTTTCCGATATCTGCGCCCCCCTTACTGGCGCCTTTTCCTTTGCCATCATCGGCAAATAATGCATCCAGTGATTCCTGCCAGACATTCATGTCCAAAGACGGCATTTTCAGATTAAGCGAAACCCCCGGGTGCAACACCGGCTTCATATTGATACCCAGTCCGCCGCGAACAAGCTGCCATATTTTATCGGTCTTCTGGCGCTCGTAATGCGCGGCAGCACCAGAACCATAAGCAATTCTGATTTCATCACGCCGCGCTTTCCCCATCGAGGCGATTGCATTGGCAGTAACACGCAGCTGTCGCGTTTCTGAAGCCTTTTTCCCGAGAGGAGCCGGCAGATCGATGCCCAATCCATTCATGCCGGATTCAAGCACGATATCAGGGTAACCACCGCCCTGTGATCCTGCCTTTTGCGCGATGGAAAGGGTATAGGGCATGCTTCCTGACAATCTTCGCATCATTTTCCCCATACTGCCGCCAGGATAATTTCTGCGCAACCCGTCAGCCGTCAGGGTGCCACTCGCATTGACCTGAGAACGGCCATCTTTGGTGCCGCCCGTGATACTGACATTCCCGCCAAGGAATTGGGCATTGACCCCATTCAGTTCAAACCCCTTGTCAGAAAAGTGCACCTTGCCACGCACAGCAGTCAGTACGGGAAGATCAGGAAAGAGATGGATTTCATTGTCTGCAAACTGGACCGTTCCCTGTACTTTGGAATTCGCCATGTTGGAAAGCGGCATCTGCATTTTCAACAGCAGGCTGGTTTTGCCCATGGTTTTTGACTCTTCCGTCAGGCCGCCAATGACGTCATTGACGGGGGAAGCATTCACAAAACGGATAAAGTCCTGCAACTCGCCATTGGCGTTACCGGTAATATTCAGTGAGGCATCCTCTGCCAGCATATCCGGAATAACGACATCCACGTTTGAGAGCATGGCACCACTTAATATGGCGTTATCCGCATGAATGACAATCTCCCCTCCCTTGATGGTCAGCCAGCCATTGATCTTATCTATCGGCTGCCACATCAGCTTCCCTTCACGGGTGAGCATGGTCGGCGCATGATTCAGCCGCACATTGCTGACATCCATCCGGACACTGAACTCACTGCCCGGTGCTTTTGCCGCACCGGCAAACGGAAATTCAGCAAGATCGCCCTTGAGGTGAACCGTAATATTACTGGCAGTACCTTCCTCAAATGCCTTGGTCAGCCAGGTGCGCAACACCTCTTTTGTCTGCAACGGGACATAATTTCTCACGTTAGTCATATCAATGCTTTTCACCGTCGCCGTCATATCAATCTTGCCGGGCGCGCTTTTTTCATCTTCCCCTGTTGGTTTGACATGCCGGCCAAAAAGCGAAACCGAAATCCCGTCCAGTGAAAAATCCATTTTTTCAATCACAAAAATAAACTCGTCCCGGGTGGCAAACGACCAGTTTGCCAGGAGTTTCAGTGCATCAAAATTCCAGCTGGATTTCGGAAAATAAGATGGCATGTTCAGTGTTGCCGCATCCGAATCCAGTTCCAGCGAGCCGCCATACTCATTGGCCGAGATCCCCCCGGTGAGATTTTTGAATCCCGGAATAGCCGGGATGGCGGCCTGCGCCGGTGTCTTTGCAGTTGCTGCGCGGGCAGAACGGGCTGCCACCGCATTCATGGAGAGATTCTTGAATTTTCCGTTCAACTGATACGAAACCAGGTCAGGATATTGTCCCTCCCACCGAATAGTGAAATGATTGAGTTCACCTGAGGGCGAAAAATCATTCAGCATCTTTCGCTGCTCGGCAGACAGCGGAAGATATTTCGTCATCTGGATCAGCGTTCCCAGATCCAGTTCATCCGTTGTGATTTCCGTGCTTGCCGGTTTGCCGTCGGTGGCTGGCATATGCCTTTCCGAAAAGTCGAGACTTTCCATTCGGATGCCGTCAGCCGTTTCCAGAAAAATGTCGCTGAGCGCAACCGTATGCGGACGATCCCCCAAAGAAAGATTATCACTGACAGCGCTGGCATCAAACAGTTCCTTGGCCGAGAGTCGCCCGGAAATATGAACCAGGTCCAGCACCGGCAAATGCGGTTCAAACTGGAATATCACATCCTTCAGATCGATATCCACTGTCAGGTCAGCAATCCTGGCATGATCAAATGTCATCCAGGCATTAACCGCCCCGGCCCCCCTCTTCAAGCCATAGGGAAAATCAACATAGGGTTTCCAGGGGTCCAGTTCTGCCGCAGGCAACGCCACATACAGATTACCTTTCCATGCAGACGTATCCGATATGCGCTCGGCAAACATCGGATGGACAAAATCCGCCCTGATATCAATTTCACCGGACTGTGTAATACTGGAATGCGCAATAAAACGCATGCGGTGCTGCCGCCCGTCATTAACGAGAATAAAATTCAGATCCTTCAGCGCCAGTTCCGGCGCATCCCGCATTTCATCAAGCCAGCGAATCGTCCCGTCACGGATGGTAATCTTGTCCTGCACCAGGACCCAGTCCATGCCGCCGCCCTTTTTCCGGGTACTCGTGTCAGCAGGCAATCCGGCAACAAAGAGATTCCCCGACTTATCGCGGCGGATATCGAGTTCAGGACGGTTGATCTCAAGATGGGCCAGGCGAAGATCAAAAACGAAAAAGGACCACCAGGAAATTTCGGCCGTTACCTGGGGCAATTGCAATGCCGGATTGCCTTCCGGATCATGAATCACCAGTTCGTTGAGTTTCAAAAGCGGGTGGAAACCATACCATGACGCATCAATGCGGGAAATGGTGACCTGGCGGCCAAATCCGTCACTGAGCATTTTCTCTACATTGGGCTTGTACTGGCTGATCTGTGGCAGAACAATATAACGGACAGAAAGAAAAATCGCGCAAAAAACCAGGTAGCCGGCGAACGCGATTCTGAGTGCAATCCGACTGAGGCGCATCAATCGGGAATCGGGATTCCCCCTGATTTTACGCAGTCGCTCCTGTCCCTTTTGCCAGGCATTCAGGAGTTTTTGCATTCGGGGTGATTCTGTCAGCATGAATAAAAAGTCTGTGGTTAAGCGTAAAATTAGGGCAAAACAGGTTATTTTCCTGCATGATGCAGGGGGAAACATTTTCCTCTGTTTTTGCTGAAACCTTTATTTTTCCGGTTCAACAATATGATCCCATCCCTGTTACCCGCAGAAGCCGCTTCGAGATTTTACATGCACTGGGTGAATGCCGACCAGCCTGTACGGCAAAAACAGGTCGAATTGCTTTCACAGCATAACCTTTCCACGCTCGATTTCACGGCATTGTTACAAAATGAAACCTCATCAGGCTTTACGCTGGCCCGCGCCATGCGGCGCTTGAGAAACCTTGTTATTGCCAGCCTGATATATCGCGATCTTGGCGGGAAAGCCGACCTTGATGAAGTCGTCAGCACCATGACCGCTTTTGCAGAATTTGCCATTCGCACGCAGACAAGGGCATTAACAGAAGAAATGATAGCGGCACACGGCACGCCAATGAGTGCCACCTCTGACGAAGAACAGGAACTGATTGTGCTGGGAATGGGCAAGCTGGGCGGAGGAGAGCTGAACGTTTCTTCTGATGTGGATCTCATATTTGTTTATCCTGAAAACGGAGACACCCACCCGTCAGAACCCGGGCAAAGACCGCTTTCCAACCAGGAATTTTTTACCCGTCTGGGGAAACGGCTGATCAATGCACTTTCTGAAATCAGTGAGGATGGTTTTGTTTTCCGTGTGGATATGGCATTGCGTCCAAATGGAACCTCCGGCCCGCTTGTCAGCAGCATTAACGCCGTTGAACAATACCTGATTGTCCAGGGACGGGAATGGGAACGCTATGCCTGGATCAAGGCACGTCCTCTTACCGGACGTAAAAAAGACATTGCCGCCCTGGAAAGCATCGTACTGCCTTTTGTCTACCGGCGTTATCTGGATTATGGCGTGATTGATGCCATCCGCACCATGCACCACCAGATTCGCGCCGAAGTGCTTCGCCAGGAAAAAATGCACCCGGAACGCAACAATAATGTCAAACTCGGACGGGGCGGCATTCGTGAAATCGAATTTCTGACGCAGATGTTCCAGTTGATTCGTGGTGGACGGGATGTTTCCCTGCGTAATCGCTCTACCCGGGAAATTCTGCATATCCTGGTTGGTAAACGACAGATAGGGCAGGATATTTCAGACCAGCTTTTAGATTCCTACACCTTCCTGCGCAACCTGGAACACCGCCTGCAATATCTGGATGATGCGCAAACCCATGTGCTTCCCGCCAACCTGGACGACAAAACGCTTGTTGCCAACATGATGGGTTACACCCGTTCGGAAAATCTCCTGCAGGAGCTGCAGAAACATCGCGCATTTGTTGCCGCACAATTTGATGAGATTTTCAGCGACAAGTCAGCTGTTGCGCCGGAAGCATCCCAAACCGTGCTGTACCAGCCCATCCTGATCAACCAGGAAGAAAACGAGCAACTTGCTGCCATCGAAGCCAAGCTCGGGCCGCTGGGCTTTACAGAAACCCGGCCTGCCGCGCAGCGCATCCTGGCACTCTGGAAGGCAAACCGTATCCAGTCACTGTCCGACAACAGCCGCAACCGCCTGATGTCACTCATTAACCTGGTTCTCCCCCAGATCGCAAACACTTGTGCCAATCCCCTGCTGTCACTTTCCCGGCTGCTGGATTTTTTTGAATCCATTGCCCGTCGTTCAGCCTATCTTTCGCTGCTGACGGAATACCCGGCAACGCTGGGGCGACTGATTCGCATGATGGATGCCAGTGACTGGGCCGCCCAATACCTGACGCGGCATCCGATTCTCCTGGACGAACTGCTGGATGTGAGAACCCTGCTTGCGCCACCGGACTGGCCGGGCTTTACGGCAGAACTTGATAACCAGTTGGCCATCGAACGTGGCGATACGGAACGCCAGATGGATTTTTTGCGGGACATGCATCATGCCCAGCTTTTCCGGCTGCTGGCACAGGATCTGGAAGGTGTGCTGACAGTAGAACATCTGGCTGACCACCTTTCCAAATTGGCAGACATCATCATTGAGGCAACCATCCGGGAAGCCTGGCTTGCCATGCCCAACCGTCACACCGATACCCCCCGTTTTGCCGTCATCGCCTACGGGAAACTGGGCGGCAAGGAACTCGGCTATGCGTCCGATCTTGACCTGATCTTTCTTTATGAAGACGATCATGTCGACGCCCCCATGTTGTACGCCAGGCTGGCACAGCGCTTCATCACCTGGATGACAAGTCCCACATCGGCCGGCCGGCTTTTTGATGTGGATATTGCCCTGCGCCCGGATGGCGCCAGTGGCCTGATGGTATCGAGCCTCGCTTCTTTTGAAAAATACCAGAAAGCCTCCGCCTGGACATGGGAACACCAGGCATTGACGCGGGCCCGTTTTTGCGCAGGCGATGAAAGCATCGGCGAACGGTTTGAGGCCATCCGCAATGACATTTTAAGACAGCCGCGTGATGCGGCATCCGTGCAGCATGATGTCTTTTCCATCCGGCAGAAAATGCATGATGCCCACCCGAACCGATCCGCGCTTTTTGACCTCAAGCATGATACCGGCGGCATGATCGACATTGAATTTGCTGTCCAATATCTGGTATTGATGCACGCAAAAACCTGCCCGGAACTAACCGGCAATATTGGCAACATCGCCCTTTTGGTACTGTGTGAAAAAATCGGGCTGATTCCGGCAGGGCTGGGACAGGCTGTTGCGGATATTTACCGCAATTTCCGCCGGCGCCAGCACCAGATCAGGATGCAGGGAGCAGAGTTCTCGCGCGTTGCCCCTGAAATGGTCGAAGAGGAAATTGCGAAAGTCAGGGAATTATGGGATACCGTTTTTTCGGTAAAGAGGTAAAAACTCAAACGGGTTTTCCATAGGCATGATCCGCTTCATTGCGCGCATCCCGCGCAAGCAGCCGGGCAAGCATTTCTCTCGGTGAAATTCCGTCAAAAAGCACCCCGGCGACCGCATTGGCAATCGGCATTTCCACCTGATGTTCTTTTGCCAGCGTTCTGACTGCCTGCGCACAGCGCACCCCCTCAGCAACATGCCCCAGCTCAGCCACAATGACATCCAGTGACATCCCTTTTGCCAGGGCAAGCCCGACCTGGCGATTACGGGATAAATCGCCGGTGCATGTCAGAATCAGGTCTCCCATTCCGGTCAATCCCATAAAGGTTTCCTGTCTCCCCCCCAGCGCTATTCCCAGCCGGGTGATTTCAGCCAGTCCGCGCGTCATCAGCGCTGCCCGCGCATTGGTGCCCAATCCCATACCATCCGACAGGCCGGTCGCAATCGCCAGGATATTCTTGATTGCGCCCCCCACTTCAACACCGGTCACATCATCGCTGGAATATATCCGCATATTGCCAAAATTAGCCGTCCCGATCACTTGCTGTTGCAGCAGGGATGAATCCGATGCGATGGTCAGCGCACAAGGGAGCCCTGCCGCCACTTCCTGCGCAAACGATGGACCGGACAGCACGCCCCGGCTGACGCTGTCTGGAATAATCTCGGAGACAACCTGATGCGGCAGGCGTCCTGTATTTTCTTCAAAGCCCTTGCATAACCAGACGAGATTGGGAATCGAAAAACGTTTCAGGTTTTCCGTGACCGGACGCAATCCCGCAACAGACGTTGCAACAAAAAGCAACGAATTTTTATCCTGAATATGATCCAGTGCCGCTTCAAAAACCGCAGTAAGCCGAAGTTGCTCAGGTAATTTGAATCCGGGGAGCGCGGCTTTGTTTTCACGGGATTTTTCTGCCGCATGAATAATGTCAGCATTTCTGTCCCACACCATAACCGGATGGCGCTCAGCGAGCGCAATCGCCAATGCAGTACCCCAGGCACCGGCACCAAGAACCGTAATATTCATGTGTTGTCACCCTCGAAAACGGGGCAAAAGAAACGATTACACACCCCAGACATCACTGACCCGGACAAACCCCGCCTGTCCATCCTGATGCGATATATGTATCCAGCCAGCCTGCACTGGCTTGACCACCTCCAGAATGACATTTTTTTTCGCCTGAAAAACAACCGGTGACGCGGTATCCGGTGATTCATGTATCCGCGCCAGATCCGTTTTTACCGCAATATACCGCTTTTGCCCCAGTGCCTTTGACTCAACCCATGCCATGTCCCCGGAAACATCACGTATCTTGGTCCAGCTTTCGTAAGTCAGCAACACTTCGAGCGGCATATGCGCAGGCGCAATAAAAAGCCTGATGCCATTATAGCTTGGCGCGTCGTACAAAACAGCAGGCTCATCACCAATCGCACCAAAATCAAAGGCATGCACACTGCCTGCTGAAAACATCAGTAACAAGCCCAGTGCAAGCCCTGATCTTATCAAACGCGTCATTACTGCACTGGCGTTTCGCTGCCATTGGCGGCAACCTGCTGCGTTGCCTGTTCCTGCTGGACACGTTCACGGAAATAGGCTTCAAAATTGATTTCAACCAGGTGAACCGGCGGAAAACCAGAACGGAGCACAATATCAGCCACATTGGCGCGCAGGTACGGATAGACAATGCTTGCGCAGGTAATGTAAAGCACCTGATCAAGCGTCTCTTTTGGCAGGTTGCGCACCTCAAAGATACCAGCCTGCTTGGCTTCAATCAGGTAAGCCGTTTTGTCACCGACCTTTGCTGTCAGGGTAACCGTGACGGTTGTTTCATACGTCGTTTCTGCCAGTGCTTCTACGCCGACATTGACCGTGATCTGCAAATCCGGCATTTTCTGTTCCAGAAAAATAGCCGGTGAATTGGGCTGTTCAAGTGAAAGATCTTTCAGGTAAATCGTCTGGAGCTGGAATATGGGTTGGGACGTTTCAGCAGTGGTTTCAGAAGACATATCAGTGGCTCCGGTTGGTTATAAATAAATCAGGATTTTTTCAGCATGGGTTCAAGCAGTCCCTGCTTGTCAAGGGCGGCGAGGTCATCATATCCACCGACATGCGTATCACCGATATATATCTGGGGAACCGTGCGCCGCCCGGTTTTTTCCATCATCTCATCGCGCAGGCGGTCGTCCCTGTCGATATAGGTTTTCTCGATATGCGGCACACCCTTTAACTGCAGGAGCTTTTCAGCCATCGTGCAATAAGGGCACACTTCTTTTGTATACATCAGGATACGGGGAGCCATGGTGATTTCCCACAAGATTATTGCGTGACCGGCAAACTGTTGGTTTTCCAGCCAGTCATACCGCCATCCAGGCTGAAGACCTGGGTAAACCCGGCTTTTCTCAACAGATCAGCTGCCGTTCGTGAGCGCTTGCCATCTTCACAGACCACAATAACCGGCTGTGATTTAAGCTTCTCAATACGGGGCATACGCTCCTCAAGGGAGTCATAAGGCACATGAATGGCATTCAGGAGGTGCCCGGCCTTGTACTCTTTCTGGTCGCGGATATCAATAATAGCCGCCTTGCCCTTATTGATCATGGTGGTGGCCACGGTATGGCTGATACGGGCGCCGCGGCGGATCCTTGGCCACAGCAACGCGCCGATGCAATACACAATGACACAAATTAAAAAAACATTATCCCAAATAAAATTCAGCATATTTCCTGCCTGGATCATCGATTACAAAACCGATACATTATAGAATAGAAACAAGCAGGACATTCGTGATACTTAATTTTCCTATTCGACTATGTATAAAATTGTATTCATGCGACACGGGCAATCGGCCTGGAACTTTGAAAACCGCTTCACCGGCTGGACGGATGTCGACCTGACCGAGCAGGGCCGGGCAGAGGCCAAAACAGCCGGCAGCATTTTGCGAAAGGCCGGCTTTGAATTCGATCTTGCCTATACCTCCGTTCTCAAGCGGGCAATCCGGACACTTCTGATTGCGCTGGATGAAATGGATTGCATGTGGTTGCCCGTATCCTGCCAGTGGCGCTTGAACGAAAGGCATTACGGCGCTTTGCAGGGATTAAACAAGGCCGAAACGGCTGACAAATACGGTTCAGAGCAGGTTCACGTCTGGAGAAGGAGTTACACCACGCCACCGCCTGCTCTCAACCCGGATGATCCCCGTACATCCTACGCTGCCCCGGCATATCGCACACTCAGCCGCGATGAAATACCATTGACTGAAAGCCTGAAAGATACCGTTGCCCGTGTCATGCCGTTATGGAATGATGTCATCGCACCACAGGTTCGCGAAGGCAAGCGTATCCTGATGTCAGCGCACGGTAACAGCCTGCGGGCACTTTTCAAGGAGCTGGATAATATCAGCGATGATGATATTGTCGGACTCAATATTCCCACGGGACAACCTATTGTCTACGAGCTGGATGCCAACCTGAAACCTATCCGGAATTACTATCTGGATGTGAATACCTGATTTTTTCAAAAGAGGAAAAAACGATTATTGCAGCAAAACGACTTATACCGATTGGCCTGTCATAGGGTGATGTGAAATACCGATGAATGTTTTCCGCATCATGTTTCCTTTTTCTATGCCTGTAAAAAAAGAAATCGGCTGTCATGTTTTTCTTCTCGCGCTGACCGTTTTCCTGTCAGCTGTACTGACTGCACCCTATACAGCAGCACAAACCTCAAAAAAGACAGCAACCACGCAAAACAGCAAAACAAAAACACCGGCAAAATCCGGTAGCACCAGCACAAAAAAAACCACCGCGAAGCCTGCCACAAAAACAGCCGCTTCCTCAAAAAAACCAGCAAAAGCGGCCACCAAATCCCCGGCAAAAGCGAGCGACACAAAGCAAAAGCAGGTGGCAGAAACCGAACGGGGAAAAGTCCGCCAGCAATTGACCCATCTGAAAAAAGAAATCGGCAAAACCGAAACCGAAAAAGGCAAGGCCGCAGACACACTGGCAAAATCTGAAGAAGCCATCAAAAGCACCAACCGCACCATCCAGGAACTCGAGCAGAAACACGCATCAACAGAAAACCGTCTTGGTCAGTTAACGTCCGAGCAATCCCAACTCGAAAAAACCGTCGCCCAGCAACAGGACCAGCTCGCGAAACTGTTGCAGGAACAATACATTTCCGGCAATGAAGACCGCATGAAGCTGCTCTTATCCGGCGACAACCCCAACCGGATCAATCGCGAACTGCAGTACATGACCTATATTTCCGAAGCCCAGGCAAAACTCACCATCGCCCTTCGCGCCAATCTGAAAACCGTCGACGGCAAGCGGCAGCAGACCGAATCAACCAAACAGGAACTGGAAAAAATCGCGCAGCAAAAACAGACACAAAAACAAAAGCTCGAAAAAGAAAAAGCCGAGCGCGCAGTGCTTTTAGCGCAGCTTTCTTCCAAACTGAAAGAACAGCAAAAACAGGCAGAACGACTGGCGCAGGATGAAAAACGGCTTTCCTCCCTGGTCGATAATCTGGCCAGGAAAATTGAAGAACAGCGCAAAGCTGCGGCAGCAAGAAAAGCTGCTGCAGCAAAAAAACAGGCCGCCAAAAAAGGGCAGAAACCTCAAAAAGTCGAGGCCGTTGCGGATGCCGAGTCTGCAAAAAGCTCCTTTGCCCAGCAGCGTGGCCGCATGAAACTGCCGGTGAGGGGAACCATCACGGCCCATTACGGATCAAAACGGGCCGATGGGCCCAGTTGGAAAGGCATTTTCATCCAAAGCGGTCATGGCGCGGATATCCGGAGTGTTGCCAATGGCGAAGTCGTCTTCGCTGACTGGCTGCGCGGCTTTGGCAACCTGATTATTGTCGACCATGGCGCACAATACATGACAATTTATGCCAATGCGCAAACCCTGCGCAAAAAGGTTGGCGACAATGTGAAAGGCGGCGATGTTATAGCCAATGTCGGCAATAGCAGCGATAATACGCAAACCGGTTTATACTTCGAGATGCGCCATAACGGGCGTGCATTCAACCCGATGGACTGGGTAACTACTAGGTGATATATGAGCGGAAAACTTCGCAATTTTATACTGATAGGGCTGGGCATGCTGGCAGGTATCGCTGCTTCCATGCAGTTTTCTGCAATGGCACAAAAGCAGACTGCCCCGCTTCCCCTGGACGAGCTAAGGCAACTGGCTGATGTTTTCGGACTGATCAAGTCCGACTACGTTGAGCCTGTAGACGATAAAAAACTGCTGACGGAAGCAATTTCCGGCATGGTTGCCTCGCTGGACCCGCACTCGGCCTATCTGGACAAAAAAGCGCTGAAAGAGCTGCGCGAAGGCACACAGGGACGCTTTGGCGGGCTGGGAATTGAAGTGGGAACCGAAGATGGTTTCATCAAGGTGATCTCTCCCATTGAAGATACGCCTGCCTATCGCACCGGCATCAAGCCTGGTGATTTGATCACCCGTTTGGATGGTGTCTCCGTCAAGGATATGACACTGGATGAAGCCGTCAAAAAAATGCGCGGCGAGCCAAACACCAAAATCGTGCTCACCATCGTGCGAAAAAATGAAAACAAACCGCTGGTGATGACGATTGTCCGCGAAGAAATCCGCGTCCAGAGCGTCAAATCCAAAATGATTGAGCCTGGCTATGCCTGGCTCAGGGTCGCCCAGTTCCAGGAACCGACAGTGGATGACCTCGTCAAGAAAATCAACGCGATCTATGCCCAAACTCCCAATATCAAGGGGCTGGTTCTGGATCTGCGCAATGATCCAGGCGGTATTTTGCCGGGTGCTATCGGGGTGGCATCCATCTTCCTGCCAAAGGATGTGGTTATCGTTTCAACAAACGGTCAGCTGCCGGAATCCAAGGCAACCTTTTATGCCCGCCCTGAATTTTATGCCGGCCGTCACCTGAATGACCCGCTGTCCAAACTGCCGCCCCAGATCAAGACGGTACCCATCGTTGTCCTGGTCAATATCGGCTCAGCGTCCGCCTCTGAAATCGTGGCTGGCGCCCTGCAGGATCACAAGCGCGCCACTATTTTGGGAACACAGACATTCGGCAAGGGATCGGTTCAGACCGTTCGCCAGATTTCACCGGATACCGCAGTCAAACTGACAACCGCACGCTATTACACGCCGAATGGCCGCTCCATCCAGGCCAAAGGCATTGTTCCTGACCTGATGGTGGATGAGACGCCGGAAGGCGATGGCTACAACAGCCTGCGTCTGCGTGAAGCGGATCTGCTGAAACATCTTTCCAATGATCCTGCCCAAAATGAGGATGAGGCCCAGCGGATCAACGAAGAAGAAGAACAGAAGCTTTTAAGCAACACCAAGAAATACAAGCCGCTTGAATATGGCAGCAAGGACGACTTCCAACTGACGCAGGCACTGAATCACCTGAAAGGACAACCCGTCAAAATCTCGAAAACCAAAGTCGAAGAAAAGAAAAACGGGGCTGATGCTGAAAAAACAGAAACAGAGTCCAATCTGAAAAACAAGCAGTAATCTGCGGGAATGAACACGCGCCAATCCGAACGTTACTCCCGCCATATCCTGCTGAAAGAACTGGGCATGGATGGCCAGGAAAAAATCCTGGCTGCCCATGCCCTTGTCATTGGCGCAGGCGGCCTGGGATCACCTGCCTGCTATTACCTGGCTTCCGCTGGAATCGGGAAAATCACGCTCGTGGATGACGACACAGTAGACTTGTCCAATCTGCAACGGCAAATCCTGCATACAACCGATCGTATCGGCCAGCCGAAAGCCGTTTCCGGAAAAACCACGCTGTCGAAAATCAATCCGGATATCGACATTATTGCGTTAAATGAGCGGCCGGATGAATTCCGCCTGCATGAACTTGCCGAAAGCGCATCGGTTGTTCTGGACTGCACTGATAACTTTGCCAGTCGCCACATCATCAACCGGGTTTGCGTTGCCAGCCGTCGGCCACTGGTATCCGGCGCGGCACTGCAGTTTGACGGACAGGTATCGGTCTATGATATGCGCGCAAACGATGCGCCATGCTACTCCTGCCTGTTTTCAGCCGACCAGCCGTTTGAAGACAGAAAGGCGGCACAATTCGGCGTCTTTGCTCCTGTTGTCGGCATCATCGGCACCATACAGGCTGCAGAAGCCTTGAAACTCGTGGCCGGCATTGGCAAATCACTGGCTGGTTCACTGCTGATTCTTGATGGACTGACCATGTCGTGGACCCGGATACAGCTTGACCGCAATCCGGATTGTCCTGTCTGCGGCAAACACCAGGCCCGCGCCATAAATCACGAAGCGCCATAACGAGCGCGATAGGCATTGACCGCATCACGGTACTGCGACAGGGAGGAATCAACCCCATCCTGCGAAAGATAGGTCATCAGGTCATCAAGGCTGGCAATCGACAACACCGGCATGTGGTAGGCATTCTGCACTTCCTGAACAGCTGAGAATTCGGACAGCGCATCATCCTTGCCTGAACGCTCCATGCGATCCAGCGCAATCAGTACCGCAGCAGGGGTCGCACCAGCGGCCCGGATAATCCCGACAGATTCATTGACAGACGTCCCGGCGGAAATCACATCATCAACAATGACAACCCGCCCGGCCATTGGCGCGCCAACCAGGGTTCCTCCCTCTCCATGATCCTTGGCTTCCTTGCGGTTATAGGCAAAAGGCGCATTGCGCCCCCGGTTTGACAATGCGACTGCTACCGCAGCAACCAGTGGAATCCCTTTGTAAGCCGGACCATACAGCATATCGAACGCAATGCCGGAATCCAGGAGCGTCTGCGCATAAAAATCCGCCAGCCTGCCAAGTGAGGCACCATCATTGAACAATCCGGCATTAAAAAAGTAAGGGGATGTGCGCCCGGCCTTGGTAATAAATTCACCAAAACGCAACACCCCGGAATCAACGGAAAACTGGATAAAATCCTGTCGCAAATTACTCACTATCGGCCTCACTCACAGCAAAAAATCAAAAAAACACTCCATTGTAGCGCGTGAAAAACAATTGGGAAAAGCGTTGTGCCTTACAGAAAGCAGACAGCTCCTGTTGCAATAAAAAAGGGAAGAAAGCCTCTTCCCTTTGATATCACGACACATGGAACTTACAGATTAAGATAATCGGCAACAAAATCCGCATCCTTGTCCCCTCTGCCCGAGAGATTGACCAGGATCGTCTTGTCCTTGCCCAACTCCTTTGCCGCCCGCATGGCATAGGCCACGGCATGCGCACTTTCCAGTGCAGGAATAATCCCCTCCACACGAGATAACGTAATAAAGGCATCCAGGCATTCCTGGTCTGTTGCCGACTCATACTGCACCCGCCCCATGTCCTTGAGATAACAGTGCTGGGGGCCAACACCCGGATAGTCCAGACCGGATGCAATCGAGTAAACCGGCAATGTATTGCCATCCTTGTCCTGCAGGGCATAGCATTTATAACCATGCAGCGTGCCCTTGGTGCCCAGTGTCATGGTTGCGGCATTGTCCGGTGTATCCAGCCCTTTTCCGGCCGGCTCCACACCCACCAACCTCACCGATTCATCCGGCAGAAATTCCGTGAACATCCCAATCGAATTTGAGCCGCCCCCCACGCAGGCCACTATCATATCCGGCAGTTTTTTTTCGCGTGCCAGAAATTGCTCACGCGACTCCTTGCCGATAATCATCTGAAAATCGCGCACCATTTTCGGGAACGGGTGCGGTCCAACCGCAGAGCCAATCGCGTACAGAAAATTATCCGGGTCCTTGACATACTCATCAAAGGCGCTGTCGACCGCATCCTTCAGCGTCTGGGTACCGCGGGTAACCGGAATCAGTGTCGCGCCCAGGATTTTCATCTTGGTGACATTCGGGTGTTCTTTTTCAATATCAATGACGCCCATATGAATTTCACAGGGAAGCCCTACCAACGCACAGGCGGTTGCCATCGCAACGCCATGCTGCCCGGCCCCGGTTTCTGCAATCACCTTGGTCTTTCCCATAAACTTGGCCAGCAGCGCCTGTCCCAGGCAGTGATTGATCTTGTGCGCACCGGTATGATTCAGGTCTTCCCGTTTGATGAAAATACGGGCACCGCCCTGGCGTTCTGTCAGTTTTTTCGCAAAATAAATCGGGCTGGGGCGACCAACGTAATGGGTATACAGTTCCTGCAACTCATCCTGGAACGCCCTTGTCTGCCTGACAGTTTCATAGGCATCACTGATCTTGTCCATGGCAACTTTTAACTCAGGCGGAATGATCTGCCCGCCATACTCACCAAAATACCCGGCCTTATCCGGCATTTCCCCAAACTGTTGCGACATACTTGTTTCCTTCAATTATTTTTAATCATCCAAACAGGCAAAAATCATAACTCCGATACGCTGTAATGTCGAATATCCTGCCCGCATTTTTCGTGTTTTTTATTTGTTACCGTTCCAGGGCGCGATTTTGGGGAGCATCATCATGCCCGGCAATGCCAGGACGAAACAGATATTGAAAAACATGAACCAGCCTGTCTGATCCACGATAAAGCCCGCGGATGCGTTGATAAACGTGCGGGGAATCGCCGCCAGAGACGTAAAAAGCGCGTACTGCGTGGCACTGTACCGCTTGTCCGTGGTTCTGGCGATATAGGCAACAAAGGCCGCCGTTCCCAGCCCGACCCCCAGGGCTTCAAAACCAATCACAAAGGCAAGGATATAGGGATTTGCGCCCTGTGATGCTATCCATGAGAATCCCAGAATGGACACCGCCTGCACCACCCCATACAACCACAGTGCCCGGTTGATGCCCAGGCGGATCATCCAGATCCCCCCCAGCATGCCGCCGATCAGGCTCGCCCAGAAACCGGTCGTTTTCGCAATGGCGCCAATCTGGGTCATGCTAAATCCCAGGTCCAGATAAAACTTAGTTGCCAATGCCGTAGCCAGGCTGTCCCCCAGCTTGTACAGAAAAATAAAACTCAGGATAAAAAAAGCATTCTTCCAGCCCGCACGGGTAACAAACTCCCTGAAAGGCAAAACAACCGCTTCCCGCAGATTGGCAGGAGGTACGCCATATATTTCGGGTTCCCTGATCAGAAGTGAGCAGATAAATCCTGGAATCATGAAAGCGGCTGTTATCCAGAAGACCCATTGCCAGCTCATCATGTCCGCTAAAATCAGGGAGAGTGCCCCAGGAACCATGCCCGCAACCCGATAGGCATTCACATGAATGGCACTGCCCAATCCCTGTTCATTATCCGGCAGCAATTCCCGCCGGTAGGCATCCAGTGCGATATCCTGGCTCGAAGACAGGAAAGCAACAAATGTGCACAAGAGGCCAATCAGCAAAAGATGCTTCATCGGATCAAGCATGCCCATCATGCCGATGGAAAAGAAAAGGCCAAGCTGGGTAATTGCCATCCAGCCGCGCCGGCGCCCCATCTTTCCAAGGCTGAAGCGGTCCATCAGCGGCGCCCAGATAAATTTCCAGGTATAGGGGAACATCACCAGCGCAAAAAGGCCCAGTGATTTGACATTGAGTCCCGACTTGGCAAGCCAGGCCTGAAGCAGGTTAAGCAGGATAAAAAGCGGCAGTCCGGATGAAAAACCGATAAAAACGCAAATCAGCATGCGCTGGTGAAACGCACTGAAGAATTTGCGCTCAGGCGTTGTCATAAGCCGGATGATGCTTTCTTTTTCAATCGAAAAACAGCCAGCGCGCCACGCAGGTTGCGAAGAAAAGACACCGGTTTTCCATGGTGAAGCGCCACACAGTCTGTCACCGTCAGCCCGACCCGATTGGCCAGGTCGCCAAAATCACTGATGGTGGCGCACCGCAGGTTCGGGGTGTCATACCACTCATAGGGCAACTCCTGGGTTACCGGCATACGCCCTTTCAGCAGCGTCAGGCGATTCTGCCAATAAGCAAAATTGGGAAAAGAAACAATGGCTTCATTACCCACCCTTGCAATATCGTGCAACAGCGCTTCCACATTTTTCATCATTTGCAGCGCGGACAGGCACAACACCGTATCAAAAGAATTATCCGCAAACAGGTCAAGCCCCTTTTCCAGATCATGCTGGATAACCGGTACCCCCCTGCTTGCACAGCCCGGAATTTTTTCATCGTCAATTTCAACACCGTAGCCACTGCATCTTTTTATCGAGTGCAGATATTCCAGCATGGCGCCATCGCCACATCCCAGATCCAGCACATGCGCCTCTTTAGGCACCCAGTGGGCGATAAATGCCAGGTCGGCCCTGAGTTCCCGCAGTTTGAGTACGGCCATCAGTTCCCCCGTTCCTCAATTTCCAGCCACATCCTGTCAACATAGGATCGGACCAGGTCATGGTATCGTTCATCCGTCAGCAAGAAGGCATCATGCCCGTGCGGCGCGTCAATATCCGCGTAGGTCACTTCCCGCCGGTTATCAATCAGCGCCTTGACGATTGCCCGGCTGGCATCAGAAGAAAAACGCCAGTCCGTTGTGAATGATGCCAGAAGAAATTTTGCCTGCGTACCGGCAAGTGCCCTGGTCAGGTCGCCATCGTAAGGTGCTGCGGGATCAAAATAATCCAGCGCCCGGGTAATCAGCAGATAGGTATTGGCGTCAAAATAGGAAGAAAACTTGTCGCCCTGGTAATGCAGATAGGATTCGATTTCGAACTCCACACCAAACCCGAAATGATACTGGCCCGAACGCAGCATGCGGCCGAATTTTTCGGACATGTCCACATTGGAAAGATACGTGATGTGGCCTATCATGCGCGCCACGCGCAAACCGTTTTTCGGCACGACACCATACGCATAAAAATCGCCGCCGTGAAAATCCGGATCGGTCAGAATCGCCTGGCGGGCCACATCATTAAAGGCAATATTCTGGGCTGTGAGCTTGGCTGTCGATGCAATAGCAATACAGTGTTCGAGCCGGGCCGGAAACATCATGCTCCACGCCAGCGCCTGCATCCCCCCCAGAGAACCACCCATCACGGCAGCAAATTTCCGTATGCCCAGCACATCAGCAAGACGGGCCTGTGACTGCACCCAGTCTTCAACGGTGACAACAGGAAAACCATGTCCATAAGGCTTGCCCGTTTCGGGATTGATATGCATCGGCCCCGTAGAACCAAAGCAGGAGCCCAGGTTATTCACGCCGATGACAAAAAAACGGTTGGTATCAACCGGCTTTCCCGGTCCAACCATGTTGTCCCACCAGCCAATGTTATTAGGCTGATCCTCATAATACCCGGCCACATGGTGTGAGGCATTCAACGCATGACAGATCAGTATCGCATTCGATTTATCCGCGTTGAGCGTTCCGTAGGTCTCATAGACCAGCGTGTAATTGGCAATCAATGCGCCGCTTTGCAAACGCAAAGGCTCATCAAAATCAATTGACCGGGCAGTTACCGCTCCAACAGAAGTCATGTATTCGTCTTGCACCCTGAAAAACAGCGTGCCTTCCTTTTTATTTCATGAAAAAACAAAGCCCGAAAGCAGCGGACCTGTCGGGCTTGTTTTCAAGCTCGCTTTAGCCGCATTTATTTCGGGGACATCCCCCTGCGCCCGCAAGCTGAATTGTTCAAATCGGCGCAACAGTACAAGCATAACGAAGTCATCGCCCAGCGTCAAACCACAGAAGAAAAAAAGCGTTACACGGCTGCAGGCAACTGCCTGACTTTCTCAACAGCCCGCTCTATCGCATCCGGCTCTCCCAGACTCAATATTCTTTTTACCCTGGGTGCAAGCTCTTTTAAGCTGGCATTGAGAATTTCCTGCTTCACCGTCAAAAGCTGGGTGGAGTGCATGGAAAACTCCCTCAACCCCATGCCGAGCAAAAGCCGCGTCATGGCAGGATCTCCGGCAAGCTCACCACAAATGGATACCGGCAAACCAGCCTTTGCTCCCGCCCTGATTACCGTTGACAACATGGTCAGAATCGCCGGATGCAAGGGATTGTACAAATGGGCCACTTCCGGATCCACCCGGTCAATCGCCAGGGAATACTGGATCAGGTCATTGGTACCGATCGACAGAAAATCCAGGCGCCTGGTAAACATGGACAAGGCAAAAATCGCCGCCGGCACTTCAACCATGGCGCCAATAGGAATATTCGGGTCAAACTTCACCTTTTCGGCCTTCAATTGCGATTTGGCCTGCTCAATCATCGCCAGCGACTGGTCAATCTCAAAAGCATGCACCAGCATCGGAATCAGCAGCTTTACCGGACCAAAAGCCGATGCCCTGAGGATAGCGCGTAATTGCGTCAGGAAAAGCTCCGGCTCCGCAAGGCAAAAACGGATGGCACGCTTGCCCAGTGCCGGGTTCAGCACACTGAAATCAGAAATGCCGATCGGCTTGTCGGCACCAATATCCAGCGTGCGGATCGTAACAGGGCGCCCCCGCATGATGACCACCGCCTTTTTATAGGCTTCAAACTGCTCCTCCTCGCCGGGAAGGCGGCTCATGTCACCGGCCTTGCTCATAAACAGGAACTCGGAACGGAAAAGGCCAATGCCGCTTGCTCCGTTTTCCAGCGCGGCATTACAGTCATCCGGAAATTCGATGTTCGCCATCAGGGTGATTGGCGTCCCATCGTGCGTCATTGTCGGTGTCTTTTTCAGCTTGCTGAGTTTTTTCAGCGCCTTTTCCCGGGCCACTTTCCTGACGCGGTATTGTTCCAGCACCAGCGACGTCGGGTTGACAATAACTACCCCGGTATCTGCATCGATAATCAGCCAGTCATCCTGTTCGATGAGCATCAATGCATTCGGCAAGCCAAAAACCGCAGGCGCATCAATACTTCTGGCGACAATCGCCGCATGGGAATTTTTACTGCCGACTTCAGAAATAAAACCACTGAACGTCCGGTCACGAAAATGGAGCATGTCAGCAGGAGAAATATCATACGCCACGACAATCATGTCGATGCGCTCCTCCTCCGGGATTTCTGCCAGAACAGGCGCTGTCTCAGGCATATTTTCGCCAACCTGCCCCTGCAGGTTTTTCATGACACGTTCTGCCACCTGCTGGATATCCGCCTTGCGCTCACGAAGATAAGGATCTTCAATTCCATCGAACTGCGCCGACAATTGCTCAATTTGAGTCAAAAGCGCCCATTCCGCATTATATCGTCGCGTGCGAATGATGTTGAGCGGCTCTTTGGCAATCATGGCATCCGAAAGGATCATCGCATGCACATCCAGAAAGGCGCCCAGCTCAACCGGCGCATCCTTTGGCAGGCTGCTCCAGATACTTTCCAGTTCATTATGAACCGCCTCGATAGCAGCCTCCAGCCGCGTAACCTCAGCCTCAACCTTTTCCTGGGGAACAAGATAATGACGCACATCCAGCGCAGCACGGGGAATAAGATGGGCGCGACCAATGGATATGCCACGCGAAACCGTGGTGCCATGAAGCGCGAAAGATGCCATCGTTTTTCCCGACTGCATATCCCTTTACTCCGCCTCCCCGAACTTGCCGTTAATGAGGGTGACGATCGCCTCCATGCATTCTGCCTCATCGGAGCCATCCGTCTCCAACGTGACGCGTGCCCCCTTGCCGGCAGCCAGCATCATGACGCCCATGATGGACTTGGCATTGATTCGCTGATTGTTACGCGTCATCCAGACTTCGCAGTGATATTTGGTTGCCAGCTGGGTCAGCTTGGCAGAAGCACGGGCATGAAGCCCGAGCTTGTTGACTATTTCCAGTTCTCGTTCAATCATATTTTGCGTTTGTCCATGACTGCACCACCCATTCCATCAGCAACAGTTATCTATTCTGACTGCACCGCTTTTTCCGCCGGACAGTGCTTTTTCGATAACCGTTTCCAGGTCATTTTCGCGATACGTGATCGCCCTTAACAACATTGGCAGGCTGACACCGGCAATTACCTCAACCCGCCCCTGCGTTGTCAGTCGATAACAGCAATTGGACGGCGTGCCTCCCAGCACATCGGTCAGAACCAGCACGCCAGAGCCGTCATCCAGCCGGGCTATCGCCTGCGAAGCGACCAGATTAATGTCATTCAGATCCTGGTCAGCCCTGACATCAATAGCTTCTATCCGCTCCTGCTTTCCCTCAAACATATGGGATGCGGTGGCCATAAATGCATTGGCCAATGGCTCATGCATGATGAGAAGAATACCTATCATTTTTCAGCTTGCGGCAAAATTAAAAACCGGACACACATCAGCATCCTGTCAATACGGCCCGATAAGCCGCAAGACAAACACCATGCAAATCTTTGCTGCCTGTTAACGTAATACAACCTATTGTAATTAATAAACCCGTCAGGTCAAATTGTTTCATCAAGCGCATTGAAAAACATCTCGGCCACGTTGAACCCGGTCTGCGCTGCAATCTCCCTGAAACAGGTAGGGCTGGTTACGTTAATTTCCGTCAGCCAGTCGCCGATAATATCCAGACCAACCAGAAAAAGCCCTTCTGCCGCCAGGCTCAAAGCCAGCGTTTCCGCAATTTCCCTGTCGCGCCCGGATAACGGCTGTGCCACGCCCTGCGCCCCAACTGCCAGATTGCCCCGGATATCCCCCTTTTGCGGGATACGCGCCAGCGCATAAGGCACCACCGTGCCATTGATCAGCAACACCCGCTTGTCCCCCAGCGCAATTTGCGGGATAAACTTCTGGGCCATGATGGCGCGACCGCCATTTTCGGTCAATGTTTCAATCACCGAGCCCATGTTCATGCCATCGCCCATAATACGAAATATGCCGGCACCGCCCATTCCATCAAGCGGCTTGAAAATCACATCCCCGTGCTGCGTGTGAAATTCGCGCAATAAGGCATCGTCACTGCTGACCAGGGTTGGCACGACAAATTGGGGGAAACGGGCAATCGCCATCTTTTCGTTATAGTCCCTGAGCGCCGCAGGGCGATTGAATATCCGCGCACCAGCCGCCTCTGCGAGATCAAGCAGATAGGTGCTGTAAAGATAATTCATATCAAAAGGCGGGTCTTTGCGGACAATGACCGCATCAAAAGCGGCCAGCGGGAAAAACTTCTTTTCTTCGGAACGATACCAGTTGGCATCCTCTTTTCCCGTCAGTACGATCTGCCTTGCCCTGGCAACAATATCGCCATCCGAATAAGCCATGTCCTGCGACTCAAAAGCATAGATCACATGACCACGCTTTTGCGCTTCCACCATCATGGCGAAAGTCGAATCCTTCCAGACCTTGAAGCTGTCCAGTGGATCAGCCAGAAATGCAATTTTCATGAATCGCCTCAGATAGCGGCCATTTCAGGATCGGTTCTTTCGAGTTCGATGGATGCCGCCAGCAATGCCAGACGCGCAACCACCCCGTACATATAGAAACGGTTGGGAACGGCGGTACCCGGCTCTGCGGCCTTATCCGGCAACGCATGCGGATGTGAAAATGCCAGCGGCACAAAATGAGCGCCCGGCGCATTCAGATTCTCTATCTCGCTACGTTGGTCATGAACGCGGTAAAAACCACCTACCACGTACCGGTCAATCATATAAACAACCGGCTCGGCAACCGCATTATCAACACGCTCGAAAGAATGTACGCCTTCCTGGATAATGACATCACTGACTTCAAGCCCTTCCTTGACAACGGACATCTTGTTGCGCTGTTTGCGGTTAAGGCCCGTGATCTCGCTGGCATCCGTTACTGTCATGATACCCATGCCATAGGTGCCGGCATCCGCTTTGACAATGACAAAAGGCTTCTCCTTGATGCCGTATTCCCTGTATTTACGCCGGATCTTGACCAGAACCGAATTGACATTGGCAGCAAGGCACTCTTCCCCCTCACGCGCGGCAAAGTTGATCTCGCTGCAGTGATTGAAAAACGGATTGATAATCCAGGGATCAACACCGATCAGTTTGGCAAAGCGCCGCACCACATCATCATAAGCGGCAAAATGATTGCTTTTACGGCGAATCGTCCAGCCCGCATGCAACGGAGGCAACAGGCTCTGCTCATACACTTCATTCAATATGGCCGGACTGCCTGAACTCAGATCATTATTCAGCAAAATGGTGCAGGGATTGAAGTCCGGCAGGCCGACCCTGCGCCCGTTGTTAATCCGGATTAGCGGCTCAATCACATGAACCGAACCATCCGGCAGTGACAGCTCCGTCGGGCCGGTTATTTCTTCGGAGATGGAGCCCAGGCGCACATTCAGTCCTGCCATCCGCATCAGTTTGATCAGCCGCGCCAGATTTTGGAGGTAATAGGTATTGCGTGTATGGTTTTCCGGCACCAGCAGAAGGTTTTTGGCATCAGGACAGTACTTTTCAATAGCTGCCATGGTGGCCTGAACCGCCAGCGGCACCATTTCCGCTGAAAGATTATTAAATCCCCCAGGGAAAAGATTGGTATCGACAGGCGCCAGCTTGAACCCCGCATTGCGCAAATCCACCGAACAGTAAAACGGCGGCGTATGATCCTGCCACTCCAGGCGGAACCATCTCTCAATCGATGGCGTTGCCTCGACAACGTTTTTCTCCAGCTCAAGGAGCGGGCCATTCAAAGCAGTAACCAAATGTGGATCCATATCATCCTTTATGATTTGCGAGCATCCTGTCTGTTAAAAACAATGCCTCAGCCTGCTTCATGTGAGGCACTTTTTCATTTTATCAAACGTGCGCTTTTTTAATTGAAGCACATTTACCGGCCTGCCGCACTGATTTTGACAATATATTGCATTTAAAAAAACGGCTGATGAGTACAGTTTGACACAAAATCAGAAAACGGGGGGGTCTGCCCGTGTGGCTTTTTTATTTCCCGATAATGGCACTCTCCCGATAAAATAGTAAACTGTTCAGGGCATCCTCACGAATACCGACATAAACTGCCATGCCCGGCTATCGGGCAGAAAGCGTTGAAATGGAAAATAAAAATATTTTTGATGATCTGCAATCCCGGATCAACCAGATTATCGACAGCTCCCCCGTAAAAGATATCGAAAAAAATATCCGCGCACTGATAACACAGGCCCTTTCCCGCCTTGATGTTGTCACACGTGAAGAGTTTGACCTGCAGGTCATGACAATCACCCAGTTGCGCGAACAGATCAATCTGTTGCAGGCTCATCTGAACAAACTCGAAAAGAAACTGGAAAAGCAGGCGGGCCCCTCGGATGACCAGACTGTCTGAATAACCGCATGAGCCTTGCCATCCTGAAAAGCCGTGCCCTGACCGGCATGGAAGCGCCTGAAGTCACGGTCGAGGTCCATCTGGCAAATGGCCTGCCGTCTTTCACTATTGTGGGGCTTGCCGACACCGAAGTAAAAGAAGCGCGCGAGCGTGTCAGGGCGGCCCTGCAAAATGCCCGCTTTGAATTTCCTGCCAGAAGAATCACGGTCAACCTGGCTCCTGCCGACCTGCCAAAAGAGTCCGGGCGTTTCGATCTGCCCATCGCACTGGGCATCCTGGCTGCATCCGGTCAAATGCCGAAAGAAAAACTCAGCCATTACGAATTTGCCGGCGAGCTCTCTCTTTCCGGTGATCTTCGCCCCATACGCGGCGCACTGGCCATGACCTTTGCCATGCAGCGCTCAGGGACAGCATCGGGCAGCCGCACCGCTTTTATTCTTCCATCGGACAATGCCGAAGAAGCATCACTGGTTGATGACATTGCTATCCTGCCAGCCAATTCATTACTGGAAGTGTGTGCCCACTTCAGTTCAAATGAAGAAGAGCAGCAGCTCAAGCAACACACCGGCAGGAACGGTTTCGAAACCTCATCGTATCCGGACTTTGCCGAGGTCAAAGGACAGACACAGGCAAAGCGTGCACTGGAAGTCGCTGCGGCCGGCAGTCATAATGTGCTGATGAGCGGCCCTCCGGGCACAGGAAAAACCATGCTCGCCACCCGGTTCGCCGGCATTCTCCCTCCCATGACGGATGAAGAAGCCCTTGAATCCGCCGCCGTTCAATCACTGACAGGGCATTTTGAGGCATCACGCTGGAAAATGCGTCCTTACCGTTCCCCGCATCATACCGCTTCGGGTGTGGCGCTGGTCGGCGGTGGCAACACCCCTCGTCCGGGTGAAATTTCCCTTGCTCATTGCGGCGTGCTCTTTCTTGATGAGTTGCCGGAATTTGACCGCCGTGTCCTGGAAGTCCTGAGGGAACCGTTGGAATCCGGCCACATCACCATTTCCCGTGCGGCGCGCCAGGCCACGTTTCCGGCACGTTTCCAGATGATCGCCGCCATGAACCCCTGCCCCTGCGGTTATCTTGGCCATGCCTCAGGCAAATGCCGCTGCACACCTGACGCGGTTGCCCGCTACCAGTCCCGGATATCCGGCCCCCTGCTGGATCGTATTGACATCCAGATACCGGTACAGGCACTGGACCAGGAAGAATTGATGAAACCCTCTGCCAGTGAATCATCGGCTGCCATTGCCAGGCGCGTTGCACAAGCATATGCCCTGCAACACCACCGGCAGGGCAAATCCAACAATCTGTTGCTCCCACCGGAAATCGACGCCTACTGCAAGCCGGATGAAAAAGGTGAGCAGTTGTTAAGGCAGGCAATGGTCCGTCTTAACTGGTCGGCCAGAGCCTATCATCGTGTACTGAAAGTCGCCCGCACCATTGCCGATCTGGCAGAGGATGCGCATGTGGGACAGCGGCACATTGCCGAAGCGATACAATACCGGAGAGCACTTCAGGAACCATAACCGGTTTATCCGAACCAATGATGAGAAACAACAGGAGATAGCACATGCTGGTGACATTCAAATCAAAAGCCACAGGGGATCTTTACATGTTTGAAGAGAATGCCCGGCAGATTCTTGATCTTCTGGGCAAAGAAGTTCGCCAGGGCATTATCACGGCAGAACAGACCGGTGATGCCATCAAGGTACTGGAAGCGGAAATCGCCCGCCAGAAGATAGAAGAGGCAAGAGAGAAAGAAGAGCGGGAAAAGGAAGAACGCGAAGCGGAAGAACGGCGCTTTTATGGTGAGGGCAAGGACGAGGAAGATGAAAAAGAGAAGGAACGTCTCAGGGGCAAGCCAGAACCCCAAAAAGTCGAACCTTCCGTCCCATTTTCAGCACGTGCCTATCCCTTCCTGCAAATGCTGAAAGCCGCTCACAAAAAAGAACGCGATATCGTCTGGGGGGTCTAGCACGTGATTTCAGACACCATTCACCGGAAAAAATCAAAAAAAGTTCGAGTTTGGTGTACCCTATAGCGTTTGATATGGCTTTATGTCCCTTAAGGCTTCACGCAACTGAAAATTTATTCCGGCAACACATCCCATTTTTCCATGAAACTTAAAACAGCAGAAAACCCTTCCCGAGACAAGCGCCCCTTATGGCTCAGCTTCATCATGCTTTCGCTGGCAGCCCTGATACTGGCCGGCTGTGCCCGCCCTAATGAAGATAATGTCAAACAAATGCTTTCAACGACCTATCAGTGTAAATGGCTTGAGCTGGGGTCATATGAAAAAGTGGAATCACTGCCAGGAATCTGGAGTTACGTTCTCCGCTATCAATTCAAACTCAGTTTTGTCAATGGTGAGGAAGGCGCCCGACAATTCATGAAGGGCATGGTCAACACCACCCCGGGCGTGACTGACTGGCAAAAGGTTCTTGAAAACCCCAAAGCGCACGCATACATCCGTAATGACTGTTCGTTGCCCGCGCAGAAAATCATGGAGCAAATCGCCATCCATACCTATATCCAGTTGGACGACAAGAAAGTCTCACAGGTGGAAATTCCCATGACCATTACCATCAATGGCTGGGCCGAAATGACGCCAGGCCGCGGTGGCTGGAACATGGATATGCGGCGAGACAAGGTCGACCCCCAATATGTCCTGACCAGCCCACTCCCCAAAAAAGCGCTAAGCGGTAAATAAACTGCATTTTTCCCGGACTCGCATCAACAGTATCAAACGGCAGGCAATCGTCGTCTGCCGTTTTTTACAGCCTCTCGCTCCGGTCAATTGATACCAGATGCGGTGGCAAATCCAGGTTGCCCAAAATCATGACCTTGAAAAGTTCCCCCATCTCGGTGGGAGACAAGAGCATCTGCACCTTTTTTGCCTGGGGAAGATAATGTACAACTGCTGCTGGAGAAATTTGCAGCAACCGCTCTGTTATGCCATTGGCCAGTAAAAAACCCGCCTGGCTTGCATAGCACAGCAAATCCATCCCGCTTTCCGTGGCAGCGCCTGCTACCGCACTGAAATCCACGTGTGCTGTAATATCCTGCAACCCGACATGCCAAAACGGATCAGCATGAACATGATGCCGGTAATAGGACATGAGGGTACCCTGGCTGCGCTCAGGCAAATAATATTCCCGGGCCGGATAACCATAATCAATCAACAGTGCCGCACCGCCCTCTCCGGCGTTTAACATATCTCCCAAAGAGCGGACAAAGGCACAGGCATAAGGGTGCACCTCTGTCACATAGCCATCGTGCAATCCTTCTGCATCAGGAATCTGCAAGGCAATCTGGGCCAGCAAGGCAGCGTCTGCCGGTTGTGCCTCAAAAACGAAGCCGTCTTTTGAGACACGCACACCCAACTCATGCCATTTTCCCTCTTTTTTAACTACCCGCTGTACCGGCATGGCATCGAGCACTTCATTTCCCAGGATCACCCCCGTAAATGCTTCCGGCAAACGATCAATCCATCTCACCTGGGGAAAAGGCGCCAGCATTTCCTGTTGTCGTTGCTTCAGGCTGCCGGAAAGATCAAGAATGTCATAGCACTCAGGAATGATATCCTGCTGTGCTAACGCCATCAGAATGTCACAGGCCAGACGACCGCTTCCCGCACCGATTTCCATGATATGGCATGCGGATTGCACAAAAAAAGGCTGTATTGAACGGGCAATGGTCTGCCCGAACAACGCCGATATTTCCGGCGCAGTGACAAAATCACCCTGCCTGCCTACGACCTGTCCACCATGACTATAATAACCCAGGCCCGGTTCATACAGCGCCATTTCCATATACCGTGCAAACGAAATCCATCCGCCATGTTGCGAAATGACGTCTTCTATTTTTCGCCTTAAAACAGCGGACAAGGCAAGCGCTTCTGGTGACGGAACGGGCAATTTCATAGCGGCATTGTATTCAAAGAAACGAGAATACGCACCTGCCGTCTCAACCACAGGCGGTTTTTCGGGATAAAAAACAGAAAACGTGCCACTGCCAGGTCAGCCTGACGTACAATATTTGTGACCCGGCCAGTTCAGGATTTTCGCAAAAACGGCCAAAACCCATTTTCAGGACTCCAGAGAAAACCATGCACACCCTTCTCCATCCCCGCCTGACAGACTGCCGCCGTGTTTTTCTCCGCAATTGCGAAATAACCACGCGTATCGGCATTCACGACTACGAAAAACAAGGCCCGCAGCGCCTGATCATTAATGTGGATCTGTTTATCCCATTGGCGATCTCAACCCCCCTTGAAGACGAACTGGCAGAAGTGATTGACTATTCCTTCATCAGGGAAGCCATCGACAGCCTGGTTTCACGCGGCCACATCAATCTGCAGGAAACTTTCTGCGATGAACTTGCCCATCTGCTTTTGGCGCATCCGGATATCCGGGCGGTCCGTGTCACCACGGAAAAGCCCGATGTCTATGACAATGCCGACAGCATCGGGGTTGAAGTTTTTCACATCAAACGGGAAAAAACCTGACCGTTAAGGAAACGCTGATTAAATGATTTTGGGAGATGAAGTGCAAGGCGCACGGAGCGCGGTAACCAAGACATATCTTAAGACAGGCGAAGGTTGCGAACACCGCGTAACGCAGCAATTCGCTCTCAAAGCCTTTTAATCAGCGGTTCCTTAAGCCCTTTATGACAAAAGCAATAACCCGGCGGCAATTCAAAAAAACCGGATATGAGAACACCAAGCTGAGAAAGCGCCTGTGCCGTCTGACAGGCCAGGCCATTGGTGATTTCAACATGATTGAAGCGGGTGACAAGGTCATGGTGTGCCTCTCAGGCGGCAAGGACAGCTTCTGCCTGCTTGATATTCTCCTGGTTCTCCAGTCACGCGCGCCCATCCATTTCGACATTATCGCTGTCAACCTGAACCAGAAACAGCCAGGATTTCCTGCCGATATCCTCCCACGCTACCTTCAGGAAAGAGGGATTGCGTACCACATCGAAGAAGAAGATACCTACAGCATCATGAAGCGGCTTATCCCTGAAGGGAAGGCTGGCTGCTCGCTTTGCGCAAGGCTGCGCAGAGGCATCCTGTACCGCGTTGCCAGTGAAATCGGCGCGACGAAAATTGCACTGGGCCACCACCGTGACGATATCATCGAAACCTTTTTTCTCAATCTTTTCTTTGGCGCAAAACTCAAGGGCATGCCCGCCAAACTCCTGACCGATGACGGCAGGCACATCGTGATTCGCCCGCTGGCCTACGTGAAGGAAAGTGATCTGGTACGTTATGCGGATAAGCAACAATTCCCGTTGATACCCTGCAACTTCTGCGGCCCGTTTGTTAATCAGCAGCGATCGCAGATAAAAGCATTAATGCGGGAATGGGAAAAACGGTTTCCCGGCAGGGTCGAAAACATCTTCTCGGCCCTGTCCACCCTTGTGCCATCCCATCTGATGGACAAACATCACTTTGACTTCGGATCGCTGTCGGCAGAAGCGTCGCTGTTACCTGACACAATGGAAATGCTGGCTGCCGCCTCAACCCTGCCGGATGAGGGTGATGATGCATCTTTTCCGTTTGTCATGACTTCCTGACGGCCCGTTATCACGGCTGCCTTATCCGGGAAAGCATGGCGGTTGTGGAGCGGTCATGTTCAAAAGGAATCGCGATGGCTTTCCCTCCCTGTGAAATCACGGCAATGCCTTCGGGAATGGCGACCATATCATAATCCCCGCCTTTTGCATAAAATTCCGGCACGATCTCCTGCACGATTTCCAGCGCCGTCTCTTCTTCAAAGGAAACGACCAGATCGACGGATTCGAGTGCCGCCAGCACCGCCATGCGATCTTCGCAGATATTGATCGGGCGGTCATCCCCTTTTCCCAGACGTTTGACGGACGCGTCCGTATTGACGGCAACTATCAGGGAAGCCCCCAGTGCCTTTGCCCGGGCAAGATAAGTGACGTGCCCCCGGTGCAGAATATCAAAAACCCCGTTGGTCACAACCAGTGGCCGGGGCAGATGCGCTATCCGGGCTGGCAATTCGGTACGCAGGCAGATTTTTTTGAGGAAAGGGGGCATTGTCCTTGTCTCCATAAGCACATGACTGATCCTTAAGATACCTTTTGGCTGGGGTTCTTGCCACCTTTTTTTGATTTTTCTGCCGAAAACGGAATTTTTACGCCTTTACTGTTGCCTGACATGGGCGGATAATGTTTTGTGTAGTATTCTCAATTTGCCTGAGGCGTAACAGGACGGCAAACTTTGTACCCTCTGATACAGGATATCGACATGACTCCCGATAATAAACAAACAAAGTTTTTGCGCTGGTTGTTTCCCCTTGTCTGCAGCATTATTCTGGTGATGATGACTCCGTATACCCTGGCTGATACACCTGCTGCGGGCAAAACGGTTTCGCCGCCTCCCTCCGTCAATCTGGATTATGTCGTTCGCGCCAATTACAGCGCCATGAGTATCGGGGGCACCTCCAATATCAAATGGAAACAGTCCGGAAGTGAATACGCAACGCAAAGCAGCGCACGGGGCAACCTGGTTGGACAGCTTCTCGATACATCCAGCAAAGGCATTATCGGGACAAAAGGACTTAAACCCTCCCTCTTTACAGAAAAACGCCGTAACCGGGATGAAACCCGGACCACATTTGACCAGGACAGCAAGGCCCTGAAATTTTCAGACTCCGGCGAATCCCTGTTTTTTTCTGATGGCATCCAGGATCAGGCCAGCATTGTATGGCAACTGGTATCCATGGCGAGAGCACAGCCGGAAAACTTCACCCCCGGGAAAAAACTGACATTCATGGTGTCGGGGAGAAACCGGATTGACCAGTGGGATTTCACCATCGTCGATGAAATCACCTTCCTGACGTCGCTGGGCGAAATCAAGGCCGTTCACCTCATAAGAACCGATAAAAAAGGAAAAACCACCGAAGTCTGGCTGGCGCCGGACAGGGAATGGTATCCGGTCAAACTGGTCTTTTTTGACAAAAAGGGACTGCGCCTGGAACAGATTATCAAAAAAATCACACCAGGATAAACCGTTCAAGGTCAAACCGGACTCAGTCAAAACTCCATTCATACAGCAGGTCAATCGCACTGCTCGTACCGGTTGCCGCTTCAACACGCACCCGCTGTGAAACGATATAACGCAGCTTGACCAGGTTCGACACGGTAGAAATGCCCTGCTCATAGGTCAGGTACAGGCGGTTTGATATCTGTTTGCTGACAGACAGGACCGTGCTTTCCATGTCGGCTCCAGCGCCTACCCCAATCTCATCCACACCGATCGTGCTGGCCAGGCCGGATTGCATACTGCCCAGAGAAGAGGTGCTGAGCAATGCCGCAGCCGCAGCCGCAACCACACTGCGGTCATGATCATTGGCACTCTGCGCCCCGCCATGCCCCAGTATCAGCCATGACAGCTTTTCTGAATCCGAGACATTGGGATTGGACACCAGCTTGACCTGCAGATTCTGCGGTGTCCCCCTGACCTGCACACCAGCTTCCACGGCATCTTCCATCCCGAAAGTCGGCACTTTACGAATTGCCAGGATATCCAGGGAAGGACGCTCGGCAGGCCCGCTGAATACCACATTTCCCCGCTCAACCGTCAGCTTTTGCCCATAGGCATTGAAAGTGGCATTGACCGCCTGAACTTTTCCGAACACTCGCAAAGACTGGTCCTCAGCTGATGCCACCTGCAAATTACCTTCCAGACGGGCATCCAGCCCCCAGCCATCAATCCGGAAGCGGTCTCCCAGATCAATGGTCATATCCATGGCGACAGCCATCGGCTTTTTGGACTCGCTGGCGCTATCCTCCCGTCCGAGCACAACCACATCGTCACTGAAATTCACATTATTGTATTCAACGGACTGGATCAGCGCCTTGTCCACCCGCCATTTTCCATTGAGCGTCATCTTTTCATTATCCAGGGTCATCTGCCCCTGCCCGCTCAAGGCCAACTGCTTGTCCGGACTGGATAAAAGGAGCAGCTTGTCTGCCAGGAAACTCAGATTGATATGCATGTTGCCATGATCAAAACTGCCGCCGCCCTCCATACGGAAAACGCCCTCATCTCCCCGGATCGTAGCCTGTTCCAGTGTGACGCGATTATTGTCAAGACGGGCCAGGAGCTGCCCGTCATGCAGTTTCACCCCCCAGGTATACCAGCGAAATGACAGGGCATTGCCTGCGAATGTCCCGGTGAGGCGAGGGTCGCCAATCGTGCCCGCCCCGTTTATCTTTACCTTGAGGCTACCGTTGATATCAATATCAGGCTGACCACTGACAACACTGACCCAGTCAAGTGTCGGCATATCGGCATCAAGTTGCAGCCTGAACGGGCTTTGTTTCGGAAAATGCCAGCCATTCCTGTTGCGCACAAGCTGGGCATTGGCTGTCAACTGGATGACACCCGTTGTCTCTCCCTTAATATTGGCCAGCACGTCCAGTTCGTTTTTCGCCAGATTCAGGCGCATATCCATTTCCGTCAATCCCAGCTTGACGCTGGTATCACCCCGTATCGTCAGATCTCCGCTTTCCCTGTAAACATGCACTTTCCCTGTCAGCATCCGATCCATATCCACCGACCACTCCGCTCCGAAAACCAGTTGCCCTCCCACTTTCTGCCTGAGTGCCGGGGCAAAGGCCGTCAGATATCGCAGCGGAAAGCCTTTGGCATAGCCATCTGACCGGATGCGTGAACCGCGCTTTTCCAGTTTATTCACAACCAGCCGCCCATCCGGGAATGTCAGCGTAAAATCCTGAAGGGAAAAGAGCCGTGTTCCCGCATGAAGCGGTGCGGGAGATGCCAGGGAAAAGGGTTGTTTTCCCTTGTTTTCGAGCGCCTGTATTTCACCACCCCACCCCTGTTTTGCCTTCCATCCACCAGCAGCCCGGGTGTAAAGATCCATGGTATTGTTCTGTGCTGACGCTTCCAGGCTGTGGGCCTGCAGCGTCCCGTTTGCCTGAAACTGCAGCGCAGACCACAGCATGTCAGCGGCAGCCAGATTCCGGGCGTCAATGCGCACGTCCATTAAATCGGCCGGGCGGGTACCAAAACGGCCATCCGCATGAATCGATTTCGCGCGAACCGGACCGGGAAACGCCAGATCACTGCCATCAAGCTTCAATTTGGCCTGTAATGCTTCAAATGTGCCGGATAACGTCCCTTCGCCCGCCACAGTGCCTTCAAACGGTTTGCCCAGCGCAGCCAGTTTGGGCGCATCCAGTTTCCACCGCAGACTTTCTCCGGCTTTGCCAAAAGCTCCATTGGCATTAAAGCTGTTCGGTCCCAGCGCCAGTAATACCTCCACATCCCGCAATGCGGTTGCCGTCACCGTGAACCGGCCTTTTCCCGTCAGGGGATTATCGAGAAAACGGCTGGGCTGCAAGGCATAATTGATGGCGGCATGCCACTCAGGAGAAAGATGCCCCTTGGCAGCTATCGTCGCATTGATCTCCGAAGAAGGATAAGCGCCCAGCGCTGACAGATTGAAACGACTCGCTTTTCCGTCAAAGGAAAAGTCACGAGCCAGTGTCAGTCCCATGCTGCCCTCCAGCTGTATCTCGCCGTTGGCTGCACGCAACCTGAACAGGGGAAGGTCAAGCCGGTCACTCGCATGGATTACTCTGGCATCCAGCGCGAGGCGGCTCTCCGCCAGCTTGACGGTCATGACCTGTTTTTTCTCTTCTGCCGATACGGCAATATTGCCTGAAATGGCGGTTTTTCTGATACTGGAATGAATGCCACTCAGATCGAAACGCCCGGTGCGCAGGGACAAATCCACACCGTCCAAACTCAGCCTTCCGTTGCCGCTGAACTGACCGGCTGCGCCCATATCCATCACCAGTTGCTCCAGCAGCATGATTTGTGTATTTCCTCCCATCCTGGCGGTTACCGTCCGCAAAGGCAGGCGGTTTGCATCAATCGTGCCCGGGATAGTGTTATCGATGCGAACCGAGCCCGCAACCGATTCGTCCGCTTTGGTCTGAATCTCTGCGGTTGCCTGAATCCGGCTTTGCGGCCAGTCGGCACTTACCTGTGAGGGATCCACGTTTTTCGCGTTGAGAGAAAGGGATGGCAGGATAAAACCGGCAAAAGGCGTGACCTTGGCATTGGCTTTCACCTCCGCGCCAAACCCGGCAAACTGTCCCTCAAAGCGGATATCATGAAGATCTCCAGCCACCTGGGCCGTCCCTTCCGCCTTTTCATGGTTTACCGTCGCTTTGCCGTCAAGAGAAAAAGGCGCATGCGTACCCAGCTTCAGTTCCGCACTGACTATGCCGAAGGGACTCTCAAAACCCGCCTCCTTCAGCTCCCAGGCCGCCTTGTTCGCATCAAGGGATAAACGGACATCCTGAAAGCGGAGCGCATCATAGGTCAACTGGTCCACCTGCACCTTCCCGACATGAATGGACAGGGGGGGCACCAGCGATTCCGGCAGCGTAAAAGGCGCGTCCGATGGTACCCCGCTTTCAATTGTCAGCCGGGAAACCGTTACTGATTCCACACCGAGCTGACCAAGCAGGATGCGGGAGGGCCACCAGGAAATCTCCACTTCTTCGGCAGATATTTTTCGTTCCGGCGTCAGGTATACCGCCTCCTCAACTTTCATCGTCCCCGTCAGGGAACCACTGACGCCATTGAGAATAATACTGCCGTTACTGGACGAAACAATTTTGTCTGCCACCCATTTCAGGGCAAACTCGTGCTGTATCACAACAAGCAATGTCACCACCGCAACAACCGGAACCGCCAGGAGAATAATAAGCCAGCGCCGCATCAGAATGTAAACCCGAAAGAAAAGTGCACACGGAATTCCTGCGTCTCTTCCCCGTATGCCACATCAATACCCAGGGGACCGGCCGGGCTTCTCCATCGTGCACCGATACCATAACCGAATGCCGGGTCCAGATCGTTAAGATTGTCCGCCGCATTGCCCGCATCGACAAAAACAGCCGCGCCCCAGTTGCCATAAAAATAATACTGGTATTCCACGCTGCCCACCGCCAGGTAACGCCCTCCCACGGTGGCTCGCCCCTCCTTGACACCCAGGCTTTCAAAAGCATAGCCGCGCACTGACTGGTCACCACCGGTTCTGAACATCACGGTGGAAGGAATGCCTTCACGGGAACTGGACAAAACCGCCCCCATTTCTGTCCGTAACAACAGGCTTCCCTTTTCCCCGACGGGATGAATATAAGCCGCTTTGAGATAAGGCCGCAAAAAACTCCTGTCTGTCAGGACCGGCTCAACCGCAGCGCCAATCTGCGCCTGGACAGCATAGCCGCGTGTCGGATTAAGCCGGTTATTCAGTTCCCGCTTGATCACGCCATAAGTCAATGGCAAGGCTTCACTTTCCTTGTCGTCCGAGCCATTGACCCTGGTGTTTTCATTGAGATACTCCAGCATCACAAACTGTTCAAGCCGTGGTGTCCCCCAGGATGTTTTGCCAAAAAGGCTGATCAAACGCGTATCTTCACCCTGGATATCCGAGCGTTCATATTTACCGCCAATACTGTTGGTAAAACCGCCCTCGGTTTTCGGGAAATAAATCTCGGCATGCCCTGTCTGCTTCCGGGTTTCCAGTACCACCCCGCTTTTCAGGTTCCACTCCTGGCCGAAAAATTTAAGGTCATCGTAACTCAGGCTGAACCGGTTACCGGTATCAGTGCTGTAACCGACACCGATCGCCGCATGCCGCTTCTTGTTTTCGACAACACTCACTGTCACGGGTACTTCATCCAGCCCTGAATCCACATCAGCGGTCACCTCAACAAAGCGAAAATACCCGGTATCCTGAAGATGGGTCTGCCAGTTGACCAGGGCCTTTTCGCGGTAAACCGCGCCCGGTTTGACTGGACGCTCCCGCATAATGATGTCTTCGCTGTACCGACTCAGGCCGATGATTTTTATCTCGCCAAAGCGCACCGGCGTTCCACTGTCTATTTCCACCCGCAAAACCGCTGTGCGCGCTTCAGGATCAACCACCGCCTGTGAATCGGTTATGCGCGCTCTGGGATATCGCACCCGCATAACCTGACGCAAAAGTGCTGCCTTGGCGGCTTCCCAGTCAGCCTGTCTGAAGCGCATCCCCTCATGCAACACCCAGCGTTTTTTCAAATCACTCATCTGTGGTTTCTGTGACGCCTCCTGCAGGATAATAGCTCCGTCGAAGATGATATTCACCTCACTCACACGGACCGGTTCCCCGGGATCAACGGCGATATGAATCTGGAACGATTCACCGGCAGGCTCCATCTTTGTATCAATAACCGGAGAAAAATAACCTTCCGTTTCCAGGAGTTTTTTGATTTCATCCGGTGTCTGACGATACAGTCGCCGCAACTGCGCGCGGTCAACCTTGTCATTGCCGCGCCAGCGCACCAGGGACAGATTTTCTTCCAAAATCTGCTGTATGTTATCCGGCGCATCAATCATCACGCCATATGCCGATACCTCAGCATAAACCGGCGCAAGACAGGAAAATAAAAACGCAGCAAAAAAAACCTGCCATAATCTGAAAAGAATATGGAAGCCTCGGACACGTAACAGTCCCTCATGCGATTTCTGTGCGCTGGCGCGTTTTTTTGCCATTCCCCGGTGTCGTTTTATAATTTATGAATTCAGGATACGATAATCACCAAGCTGTCATTATTGCTCAGTCCGCATTTCTGTGAAATCGAAATCCGGACTGTTTCTGCTTTTTCACAAAAAACCGGCACATTATGTCATCTCTCAATCACGCGCTTGTTCTGTTCAGCGGGGGACAGGACTCCACAACCTGCCTGGCCTGGGCCCTTGCCCACTATACACATGTAGAAACCATCGGATTTGATTACGGGCAGCGGCACCACATCGAACTCGCCATGCGTCCAACCATTCTCTCCAGGCTGCGCACCCTTTCGGATGACTGGAATAACCGGCTAGGGATGGATCATGTCATCGATCTCTCGCTGATTGCCAGTCTCTCGGATACCGCCATGACAACAGAAACGGAAATCCGATTTATGGAAAACGGGCTGCCCAATACCTTTGTTCCGGGACGCAACCTGCTTTTCATGATGGTCGCAGCCACACTGGGCTACCGCCGTAATCTGGACATCCTCGTGGGCGGCATGTGTGAAACCGATTCATCAGGATATCCGGATTGCCGGGATGACACCATGAAAGCACTGCAATTGACCCTGAATCTGGGCATGGCAGGACAATTTCGCGTGGAAACCCCGCTGATGTGGAAAGACAAGGCCCAGACATGGCAACTGGCCAAAAATATCGGTGGCACGGCCCTTGTTGACCTGATCCGTGAAGAAACCCACACCTGCTACCTGGGTGAACGCGGCACATTGCACGACTGGGGACATGGTTGCGGAGCGTGCCCAGCCTGTGAACTGCGCAAAAGAGGTTATCGCATTTTCTCCGGTAATCCCGCCTCTGGTTGAAACAGGCGCTTTTCCAGTAAAAACGCGCACTTCCTGAAAGGAAAGTGCGCGTTTGTTTGTTAATGACGAAAAACAGAACAATCAGTCGTCAGTCCATTTCCAGTCACGAATCTCCGGCATATCCTCACCATACTGATGGACATATGCCTTATGCTCTAAAAGCCTGTCACGCAGGTACTGCTTGGTATAAGCCGTCCGTCCCGCAAGTTGTGGCAGCCGGTCGATCGTATCGCCCACCAGGTGGAAACGATCCAGGTCATTTAACACCACCATGTCAAACGGTGTGGTGGTGGTACCTTCTTCCTTGTAACCGCGAACATGCAGATTCTTGTGGTTGGTCCGGCGGTAGGTCAGGCGGTGGATCAGCCAGGGATAGCCATGGTAGGCAAAGATAATCGGCTTGTCCGTCGTAAAGAGCGAATCAAAATCCTTGTCCGGCATGCCATTGGGATGCTCATTTGAAGGCTGCAACACCATCAGGTTAACAACGTTAACCACACGAATCTTCAACTCAGGGAATTGCTCGCGCAGAATCTTCACGGCCGCCAACGTTTCCATTGTCGGAATATCCCCACAGCAGGCCATGACCACATCAGGCTCACCGCCTTTGTCATTACTGGCCCACTCCCATATACCTGCCCCGGCGGTGCAATGCTTGATGGCATCGTCCATGTTCAGGTACTGCAATGCCGGCTGTTTACCTGCCACAATCACATTAATGCGATGGCGGCTGCGCAGACAGTGATCCGTCACTGACAGGAGGGTATTGGCATCCGGTGGCAGATAGACACGGGTAATGTCCGCCTTCTTGTTCATCACGATATCCATGAAACCCGGATTCTGGTGGCTCAACCCATTGTGATCCTGGCGCCATACGTGTGATGTCAGCAGGTAGTTAAGCGAAGCAACCGGACGACGCCACGGAATATGGCGAGTCACCTCCAGCCATTTCGCATGCTGGTTGAACATGGAATCAATGATATGGATAAAGGCTTCATAACAGGAAAAGAAACCATGACGCCCTGTCAGGATATAGCCCTCCAGCCAGCCCTCGCACTGATGCTCGGAAAGCATCTCCATGATGCGGCCATTATGTGAAATCTGGTAATCATCCGGCTTGATATCCGCTACCAGGCAGCGATCGGTTACTTCAAATACCGCGCCCCAGCGATTGGATTCGGTTTCATCCGGGCTGAATACACGGAAATTTCTGGCTTCCTCATTCAGTGTGATGACGTCACGGATCATGCGTCCCTGGATACGGGTCGCTTCGGCAACGGTTGCACCCGGATGGGGAACATCCACCGCATAATCCCGGAAATCCGGCATGCGCAGATCACGCAACAGGATACCGCCATTGGCATGGGGATTGGCGCCCATCCGGCGAATGCCTTTTGGCGCAAGCGCCTCAAGTTCGGGCAGGAAGCGGCCATCCTCATCAAAGAGTTCTTCCGGCTTGTAGCTTCTCATCCACTCTTCCAGGATTTTCAGGTGATCCAGATTGGTCTTGGTCTCGGATACCGGCACCTGATGTGAGCGGAATGAGCCTTCATACTTCAGCCCGTCAATCACTTTCGGGCCGGTCCATCCCTTCGGCGTACGCATGACGATCATCGGCCAGACCGGGCGCTCTTTAAGACCATTGGCGCGGGCATCTGCCTGGATAGCCTTGATCTCGGCAATTGCCCTGTCCATGACAGCCGCCATCTGCTGATGCAGGGCCATGGTGTCACCATTCACCGAATCATAATCGACATAATAAGGCTTGTACCCGTATCCCCTGAACAGCATATCCAGCTCGTTATGCGGAATACGCGCCAGGACGGTTGGGCCTGCAATTTTCCCGTCATTCAAGTGAAGAATCGGCAACACCGCGCCATCATATTCGGGATTGAGAAATTTATTGGAGTGCCAGCTGGTTGCCAGCGGGCCGGTTTCCGCCTCACCGTCACCGACAACACAGGTGACAATCAGGTCAGGGTTATCAAAGGCCGCACCAAACGCATGCGACAGGCAGTAACCCAGCTCACCCCCTTCATTGATGGAACCCGGTGTTTCCGACGCCACATGGCTTGGTACACCGCCGGGGAAGGAGAATTGTGTAAACAGCTTTTTCATTCCCTGTTCGTCCTGCGAAACATTGGGATAAAACTCGCTGTAACTGCCCTCAAGATAAGTGTGTGCGACAAGGCTTGGACCACCATGACCCGGTCCTGTAACATAAATCATGTCCAGATCGTGATTGTTGATCACCCGGTTTAAGTGGACATAAACAAAATTCAGGCCCGGTGAGGTACCCCAGTGACCCAGAAGCCTGGGTTTGACATGTTCCGGAGCCAGAGGAACGCGCAAAAGCGGGTTGTCGTAAAGATAAATCTGGCCGACTGACAGATAATTGGATGCACGGAAGTACGCATCCATTTTTTGCAGCAGATCCGGAGACAGTGGTTTGGCATTCTGATCAATTTCCGCATTCATACCCATAGTTTCCTTTCGTTCCTGGTGCCTGGTCTCCTGCATGCAACATTAAAACCAAAACAGCAATGTTCAGGCAATGGTGAATCGATGTCTCTTCGTATTGACAGACTGTAAACACAACGAAGTCATGCTTAGTGAATTAATACTACACACTGGGATGTGATAAAGCAATGATAAAAATTGCCTCAAAGCATGAAAAGCCGGATAAAAAATGATTTCTCCCGTACTTCGTTTAGACGACAGCCAAACAGCATCATGTCACAGGCAGGAATCCGTTCCCTGCGGCGGGTCAAGAAGGCATGAAATTTCAGGTTTTTGGTTTGGCCGGACGCTTCCAGTCTGAAATAAATGTCTGTTTGCTGCGGGATACAGTCAATGAGTGTGGCGGCGCATCTTTTGTCAGGGTGGTACCTGCCCCCACCGTTGCACCGGCCCCTACCCTCACCGGCGCGACCAGTTCACAATTGGTGCCGATAAAGGCATCATCCTCAATAACGGTTTCATGCTTGTTGGCACCATCATAATTGCAGGTAATGGTGCCTGCGCCAATATTGACACGGCTGCCAACCGTCGAATCCCCGACATAGGCCAGATGGCTGGCCTTGCTTTGGGCCGCAACACGGCTGTTCTTGATCTCGACAAAATTGCCGATATGGACTTCTTCGCCAAGATCCGCGCCCGGACGAAGGCGGGCATAAGGTCCGATAATGGAGTCCGCACCGATAACGGCTCCATCAATATGACAGAATGGGCGAATCTCCACGCCATCATTAATCGCAGACTCCCGGACATAGCAATTCGGACCGATGGAAACATTCTCACCCAGCACCACATTACCTTCAAAAACACAATTGACATCAATGAAGACATCCCGGCCACACTGCAGTGAGCCACGCACATCCAGACGCGAAGGATCTGCCAGCGTCACGCCCTGTTCCATGAGGGCGTCAGCCACATTGCGCTGATGTATCCGCTCCAGTTCGGCAAGCTGTTTTTTGTTGTTGATCCCCAGAATTTCCCATACATGGTCAGGCTGGGCCGACATGACAGGCACGCCTTCTGCCACGGCTGCCGCCACGATATCCGTCAGGTAATATTCCTTCTGCGCATTGTCATTGGGAAGCGCGGCCAGCCATGCTTTCAGCTTTCCCGTCGGCACGATCATGATACCGGCATTGATTTCGCTGATTTTCAGCTCCGCCTCATTGGCATCTTTTTGCTCGACAATACGGGTAATTGCCCCGTTTTCCCGCACGATCCGGCCAAGCCCCGTCGGGTCCGGCAGATCGACTGTCAGAATCGCAAACCGGTCAGCTCCCGCTTCTGCCACCAGTTTTCTGAGTGTTGTCGCCGTAATCAGCGGCACATCCCCATAAAGAATCAGTGTTGGCTGTGATTCATCCAGATGAGGCAGCGCCTGCATTACCGCATGTCCCGTTCCCAATTGAGGCTCCTGCAAGGCAAAGTTAAGATCAGATGCCGGAAAAGCCTTGATCACCGCATCGCCGCCATGCCCGTAGACCACATTGATGCTTAAAGGAGAAAGAAGACGAGCCGTATCAATAACATGGCCTAAAAGCGGCTTGCCGGCCAGTTGGTGAAGCACCTTTGGCAGGCTGGAATGCATGCGTTTGCCCATACCTGCTGCGAGAATAACGACGTTCATAGGAATACCGTGAAATAAAATCAATAAAATGCCATTCTGTAAAAAGCGGGTAATACTCCGCTCAAACGAAAGACTCAGCTGTCTGTTTCGAAAACCCCTCTGGCACGGTCTTTTCTGACATCGTCCCACCTGAATAACCGGCCATTCATGGCGATATAGACATCCGGCTCAAGCAACCGGACCACACCAAAGGCATAGCCGAGATTGAAAAACGCATCGGACCCGGAAACGGCATAAGGAATCATGGCCCCAGTCAGCACGATTGTTTTTTCCAGTGATGCAAGGGCCAGCACCAGCGCGGTTTCCTGCATGGTGTCTGTTCCGTGGATAATCAGAATCCTGTCTTCCGGGGCCTGCTGGCAGGCATGAAGCACACGCTCCCGATCCGTATCGGTCATATCCAGCGAATCAAGGAGCGGCAGGGCTTCAAAAACAAAAGGCGCATGAACACGCCCCTGTTCCAGCATCTGCGGGACCTGGCTTTTCTCAAAGCCCAGTGTCCCGTCAATGGGATTGTATTGCTTGTCAAAGGTACCACCGGTGGCAATGATACGTACAGCCATAGAGAACCTTTCGTCAGCAGGCGTTAAACAAGAAAGAAATGCTGGCCGGAAAAACTCGCTTTCTGGAACAGCCTTTTCCAGCCGGGGGGCCAGGGCAATGCCGGCCCAGCATACCCGGGCAGGCTCTGCCTGACAGGATGGACAGGAACCGACTCCGGGAAGATGACGCCGTCACCAGGAATCGCATTGAGGCTATACATATAGCCCGGTAACAGCATATCGCAAACTGCCGCAAACCAGACGGCATGCTCTTCATCCTCTCCCAGCGCCTGGGCCAGTCCTTCTGGGTCAAACCGCGCAAGCGCCTCAATGAGTTCTTCGGTTGTCGCGCCAGGCAGATCCCCCCATCCCATCACCGGATTGAAAATATAGTCTCCCCCGGAGCCATACCAGCCTTCACGCCAGGGACGCTGCACCCAGTTGCGCGTGCCGGTAAATAAATGCCAGCGCCAGTGCATCCCGGAAGGCTGCGGCCAGGAATGGAGATAAAGGCGCTGGTACCCGGCGGTGTGCAACTGTCTGACCATATCCATCAGGCGCGCATGCGGCATGCGGTCCGGCGCTTCCCGGCGAAAAAGGATTGGCTCACCATCGGCATGCTGTACCTCATCCGTTGAGAGATTTAAGTCCAGGCATTTCCGTTCGCTGCCAAAACGGGCGGAGACCCAGCCTGTCAGCAGGTTGACGGCTGTCAGCACACCATAGCCGCGATGGCGATGGAAAATAACAGTGCCTGGCGCAATGGGTTTCATACAATCTCTGAATGAAAAGAAGTTATTTTATCCTGTACCGACACTTTTGTGCCCTTTCAATCCGCAAGGTTCCCGGAGAGTGCCTTTTGTTCCCGCGCACTCCTCTCTTTTTCCTGTTCTGCGTCAAATGCGGTCATCATGGCGTTTCTGGTTTCCGGTGACTCCAGGCTGATGCGCCCCAGCGCCCCGCTGCGATAGTCATTCAGTAAAACGTGGGATGCTTTTTCCACATCCGCATCCCCGCCTTTCACCCGAAAACCCCTTCTTTTCGCGACGCCTTCAACCACATCAAAACCATCCGCTCCCGCGGTTTCCATCCCGTAACGTGCCGCCAGCAATGCCGGATAACGGGCCAGCAATATCTCTGCCAGAAAAACCGCCACTTCCTCCTCAATCAGGGCATTGACACCAACCGCATGGCTGGCTGCCAGCATCAGCCCATCACTGGGATAATGGATTTTCGGCCAAAGCATCCCCGGCGTATCGATCAGGATCATCCCCTTGTTCAAATACAGGCGCTGCTGGGACTTTGTAACCGCAGGCACATCGCCCACAGCAGCGACCCTGCGTTTCAGCAGCATGTTCATCAGGGTGGATTTGCCCACATTCGGAATCCCCATGATCATCATGCGAAGCGGCTTGGATGCCTCCCCCCGGTTTGGCACAATTTCCTGGCAAAGCGCAGGGATTCTTGCAACCTCTGCCGGATTTTTCGTACTGATTGCCACGGCATGGGTCTGGTTTTCTTTTTCAAAAAAAGCAATCCACTCCTTCGTGACGGCGGGATCAGCAAGATCGCTCTTATTCAGGATTTTCAGAGACGGGCGCTGCCGGAAAAGGCGCAGCTCTTCCACCATCGGGTTACAGCTTGCCCTGGGAATACGGGCATCCAGCACCTCGATTACCAGGTCGGTTGTTTTCATGGTTTCCGCCGCTTTTTTGCGAGCGGCGTTCATGTGCCCGGGAAACCATTGTATCGATGACATGGTTATCCCCGTTCCAGTCCGGCCAGCGTCCGGATATGAGCAACGGCACTGGCTGCCAGCGCCTCCAGATTGTAGCCCCCTTCCATGAAGCTGACGATACGTCCTTTTGCATGTTCATTGGCCACATCCATGATCTGCCGGGTAATCCAGGCATAATCATCTTCAACCAGTTGCATCCCGCCCAGCGGATCATCTTTGTGCGCATCAAAACCCGCAGAAATAAAGATCATCTCCGGACGGTGCTCGTGCAGGGCGGGCAACCACTTGTCCGTCACCACCTGCCGGATCACCGTGCCATCGGTTCCTGACGGCACCCCCACATTGACCATATGCTTGCGCTGGCGTTCATTGCCGGAAAAAGGATAAAGGTATTCCTGGTAATAGCTCACCATCATCACCCGCGGCTCATGGGCAAAAATGGCTTCTGTCCCATTACCATGATGCACATCCGTATCGACGATGGCGACACGTTCAAGGCCATGCACCTTGATTGCCCGCATTGCCGCAACGGCAACATTATTAAAAACACAAAATCCCATGGCTTCGCTGGCAGTGGAATGATGCCCTATCGGCCGCACCAGACAAAACGCATTATCGATTTCTCCCTTCAGCACCGCATCAGTTGCCGCTACTGCCGCGCCCGTGGAGCGTAAGGCGGCCTTCCAGCTGTAGGCATTTAACAACGTGCCGCTCAAGGGATAATATTCTCCCTCTTCCGGGATGTTGTCCCTGGCGTCCGAAATCATATCCGCCACATGCGCCCTGGCTATATCTTCCACAGCAGCTTCTGGCGCTTCCCTGAAATCAAGATACTGCACTGTTCCGCTGGAAACCAGCATATCCTGGATAGCATGGATTCTGGCCGGCTTTTCCGGATGGTATTCGCCCATTTCATGTTTGAGGCAAAGTGGATGCGTGTATAAGGCTGTTGTCATAAAGTGACTCCCAAATCAATCAAGTCCGGCAAGGGTGCGGATATGCGCCACGGCACTTCTGGCCAGTGCCGTGCGGCTGTATCCCCCTTCAAGAAAACTGACAAGGCGGCCGCGGGCATACTGTTTCGCCACCGCCATAATCTGTTGCGTCAACCAGATATAATCGGCTTCCACCAGCCTCATGCCACCAACCGAATCATCCTTATGCGCATCAAAACCCGCAGAGATAAAAAGCATTTCCGGTGCGAAATCATGCAATGCCGGCAGCCATTTTGCCAGGACCAGATCCCGCACGGCATCTCCTTCAGTTCCTGACGGCACCGGAATATTCACCATATTCGGCAGCGTCTTATCAGTGCGGGTATAAGGATAAAACGGGCTCTGGAAAAAACTGGTCATCATGACCCGCGGCTCTTTCGAAAAAGCTTCTTCCGTGCCGTTGCCATGGTGCACATCAAAATCCACAATCGCAACTTTTTTCAGCCCGCACACATCAATGGCATATCTTGCCGCAATCGCCACATTATTGAAAACACAAAACCCCATCGGGGTGTGCAGCCTAGCATGATGTCCTATCGGTCGCACAAGACAGAAGGCGTTGCTGATTTCTTCCTCAATCACCGCGCGGGTTGCAGCAACAGCCGCGCCGGCAGCCCTTAAGGCAGCCTGCCACGAATACCGGTTTAACAGTGTATCAGCATCGACGGAAAAATACTGCCCGGGTATTTTTGGATGATAATCCTTCACCAGATTGATCGATGTGGGGGAATGCACCCGCGCAATATCACTCACATCAGCCAGAGGCGCTTCCCTGAAAAGCAAAAAACGGTCGGTTCCGCTTTCTGCGAGCCGTTCCTCAATGACCTCAATACGCGCAGGACTTTCGGGATGATAAGCACCCATTTCATGTTTTTTACAGTCAGGGTGGGTGTAAATAGCCGTTGTCATAACCAGAATATCTGCCGTCCTGTCGAACCATGCCTGAAATGCAGACAGTTTAGCGGAAATTGGTTGCCATGACTGTGTTACCTGTCATGGCAACAACAAAGATCGATTCTTTTTAGGCTATACTCAAGTCCCCGGACGGAAAATCAACAGCATGAAACACTCATCCTGCTTTTCTTTTTTACACTGCGCGCCCAGACGCGCAATTTTATTTCTGGGCTGCCTTTTACTGGCAATACCGGTACTGGCCGATACCGTTCCTGCCCGCACCCTTACCTTGTCATGCCATCCCCCCAAAACCGTGGACGCGAAAAAGTACAGGAACAGCGAAGCATTCAATCAGGCACTTGCCGCATTTTCAGCCGAAATGGCGAGCAATCACGGATTTGATCAGCAGGATCTGGACTGCATCCTGAACCAGGCCCGGCATAACCCCACCGTCATTCGTCGGGTCAAGCCCTTTCCGGCAGGCACGCCGAAAAACTGGCAGGTTTATCGTGCCCGTTTTATTGAGTCCGTCCGCATTACCGCCGGTGCGAAATTCTGGGCCCGGCATAAAAACGCACTGGAAAAGGCAGAGAAAATTTATGGTGTTCCTCCTGAAATTGTCGTCGGCATTATCGGCATAGAAACCACCTATGGTAAAAACAAGGGCAATTTCCGTATCATTGACGCCCTGGCAACACTTGCCTTTGATTATCCCGAACACCCGAAACGGGACGCCCGTCTTGCACTTTTCAGAAATGAGCTTGAAAGCACACTGCTGCTTTCTTCCGAACGGGGAATCGATCCGATGTCCCTGAAAGGCTCTTATGCCGGTGCGATAGGCTGGCCTCAATTTTTGCCCTCCAGCATCCGGAAATATGCCGTTGATTTTGATGGCGACGGTAAAATTGATCTGCGACATTCGCCGGTTGACGCCATTGGCAGTGTCGCCAATTTCCTGGCACAGCATGGCTGGAAAAAAGGAGAGCCGGTTGTTTTTCCTGCTGAACTGCAAGCTGACTGCCCCCGCTCACCTGACACTGCACTCAATCAAGGGCTGGCCGCCAGGCTTACACTCAATGACCTGCGTGATGTCTGCGTAACGCCAAAATCCGCCCTGCCCGAGAATGTGCTGTGGGGTCTGGTTGATCTTCAAAATGGCTTCGATGCGACAGAGTACTGGCTTGGCACAGACAATTTCTTTGCCATCACCCATTACAACCGCAGCTATTTTTATGCCATGTCGGTCATCGATCTGGGACAGGCTGTCAGAGCCTTCAGGGAACAAAACAGAATAAAATAAAACTTTGCCAATATATCAGATGCAATTTGTTGCCTAAAAAATATACAATTATTGACAATAAATGATTTAAAATATTTCAGTCAGGTAATATTTTTTTAAAATAACCCTATTTAAACAAAATATCCTGACATACTACTTGGCTGCGGCCAATACAGACGGGGATCAGGGCCCGACAGACAGACCTGACAGCTCTCGGCCATACAACCGTAGTGGTCATTTTGTAACACTTCCCTGCTGTATTTTTGTCAGCCGGAAACACAGCAAAGAAGTTTGATTTTTATTTACGGGACCCAAGAAACATGACAACTAGAGGAAAAAAGAAGGCAAGCAAAAAAGAGGATGATAACCTTGAGCAGCGCCAATATGATCCTAACCACCTGTTGGACACACTGATTCAAAAACTGGGGATTAAAAACGATGCCGCCCTTTCGCGCGCGCTGGAAGTCGCCCCGCCGGTCATCAGCAAAATCCGCCACAACCGCCTGCCGGTCGGTGCCTCTTTACTGATCCGCATGCATGAAGTCAGCGAAATGAGTATCCGCGAGCTCCGCCAGTTGATGGGCGACCGAAGGGCCAAATTCCGGATCAGTGACAAACAATTCAAACCCAAATCCCCGGCAGAAGAAAAGAAATAAGCTTTTTTCAAGGCGCAACAAAAAAACTATGCACAAAATGCATGGTTTTTTTGTTGTCCTGCTCTTATCCTGCCGTCTTTATCCATTCATCAACACTTTGCCTTAGCAAAGCATCTGCCCGGCGGATATGCTCATCCGTAATAATCAGCGGAGGAACCAGGCGGATCACATCCAGACCCGCAAGCAACAAAAGCAACCCGTTCTTTTCCGCCATAGCCGTAATTTCCTTTGCACGGCCCAGGCACGCATCCGACATCACCAGCCCCAGCATCAATCCCTTTCCTCTCACCTTGCCAAACACCTGGGGATAAGCGGCAACAACGCCTTCCAGCATCTTTTTCAGTTGCTCTCCGGCAGAGACAACACGCGAAAGAAAATCGGGTGTATTGATGATTTTCATCACTTCACATGCCACTGATGCCGCAAGCGGATTACCGCCGTATGTCGTCCCGTGCACACCCACGGTAAAAGCCGCGGCAATTTCATTTGTCGTCAGCATGGCACCAATGGGAAAACCATTTCCCAGCGCTTTGGCCGACGTCATGATATCGGGCACAACATCATAGTCCATGTAAGCAAAGAGCTTGCCTGTTCTCCCCATGCCCGACTGGATTTCGTCATAGATAAGCAGCGCATTGTGCCTGTCACACAGTTCGCGAAGCGTCTGGAGAAACGCTGTTGTTGCAGGCATGACTCCGCCTTCACCCTGCACCGGCTCAACAATGACGGCACAGACATCATCATCCATCACGGCGTGCGCTGCGTCGATATCGTTATAGGGAATATGCTCAATCATCCCCGGAAGCGGGCCGAAACCTTCGGAGTACTTGGGCTGTCCTCCGACAGATACCGTAAAAAGCGTACGTCCATGAAACGAATTGACAAAGGAAATGATCCGGGCTTTTTGTAGACCGTATTTGTCGTGCGCCCATCTTCTTGCCAGTTTCAGGGCCGCTTCATTGGCTTCGCCGCCGGAATTGCAGAAAAAAGCGCGATCAGCAAATGTCGCTTCTGTCAGGGCTTTCCCCAGTTGTAAAACCGGCTCATTCGTGTAGTAATTGCTGACATGCCACAATGTCTCGGCCTGTTTTTTGATAGTATCAACCAGCACCGGGTGAGCATGTCCCAGGCTGGTAACTGCAATACCTGCCGTCAAGTCCAGGTATTCTTTTCCCTGCTGGTCCCACAAATTCAGTCCTGCACCCCGGACAGGAATAAATGCACTGGGAGCGTATGTTGGTACGATAACCTCATCAAATGTGTGCCGCGTGACGGCATAATTTTTTTCCACTGAACGGACTCCTTTATTTCATCCTGCCCGGTAAAAATCATCAGCAGCATGATTTTCCGGTAAAAAACAAAAAAGCGGCATGGCCACTGTTTTGCTAATCATACCCCTCTTGAGATGATTTCCGCACGATTTTTGCCGAAAGAACCAGTAAACCGGTTTTCGGGCCGGGCAAAATGCCATGTATACTTCTTACTTTATGTCTCTCACTGGTTAATTCCAGAAGAGAATTTTATCCCTAACATCCGATTTCATTCATCAGCATAAAAAATATGGATTCCTCCCCGATTATTGCCATCGCAACAGCGCCGGGTCGCGGCGGTGTTGGTATCATCCGTATTTCCGGAAAAGACCTTTCACCTGTCATGCAAAAACTGTTTGGCGCACTGTCGCCATCGGTTCTCCCGCTTACGCCGCGTCATGCCTACTATCTGCCTTTTTCCGACCATGAAAACAACCTGATCGACAAGGGTATCGTCCTGTACTTCAAGGCACCACACTCCTATACCGGAGAAGAGGTTCTCGAACTGCAGGGGCACGGTGGTCCGATTGTCCTGCAAATGCTGCAGGAACGCTGCCTGGAAGCCGGAAAAACTATCGGTTTGAGACTGGCCGAGCCGGGCGAGTTTACTCGCCGGGCATTCATGAATGACAAGCTGGACCTGGCACAGGCAGAAGCGGTGGCTGACCTGATTGAGGCAACAACAGAGGCTGCGGCCCGATCCGCATCCCGTTCCCTTTCGGGTGTCTTCTCCAGAGAAATTCATGAACTGGTTGACCAGATTGTCCAGTTGCGGGCGCTGGTGGAATCCAGCCTGGACTTTCCTGAAGAAGATATTGAGTTTGTCCAGAAAGCGAATGCCAGCGGCAGACTGGCATCCATTCGCGAACTGCTTGAAAACATTTTTGTTCAGGCGGCACAGGGAGCGCTTTTACGGGAAGGACTTCATGTCGTGCTTGCCGGACAGGTCAATGTCGGGAAATCATCCCTGTTAAACAAACTGGCGGGCAATAATGTTGCCATTGTCACCCCTATTGCCGGCACCACCCGTGACAAGGTGGTGGAAACCATACAGATTAATGGCGTGCCCATCACCCTCATCGATACCGCCGGGCTCAGGACCGACCAGGATACCAGTGATGAGGTGGAAAAAATCGGTATTGAACGCGCCTGGGGAGAAATCAGCCGGGCAGACATCATCCTGCATCTCCTGGACGCCAGTCAGGGTCCCACACGCAACGATGAAAAAGTGGCCGCAGAATTCCCGGACGGCATACCTGTCATCCAGGTCTGGAACAAGATTGACCTTTCCGGTCACCGTCCTTCGGTTGATCATATTCTGGACACAACCCAGGTTTATCTTTCCACGCATGACGGCAGCGGGATCGACCTGCTGCGCGATGAACTGCTGCGCATAGCCGGTTGGCACCAGACGGGCGAATCCAACTATCTGGCCAGGGAACGCCACCTGGTTGCCATGAAAGTCGCCGGAGAGCATCTGGCCATTGCATCACAGCAGATAGCGCAGGAAAAACCGGCACTCGATCTGCTGGCAGAGGAACTGAGGCTGGCCCAGGATGCCTTGAACAGCATCACAGGAAACTTCAGCTCAGACGATCTGCTTGGCGTGATTTTTTCCCGGTTCTGCATCGGCAAATAATTCAACCGCCCTGCCTGTTCAAAGCGGGCTTAATCTGGTGACGCCAGTTTAAGCCCGATAATCCCTGCGACAATCAATCCCATGCTGATGATCCTGGGCAGATTGATTGGATCACCAAAAAGATAAACTCCCAGGATCACCGTACCGACAGCGCCCACCCCGACCCATACAGCATAAGCGGTCCCAACGGGGAGGTTTTTCATGGCAAGGCCAAGCAAAACCACGCTGATCAGCATCGAAACCGCCGTCCATACGCTGGGCCATATCCGGGTAAATCCTTCGCTGTATTTCAATCCGATGGCCCATCCCATTTCAAAGAGACCGGCAAGAAACAATATTAACCAGGACATCGCGTTACCTTGAGCAAAAATAAGCAGTATAGGCAAATCCGGAAAAAGACAAAACCATTGCTGCCAACGTATCTTATCCTTTCCACGCCTGAGGTCATATTCATTTAGAATATGAGGTTTCCAGGGATCTGATTATGCCAATCTCCTCTACAGAAGAAATTATTGATGCCTTTCGTACAGGCCAGATGGTGGTTCTTGTCGATGACGAAGACCGCGAAAACGAGGGTGACCTGATTTTAGCCGCAGATTTTGTGACACCGCAAGCGATTAACTTCATGGTGACTCACGCACGCGGCCTGGTCTGCCTGACACTGACAAAAGAACGTTGCCGCCAGCTTGGGCTGGAACTGATGACCCGCGACAATGGCGGCAAATTCAATACCGCTTTTACCCTTTCCATTGAAGCGGCAAAAGGGGTCTCTACCGGTATATCCGCGCACGATCGCGCAAAAACCGTACAGGCGGCGGTTGCACCTGACGCGCATCCGGAAGATATCGTCCAGCCGGGCCATATTTTTCCCATCATGGCCAGGCCAGGCGGTGTGCTGATGCGTGCAGGGCATACGGAAGCCGGATGTGACCTGGCCGAACTGGCCGGCCTTACCCCTGCCAGCGTGATCTGCGAGGTATTAAATGAGGATGGCTCCATGGCACGCCTGCCTGATCTGCTGTTATTTGCGGAAAAACACGGCATTCGTGTCGGGACAATCGCCGACCTTATCCGATATCGCAGCCAGCATGAAAGCATTATTGAAAGAATGGGCGAACGGTCGCTTAACACCCCGTTTGGCACATTCCAGTCTGTGGCCTACCGCGACAAGCCGGGTGGATCGGCCCACCTGGCGCTGTTTCATGGAAAAATCGAGGCTGACAGGGAAACCTTTGTGCGCGTTCATCAACCTGTCTCATTGATTGACCTGATGGAAACCGAAACGATCAGTCACTCCTGGGATATGGTCTCTGCAATGAAGATGCTTGCTACCACTCACGGGGGAGTTATGGTACTGTTAAACTGTGAAGCATCTGCCGAAGATGTATTTTTCCGTTTTAACCAGATCGACACGACAGACATTTCATCCGCCGTACACGCAGGAAGCAACGACTTGCGCACCTATGGTATTGGTGCGCAAATCCTGCGGGATCTGGGTGTCGGGAAGATGCGGCTTTTGGGTAACCCGAGAAAAATGCCATCCATGACCGGATTTAATCTGGATGTAACAGGCTATCTGGAAAAATCAGATGGTCGATAAACCCACCCTCACCGTTGGAGACAATTCATGAATATTGCTACCTTTAAAATTGATTTGCAGGGCGAGGATTTACGGATTGGCATTGTTCAGTCGCGTTTCAACGAAGATATCTGCCATGGGCTCCTTTCCGCCTGCCTGGCTGAGTTGAAACGCCTGGGGATTGCCGATGAGGACATCCTGATTGCCACCGTACCAGGTGCGCTGGAAATTCCGCTCGTTCTGCAGAAAATGGCAGAATCCCAGCAGTTTGATGCCCTGATTGCCGTGGGAACCGTCATTCGCGGGGAAACCTATCATTTTGAAATTGTTTCCAATGAATCCGCGGCAGGCATCACCCGTATCGGCCTTGATTATGGCATTCCCATTGCCAATGCCATCCTGACAACCGACACCGATGAACAGGCTGAGAGCCGAATGGTGGAAAAAGGAACCGATGCGGCTCGGGTCGCAGTGGAAATGGCCAATCTGGCTATTTCGCTTGAAGAGCTTGAAGCGGCGGCAGAGGAACATGCCGAAGACGAATAAATTTCAAACCGCTTTACACATTGTTACGATCCCTGACTTTACCGGACAGATACCATCACATCATGAACGCCAAAAGCATACACGCGAACCCGAACAAAAACCGCTCACCGCGCCGCCGGTCACGCGAATTTGCTTTACAAGCCCTGTACCAGTGGCTGCTTAACCAGGATGATGCGCCGGTTATCATTGAACACATTCGCCAGGCGCACGGTTTTGACAAGGCTGATACAGAACATTTTGTCGCCCTCGTCTCAGGCGCCATTCAACAGGCCGATACCCTGCGTGAAGAAATTGCCCCCCTTCTGGATCGCACGATTGAAGAGCTTTCCCCGGTTGAATATGCCTCCCTGCTTTTAGGTGCACATGAGCTTACCAGTCATCCGGAAATTCCTTACCGTGTCGTCATCAATGAAGCCGTTGAACTGACCAAATCATTTGGCGGCATCGACGGACACAAATTCGTCAACGGCGTACTGGACAAGCTGGCCGCCAAACTGCGCGCAGTCGAAGTTGATGCAGACAGGGCAAAATAAAACAGGCAGAACCCCGTCTGCCTGTTTTTCCCGACGCATAAAAACCAATCAGGTGCGGTAGCCGCTCTGACGCAGGCGCTCACACAAGGCTTCAACCGGTGCGGCCTGGTTCAGGCTATAAAAATGAAAACCCGGTGCGCCGCCCCCAAGCAAATGCTCGCACAACCGCGTCACCACATCCAGCCCGAATTCGCGAATGGATTCGAGATCATCGCCATAACTTTCCAGCTTCAGACGTATCCAGCGCGGTATTTCAGCACCGCATGTATCGGAAAAACGCGCCAGGCTGGCGTAATTGGTAATCGGCATAATACCGGCAATAATCGGTACATTCACGCCCTGGGCCTGTACATTTTCTACAAAACGGAAATATGCATCCGGATTATAGAAATATTGGGTAATCGCGGCATCGGCTCCTGCGTTGATCTTCCTGACAAAATTGTCCAGATCGTCCTGCGGCGATTTGGCCTGGGGATGCATCTCCGGATAAGCCGCCACATCCATATAAAACCAGTCACCTGTCTCGGCCCGGACAAACTCCACCAGTTCATTGGCATAATGAAATTCACCCAGCACACCATAAGCACTGGGCAAATCACCCCGCAAGGCAACCAGATGGCGAATGCCCTTCGACTTGTAATCCATGATTTTTTCGCGAATCATCTCGCGGGTTGTGCCGATACAGGTAACATGGGGTGCCGCCCGCTGACCTTCATTGTGGATTTCAAGCGCTACATCCTGCGTCCCTTCGCTTGTTGATCCGCCTGCTCCACGCGTAACGGAAAAATATTCCGGTGAAAGCTGATACAACTGTCTGCGGGTTTCCCGCAGCCTTTCACATGCCTCCGGTGTTTTCGGAGGAAAAAACTCAATACTGAAATGATGAGATGACATTTAATTTTTCAATAATAAAGTAGACAATGCCCATGAAATAATGCTGTACAACAGGGCCCCGCCAACAGCAGACCAGAAGCCCGCCACCTGGAACCCTGTCACCAGGCTGGATACCAGCCAGAACATCAGTCCATTGATGACAAAAATAAAGAGGCCCAGCGTCAGGAGCGTCACCGGCAATGTCAGCAACACCAGAACCGGCCTGATCAGTGCATTGATCAAACCCAGAATCAGCGCCGCCAAAAGTGCGGTACCAAAACTGCTGATGGTAACGGACGACATAAGATAAGGCAGCGCAAAAAGCGCTACCGTATTAATCAGCCAGACAATGACCCAGCGCATAACGGCTCCTTATAAACATCCACCAGCCTGTCCTTATCCTTCCGGACAGGCTGTGCATGGCCGAAAACCATCAATAGCGGTAATGATCCGGCTTGTATGGTCCTTCTTTCTTCACACCAATATAGGCTGCCTGCTCGTCCGTCAGTTCTGTCAGTTGGGAATTCAGTTTTTTCAGCTGCAACAGTGCCACTTTTTCATCCAGATGCTTGGGCAACGTGTAGACCCCTACCGGATACGCACCCGTATTGGTAAAGAGTTCGATCTGTGCAATGGTCTGGTTCGCAAAAGAAGAACTCATCACATAGGAAGGATGCCCGGTTCCACAGCCCAGATTAACCAAGCGTCCTTCTGCCAGCAAAATGATCCGGTGAGCATCGGGGAAAATCACATGGTCCACCTGGGGCTTGATGTTCTCCCACTGGCATTTCTCCTTTAAGCCAGCCACATCGATCTCATTGTCAAAATGACCGATATTGCAGACAATCGCCTGATCCTTCATGCGCAGCATGTGGTCATAAGTGATCACGTGATAATTCCCTGTCGCTGTCACAAAAATATCGCCATGCTCGGCAGCATAGTCCATTGTCACCACACGGTAACCTTCCATGGCTGCCTGAAGGGCGCAAATCGGATCAATCTCCGTCACCCATACCTGGGCGGAAAGGGCACGCAGAGCCTGTGCAGAACCTTTACCCACATCGCCATAACCGCAGACAACCGCTACCTTGCCGGCAACCATAACGTCAGTTGCCCGTTTAATACCGTCAACCAGTGATTCCCGGCAGCCATACAGGTTGTCGAATTTGGATTTGGTAACGGAATCATTCACATTGATTGCCGGAAAGCTGAGCTTGCCTTCCCTGTGCATCTGATAAAGCCGGTTAACACCCGTAGTCGTTTCCTCGGTTACCCCCTTGATATGAACCAGGCGCTTGGAATACCAGGCAGGATCAATAGTCAGATAACGTTTGATGGCATTAAAGAGACACACCTCTTCTTCCGAGCCGGGATTGTTCAGGATTGAAATATCTTTTTCTGCGCGGCTGCCCAGATGTAAAAGCAGGGTGGCATCGCCGCCATCATCCAAAATCATGTTGGAAAAGCCCCCATCCGGCCAGTCAAAAATCCGGTGCGTATACTCCCAGTACTCATCCAGTGTCTCGCCCTTATAGGCAAAAACCGGCGTACCGCCTGAAGCGATTGCGGCAGCCGCATGATCCTGCGTGGAATAAATATTGCATGACGCCCAGCGCACCTCTGCACCCAGCGCTTCGAGCGTCTGGATCAGCACAGCGGTCTGAATCGTCATGTGCAGAGAACCGGTAATACGTGCGCCTTTTAACGGCTGGCTGTCAGCATATTCCTCGCGGATAGCCATCAGTCCCGGCATCTCGGTTTCAGCAATTTTGATTTCCTTGTGGCCCCACTCGGCCAGATTGATATCTGCAATGACGCAGTCGTTTTGCGTTTTGCTAACAGCGTGCATCTCACGCCCCCTTTCTTGAAAAGAATAGAAAAAAGTAACGTGAGCGCCGTTCATACAGTAACCGAGCCTGGCGAAACCCCTCGCATAACCCTCTGTTTCTGCAATCACAGAAACAAAACGCGAGTGTCAGATCATTTCGTCGCAACGCTCCTCGGTCAGATAATCATAACACCAAATTTCGAGGCTGTGCAAAATCGATTTCCATTCGGCAACACTTCACTGTCAATCCCCGAGCCGCATCCCGATACACAAGTCATTCCGTCCGGCATACTCAGTCGCGGACATTTTTTTTGAATCCGCTGGACGAACGGTGGAAACCTCAATTTCCCCGCCATGGGCGGATATCCGGAAACTTTTTTCGCCTACAGCCGAAATAACGCCAATCTGACGGCCTTTTACACTCTGAAATGTTGGCGACAGATGCTTGCGTGCCCCATAAAGATGAATTTTTTTCCCGTTGAGTGTTGTCCATGCACCAGGAGCAGGGTCACTTCCGCGGATCAGGTTATAGACCAGATTGACATGCATATTCCAGTTGATGCGGGCTTCTGTTGCGCGAAACCAGCCTTCATAGCTCGCCTGGGATTCGTCCTGCGGGGTTTCAACATGTCTGCCCGCTACAACCAGAGCTGCGGCTTCCAGCATGGCAGCAACACCCATGGGAAACAGCTGGTCAAAATAAATGCTGCCCAGCGTATCATCAGGCAAAATAGGGATTTTTTTCTGAAGGATGATCGGCCCCTCATCCATGCCATCGGTCGGGCGGAAGATAGTCAGCCCGGTTTCTCTTTCACCACAGACAATCGGCCAGTTGATCGAACTGGGGCCGCGGTATTTGGGCAAAAGGGAAGGGTGATACTGGATTGTGCCAAGCCGCGGGACATTGACGAAATTCTGTGGTGCAAACTGCAGGACAAACGCCATGATCCCGATATCCGCATCCAGGCTCTTCATTGCATTTTCAGCCGCCGCATCCGTCAAATTGGGCATCTGGAATATCGGGATATTTCTTTTCTCTGCCTCAATTCGCAATGGGTCAGGAGACGCCCCCGGTTTTTCAGGTGCCGTAAAAACACCGGCAACCTCATCACCCCGCGCCAGGAATGCCTCCATGACGGCCTTCCCGAAAAGCTGCTGTCCAATAATGGCAATTCGCATAAAACCCTCCCTAAAAAAAACGGATGGGTGACTTTCGTCACCCATCCTGGCTTGCGTCTGATGAACTAAAGGTTCATCAGGACATACACATGTTCCGCTTTAATTATTTTTTCGGCGGGAGGGTGTATGCACCAGCTTCTTTCAGCCTGTTGAAGTCAGCTTCGGAGAAACCACAAACATCTTTGGTGATTTGCTCGTTATGCTCACCCAGCCCTGGGGATGGGTACTTCTTGTCGACTTCACCGAGGGACAGTTTGACCGGCATACCAACGGTGTAGTAGTCACCTTCTGGATGGCCTTCAATCTTCGTCCACATTTCACGGTGCAATACGTGCGGATCAGCAACAACTTCTTCAGTTGAGAGAACCGGGCCGCATGGGATGTCCAACTCATTGAAGCGTGCGGTGACTTCCTGCTTGGTGTAGTTCTTGGTGTACTCGGATACATATTTCCAGAACTCATGCTGGTTCTTGTTACGTGCAGCAGCAGGCGCAAAGCGCTCATCATCCGGCTCAAGACCGATTTCCTTCAGCAGAACAGGAACAACCGGTGCCTGGGCAACCATGTAGATGTAGTCGTTTGGACCAAATGGCTTACATGGGATTGCGTTACCGATATGGCCACCGCCGGAATCGTTAAGCGCACGTGGCACGTAGGTCAGACCCAGGGTTGGCGGGCCATACTCGGCCAGCTCAGCGGTACCGCCCAGCAGACGAAGGTGGTCACGGAATTTAACACGGCACAGGTTCATGACAGAATCCTGCATCGCGGCTTCCACGATCTGGCCTTTGCCGCCATTGTGGGTACGATGATAGATCGCTGCAACGATACCCAGTGCCAGATGGACACCGGTACCACTGTCACCGATAAACGCGCCACTGATGGTTGGAGGGCCGTTTGGATCACCGGTTACGGACATGGAGCCACCCATTGCCTGGGCAATCGGCTCATATGCCTTATAGTCAGAGTACGGGCCGGATGAACCGAAACCCTTGATGGAGGCGATAACCAGACCTGGGTTGAGTTCCTGCAGTTTTTCATCCGGATAACCCAGACGTGTCAGCACGCCAGGACCGAAGTTGTCCATAATGACGTCGCATTTTCTGATCAGTTGTTCAAATACTTCCTGGCCAGCCTTGCTCTTCATGTTGACGGTGATGGAACGCTTGTTGGCGTTCAGCATCTTGAAGTAGAAGCTTTCCTGACGCTTGCCGTCTACAACGTGTGCGAGCTGCTGACGGGTGATGTCACCAGTTGGTGCTTCAAACTTGATGACATCGGCTCCCAGCCATGCGAGCAGCTGGGATGAAGTTGGACCTGCCTGTACGTGCGTCATGTCAAGGACGCGTACGCCGGACAGTGCCTTATCTGTTGGGAGTGGATAATTACCCATGATGTGTTTTCCTCCAATTATTGGTGTGTGCGCTGTTAAATACAACTCCCTTTTGCCAAAGGAAACTACATCTTTACTCCCTTAGCAAAGGGCAAACCAGATGACCTTAATACCTGACAGGTTCCCTTCTCTTTGCAGTGTTACTACAATTACCCATCAAATATCCAAGCTGGTTGCTATCATAGCCGTTTCCGACCGGATATATTCTTGATTCAGGTCAATTTTCTCATTTAGAACCCTCCAGATCTTGATCTTTGTCAATTTTTTTGAGATGCTTCGCTATGTGATATCAAAACAGCAGGTTGAATATTCATGGCATTAATCGCAAACCACCCTGAAAAAAACATTATTCGTGTGCAGCTTTCCCAAAACTGCATATTGAAAGAATTGACACAACAGGAGTTGCTGGAGCTTGAGCCGCACCTGGATGTGACAGACCATGTCAAGGGAGATTGCCTGACACACCAGGGCGATCGTGATCTGGATGTGATATTTGTCCTGGACGGCATCCTGAAAAGAGCCGTTGCCAACCAGCATGCAAAAGAAATGATCCTGCGTTTCACCAGTGAACGCTATATGGAGGCGACCTACGCATCATGGCGACTGAACAAGGCGGCATCATTCAGTATTATTGCGGTGACAAAAACCCGGGTTGCCCGGATTGCCATGCCGGCATGGTCAGCCTATATTCAGGACAAACCCAAGTTAAAACAATTCTTTGAGCTGGAAGTCATGCGTATCATGAGCAGTATCATGTCACATACCATTACACTGCACCTTCTGGATGCTCCGGGCCGGGTACACCGTTTTCTGCGAAAACATCCTGACCTCTTTGATCGTATGCCGAAAAAAGAGCTGGCATCCTATCTGAATCTTTCCCCGGAAACACTGAGCCGCCTGAAAAACCAGGGAAAAATTTAATCCCCTTTTGCATTTTTCCAACTCAGGCACGCCGCAGCCAATTTCTCTTTTGTGTCGCCTTATCCTTCTGACACAGGCACGGCATTTTTATTCCCGTACATTCTGCCTGGCACTTAATGCCGGCAAGTGCCATTCAATGGCATTTGTATCCCGACTTTCAGGCAAAAAAAAGCGGTAGTGCCGAAACACTACCGCTTTTGTGCATTTAGCTTGTTATCAGGGGCAATTCAGCAAAAACCCCTGATCTGAAAAGCTATATTATGCTGCTGCTTTCGCTTCTAAAGCCTCAACCTCTGCATTGTTGCCGAGGATGAAGCGACGACGCCATGGCTTCAGTACGAAGAAGGACAGGATCGAGCAGGTGAATGCGATACATGCGGAAAGGATAAACACGCGATCCCAGTTACCGCCGGCCGAGAGGCCTGCTGCAAACGGAACCAGCAGTGAGGATGTCCCTTTTGCTGTATACAGTGTACCTGCGTTACCCGCCGCGTTTGCCACACCGAAGGTGTCAGCACACATGGATGGGAACAGTGAGAAGATCTCGCCCCAGAATGCGAAGGTCAGCGCTGCGAAGAGCATAAAGCCGAACGGTGTGCGACCATAAGCCATCAGACCGAGCAGTGCGAAGCCTTCACCCATGAACACCAGGAACATGATGTTTTCACGGCCGAAACGATCAGAGAGATAACCGCAAAGTGGACGTGTCGCACCGTTAGCAATGTTGTCGATCGACATTGCCATCGTCAGCAGTGGCAGGGTAACACCCATCAGGGTTACCGGGATACGGGAAAGACCGTAGTCACGGGAAACCGGACCGAAGGAAGCCGTTGCCATAATACCGCCAGAAGCAACACCCACGAAGCAGACATAAATCAGCCAGAAGATCGGCTGTCTCATGATTTGAGTCGGGGTGAACTCTTTCTTACTGGATACAACACGCGGCACAGCCTTGGTGCCTGGCGGCAGCTTGGCACGTGGCATGAAGATCGCGCAGATACAGATGATGATGCCCTGGAGGATACCGAATACCAGAAAGGTCTGCTCGTAGCCGGAGCTGTTGATCATGGAAGCAACCGGAATAACGGTAATAGCAGCACCACCACCGAAACCGGCAGCTGTTGCACCCGCAGCAAGACCGCGCTTGTCCGGGAACCATTTCAGCGCATTACCCACCGCAGTACCGTAAACAGCACCAGCACCCATACCGGTGATGACGGAAGCGATATACAGTACAGTCAGAGTGGAGGCATAGGAATACATGATCCAGCCGATGGTAACCAGGATCGCGCCACCAAAAATAACTGGCCTAGGACCAAATTTGTCAACCAGCCAACCTTCTACCGGAACCAGCCAGGTTTCGAAGAAAATGAAGATGGTAAATGCAAGCTGAATTGATGTACGTGCCCAATGATATTTATCTTGGATCGGTGCGACGAACAGCGTCCAGCCGTATTGACAGTTGGCCACGGTGGCCATACAGACAATACCTAGAATTAGCTGCACCCACCGATTTGGGTACTTTTCTTGTGTAGCCATAATTCTACTCTCCTTTAAAGTTACTAAACACGGTCTCTTACGGATGTTAATGACTCCGCTTACTTCCGGACTATGCGCTCTTGCCAATTAATACTTAGCCGCAGACTGGTAAAACATGGATCCAATTTGCGGAATAGCATACTTATTGTGCGAGAACAATTTTATGCTGAAAATGACCTTGGTCAAGATTAGATTTTTTTATCACATTATGATCTAGCCAAAATGGATAAGGAATACTACCAAACTTCATGTAATTTCAAGTGGTTTTTTGATATTTTTCTTATAATTTTTTTATTTCTTATGCTTTTTTTGCAACATCCGATCAAGACTGGCAGCCTGAGCAAGGGTGCGTGAGTGCGTTCCGGATGCAATTCTTTCCACTTCATCGTGAGCTTTGACATCAAAAACCAGGGTACGCCCGCTCACAGAAACCAGCTCTGCCGTTGCTGTCACCTGCATACCGACAGGCGTTGCCGCATCATGTGTCAACGCCAGATGCACACCAACTGTCTGCTGACCTTCTGCCAGATACGATGAAACTGCCTCCTGTGCAGCTGCTTCGACAAGCGCTACCAGCATGGGCGTTGCCAGGACATCCCGCCCGCCACTCCCCATATGACGCGCGGTGTGCGCGTCACTTACGATGATCGAGACTTCACCCTGAAGGCCCGGCTTAAGCATATTTTCCTTGCGGCTCATTTTCATTCCTCTTTTATTCATTTGATGAATCACGGCAAAAGTGTAGGGGGAAAATAAAAAAACAGGGCCTGCACCCTGTTTTTTTTACTAAATCCATTCCAATTTCGCATTTACCTTATTGCGGCTTGGGGATTTCCGCCACACGCAGCAAATTGGTATTGCCCGGCTGTCCGAAAGGCATGCCGGCAGCAATGGCAATCTGGTCGCCTGGCAGCCCGAGGCCTTCTGTAAAGACGATATGGCACGCGGCATCCACCATTTCATTCACATCAGCCACATCATGATCCATCACGGTTGAATGAACACCCCAGGCCAGTGCCAGCCGGCGTGCTGTTGCAACGTACGGGGTAATACTGAGAATCGGCGCCATGGGCCTTTCACGCGCCGCCTGAAGGCTGGTGCTGCCGGTGTCGGTATACGTTACGGTGGCAACCGCGCGGATGATATGGGTAACCGCCCGCAACGCCACAAAAATGGCATCACGCGGGGAGGGCAATATCATCTCGTGCTGCGCATTGATCATTTTGGGATAAATCGGATCACGTTCGACTTCATTGATAATGCGATCCATGATGGACACAGCCTGCACCGGATAAGCCCCGCTGGCGGATTCCGCAGACAGCATCACTGCATCAGTACCATCATAAATCGCGCTGGCGACGTCTGACGCCTCTGCCCGGGTCGGCGAGGGAGAGTAAATCATCGACTCCAGCATCTGTGTGGCAACAATACTGGGCTTGCCATAATCCCTGCAGGCGCGCAGGATGCGCTTTTGCGCGCCCGGCACCTGCTCTGGCGGCAACTCGACGCCCAGATCACCACGAGCCACCATTACCGCATCAGATGCCCTGACGATTTCATCCAGTTGCTCAAGGGCAGAAGGCTTTTCCAGTTTTGTCATCAGGCCGGCACGGCCTCCGATCAACTGACGCGCTTCCTCCAGATCTTCCGGTCGCTGGACAAACGACAATGCAACCCAGTCGACCCCCAAAGAAAGCGCAAACTCCAGATCCCGGCGATCTTTTTCCGTGATGATGGGAATAGGTAAAATCACATCAGGAACATTCACCCCTTTTCTGTCTGACAGCGGACCGCCGGTTATTACCTCTGCTTTGATATGATTTGCGTCACTGTCAATGACTTTCAGGCGCAACTTCCCATCATCAAGTGAAATGGAATGCCCGGCAGACATCAGATCGAAGAGTTCGGGATGCGGCAGGGATACCCGCTGTTCATCCCCATCCTTGCTGTTCAGATCAAAAGTAAATTCCCTTCCGGCAACGAGTTCGATTTTGCCCGAGGCAAATTTGCCGATGCGCAGCTTCGGTCCCTGCAGATCGGCCAGGATACCGATCGGCCGGCCGCTGAGCCGCTCAATCTCGCGCACGATTTCATAACGTGCCCGATGATCTTCCTGGGTGCCGTGGCTGAAGTTGAAACGAAATACATCCACACCCGCTTCAAAGAGCGCCAGTATGGTTTCCTTGTCCGAACTGGCCGGGCCAAGTGTGGCAACAATTTTTGCTTTACGGTGGCGTCGCATGATGATCTCTTTTTTCAATAATCTACATCATTAAAATAGCACGAAAATCGTTGACATTCGTGCGCGAAGGGCCAGTAACCAGCAAATCATCCAGGATACTGAAAAAATAGTGTCCGTTATTGTTTTCGAGAAGGCTTCGGGCATGTACCCCCTTTCTCCTGGCCCGGGAAAGCGAATCGGGCATATAGAGTGCCCCGGCATTGTCTTCCGAACCATCAATTCCATCCGTATCACAGGCAATGGCATAAACACCCGGCAAAGCCTCCATGGCAATGGCAAAACCCAGCAAAAACTCGGTATTACGGCCGCCCCTGCCGTTACCTCGTAGTGTGACAGTCGTTTCTCCACCGGAAATCATCAGGCAGGGTTTGGCAAACGGCTGGGCGTGTGTCACAACCTGCCGCGCCATTGCCGCATGCATGAGCGCAATATCACGTGCCTCCCCCTCAATGCGGTCAGACAGGATATAAGGTGTAATGCCGGCGGCTCGTGACATGCTGGCAGCCGCATCCAGCGCATCCTGCGCCCTGGCAATGACGTGGCTTTCATTGCGCGCAAAGCGGACATCACCGGGCTTTGGCGTTTCCCAGGCCCCGCTTTCGAGGTGCTCCCCGATATTTTCCGGCAGATCAATCCGGTATTTTTTCAGAATGGCCAATGCATCAGCACAGGTCGTCGGATCCGGCAATGTCGGCCCACTGGCAATAACCGCCGGATCATCACCCGGAATATCCGAAATCATCAACGTCACGACACGGGCCGGTGCACAGGCCAGGGCAAGCCGGCCTCCCTTGATCTGTGACAGATGTTTCCTGACGCAGTTCATTTCAGAAATCGATGCGCCACTTCTTAAAAGGGCATGATTGATATCCTGCTTTTCCTGCAGCGTCATTCCTTCTGCCGGCAAAGACAGTAACGCAGACCCACCACCTGAGATCAGGCACAACACCAGATCCTTATCCGTCAGGCCGCTGACCATTTCCATGATGCGACGTGCCGCATTCTTCCCGGCCTCATCCGGCACAGGGTGCGCAGCTTCCACCACTTCGATGAATGTTGTATCTGCCCCATGCCCATAAGGGGCCACAACCAGTCCCAAGACGTCTTCCTTGTAGTGATCCTCTACCACTTTTGCCATGGCCGCAGCGCCCTTTCCGGCACCGACAACCAGTGTACGGCCGCCATCAGGCAACCGGGGGAGATAAGGGGGGAGGCATTTTTCCGCACTCACGGCTGCAACAGCTGTTGCATAAAGATCAATGAGGAACTGTCGCGGATCGGAAAGAGACGTCATGAGCTGAACCTGCCAATGAAAAAAGCCATCAAACAGTCGGCTGACTATGCTGTCATATGACAAGCATCATACCGCATCTGTTCCAGTGGCCTCAAAAAACTTTGCAGGAGAAAGCATGAACTCTCCCCGGCAATGGCACGAGTCAGCCCTCGTTAATTTGCTGGCTGTAGATAAATCCTTATACCCCGTGTGCCTTGATCCAGCCCAGACCTTCTGTGGTAGTGGTTTTCGGACGGTATTCGCAGCCAATCCACCCGTCATAACCCAGTTCATCAATAAAGGAAAAAAGAAAACGATAGTTAATCTCGCCGGTACCCGGCTCATGTCTGCCGGGGCTATCTGCCAGCTGCATATGCCTGATCATGGCAATATTGGCCTTGATCGTATTGGCAAGCTCCCCTTCCATACGCTGCATGTGATAAATGTCCAGCTGTAAAAAGACATTGTCAGAGCCTGCATCCCTTATCATGTCAATCGCTTTTTGCGTATAAGACAGGTAAGCACCGGGCACGTCCAGGTTGTTGACCGGCTCAACCAGCAACCGGATACCCGCGTTCTTCAATTCACCAGCGGCAAATGCCAGGTTATCAACAAAAGTTTTGTAGATCCGGGCTTCTGGTACGCCATGCGGTGCTATGCCGCCCAGGCAATTGATCTGTTTGACGCCCAGCGTTTTCCCCGCCTCAATCGCTTTTTCTACGCCGTCCCGGAATTCGCTCACCCGGTTTGGATTGGCCGCAATTCCCCTGTCACCGCCTTCCCAGTCTCCTGCTGGCAGGTTGAAAAGCACCATTTCCAGTTGATTGGATTTGAGCCTTTCGGCAATCTGCTCCATATCAAAGGCATAGGGAAACTGGCACTCTACGCCCTTGAACCCTGCTTTTGCCGCAGCATCAAAACGCTCCATGAAAGGCACTTCAGTAAACAGCATACTCAGATTAGCGGATAATTTAGGCATTATTCTGCTTTCCTCATTTATTCAGTCTTCTGTAACATCCAGCATACCATCTGTGACGGAAAACCCGCTTTTCTATTGACGATTTGCTGGCTGTTTATACCTGCTCGTGTTATTGGTCCCAACCACCATCAAACAAAAACGGCAACCATTTGAGTGATTGCCGTTTTGTTCATTAAAAACAGAGCTGCATTACAGGCTGTCGCCAAAATCGGCCCTGAATTTCGCCATGAGTTTTTGCGGCCAGTCAGAGGTTGCCTCAAGGCGCCCCAGAAAGAAACGAAGGACTTTCGGCTCTTCGACAAAACGCAGCCCCCCAACCAGATTGCGGTTTTCCCACAGCCACTTGATCCGGTCCTCAACATACTTGACCTGGGAAAGCGTAAAGACACGGCGCGGGAAAGCCAGGCGGAGCAATTCCACTTCAGAAGGCACATCATTGCCATTTGCATCACGATCCATGGAAATGGTGCCGCGTTCCATGCCACGAGCGCCCGATACGATATAAAGCGCGGCGCCCAGTGCACCGGCAGGATAATCAAGCGAGTTCAGGTGTGGCAGGAAACCCGTTGCATCCAGATGGCACCCCAGCCCGCCGGCAGGCGTAATCACCGGAATCCCCTGGGCATCCAGGCTGTCCACCAGGTAGCGGATGAATTCCGGCGAATGCTTGATCATGTCCCAGTCGAGACCTTCCCGCAGGCCGACGGCCATGGCTTCAATCTCGCGTACCGACATGCCGCCATAGGTCAAAAAGCCTTCAAAAAGCGGAATCAGATCACGCATTTTCAGAAAAAGCTCACGATTGTTCGTGGCAATGCCACCCCCGCGTGCGCAACCGAATTTCCGGCTGGACAAGTACAGGATATCCGCCAGATCACACATTGTATGGAGAATTTCCTTGACACTCTTGTCCTTGAATTCCGGTTCGCGCATCTTGATGAAATAGACGTTTTCACCGACAAGGCTGACGTCCAGCACGATCATCAGCCCGTTTTCATCTGCGACCTTGCGCACTTCACGCATGTTTTCAATGGAAAAAGGCTGGCCACCAATCAGATTGGTACCGGCTTCCAACCGGATATAAGGAATATTTTCCTTGCCGTGCTGCCTGATTGCCGCTTTCAGCTTGTCAATGTCAATATTGCCTTTGAATGGCTTCTTGGATTTGATTTCGAGCGCATCATCGTTGAAAACCTCCAGCACGGTGCCGCCGGCATATTCAATATGCGCCTTGGTCGTTGTGAAATGAAAGTTCATCGGCACAACGCCGTCTTTCTGGACGAAAACCTGGGAAATAATATGTTCAGCTGCGCGCCCCTGGTGAACAGGCAGGAAAAGTTTTTTATTGAAAACTTCTTCTATGGCTTCAGCAAGCCGGTTGAAGGATTCCGAACCGGCATAGGCATCATCGGCAACCATCATCGCAGCCAATTGCTGGTCAGACATGGCGTTGGTGCCGCTGTCTGTCAACATATCCATGAATACATCGCGATTTTGCAGCAGGAAGGTATTAAAACCTGCGCCTTCCATCGCTTTTAAGCGCTCTTCAATGGGTAACAGATTCAGTTTCTGGACAATGCGAACCTTGTGCATTTCTACGGGCACATTTTCGCCGCTGGTCAGTTTGATTGCTTCGTTGAACATACAAATCCCGGTCAGATGGGTTTATCAATAAAAAACCCCCGCTCTCTGATAATCCAGGAGCAGGTGAGGAAGTTTCAACAACAGAATTGGTCGGGGTGAGAGGATTCGAACCTCCGGCCTCTACGTCCCGAACGTAGCGCTCTACCAGGCTAAGCTACACCCCGTCTGATTACAGAATACCGCACATTTGCCAGACCATCCGTTGTACCGCAAAGGCGCACAATTGTAGCAAACTCTGTTGCTGTTGACTATCAGAAAAAAGAATTTTCACGAATCACTTTGGTATCATTTCGACAGATATCGACGTACCGGATTCCCCTTGAAAAGGAACACCTGCCGGGCAAGCCCTGCCCTGGCGAATGCTAAAATACAGCAGTATCCTATTTTCAATATACCGCATCATCACGCTTTTCCCGGGACATCTATGTACAGCGACTTTTATTTTCCTGACCGGATCAATTATGACTCCCCGCACCGGCTTGGCCTTGCTTATGAAGAAGTGGCTTTCGCAAGTGCTGACGGCACCATGCTCTGGGGATGGTTCATCCCTGCCAGGGGTATTGATAAACCAGGCAATGCCAAAGGGACTGTCATTCACATGCACGGCAATGCCCAGAACCTGACCGCTCACTGGGGATTTGCCGAATGGGTACCGGATCGCGAATTCAACCTCTTTGTTTTTGATTACCGCGGATTTGGCAAATCACAGGGCGAGCCTGATCCCAAAGGGATATTTGAAGATGCGGTAGCCGCCATCGATTATGTGCGAAACCGGACAGATATTGATACCGGCAAGCTGTTTGTCTTTGGCCAGAGCCTGGGCGGCATGCTGGCTATTGCCAGCGCAGCGGCCAATCCCGGGGGAATTCGGGCTGTTCTGGCCGAAGCACCGGCCCACTCGTATTCGATGTGGATGAACGACAGACTGCCGGGTGCTGGTGATATCCTGGATGATACTTATACTGCCGGCGCTTATGTTGCCCGGCTTGCGCCCATACCTCTTCTTCTCCTGCATGGCACAAATGACCGGGTAGTTCCCTATCCGCATTCTGTGCGGCTACTCACCGAAGCCAATGACCCGGTAGACCTTGTCACTATTGAGCATGGTGAACATGTCGACGCCATGACAGACCGGTATGGCCGCCACTACCAGGATATGATGATCACCTTTTTTGACGAGTCGCTGAAAAAAGATTGATGACTATCGGTATTATCTGTCGCCAGCCTTCGTCATTTCCAGCCCTCGGCAATGATATAATTTTCAGGTTATCCCGCCGACTATGCTGGCGGCTCTCGTCGCAGCGCGTTTCAGGCTGCTGTTTTTGACCACCATTCCTTGAGCGACATATGTATAAACGCATCTTTTATCCTGACAACATAACCGCTACCACCCCGGAAACGTTTGGGCTCGATTATGAAGACGTCTACTTCAACAGTGAAGATGGTACCCGTCTGAGCGGCTGGTTTCTCCCTGCAGCAACGGTTGCAAGTCCCAAAGACGCCAAAGGCACTGTCATCCACATGCACAGCAATTCCGGCAACATCAGTTCTCATTGGCAGTTTGCCGGCTGGCTGCCTGATCAAGGCTATAACGTTTTTGTTTTTGACTATCGCGGCTTTGGTAAATCATATGGTCAGGCCGCACCTAAGGGCATTCTGGAAGATGCTGTTGCGGCCATTACCTATGTCCGCTCCCGCACGGATATCGATACATCCAAGATTTTTATCTATGGACAAAGCCTCGGGGGAACACTTGCCATAGCCGCAGCGGCAATCAACCCTGACGGAGTACGAGCCGTTGCTGTTGAGTCTGCCTTCTACTCTTACTCATCCGTGGCGGACGAAAGACGCCCAGGCGAGGGTTACGGATTTGAACCTGATGACATATACAGCGCTGGCCATTATGTTTCGCAACTATCGCCCATCCCACTCCTGATTCTTCATGGTGACAGTGACAGCATTACCTCTTATGCCCAGTCTGAACAACTGTTTGCTGAAGCGAAAGAACCCAAAAAGTTGGAATTGATTAAATACGGACGTCACCTGGCAGCAATGACAGAGCACTTTGGCGATCACTTCCAAAAAATGATCATGGAATTTTTCCAGTCTGCCCTGACAAAATAAAATCAGGAAAAACCTGCCTCAGCCGGAGACGCATCAGTCTCCGGTTTTTTTATCTCCTCGATCAATTCCCCAAAAGCAAATGCCCCCTGGACAGATATCCAAGGGGCATGACCTGCAAGTGTTAAGCGTTATGGTCAGACCATATCAGCTTATGGTTACACGCTTACTTCTTTTTCTTTCTTTCGATGTTCAGACCAGCAATACGGCCACTTTCAACACCTGCATCTGGATCCAGACAGGCATTGATCAGCGTCGGCTTGCGTGACTTGATTGCCTCTTCAACGGCTGCAGCCAGTTCTGCCGGTGTTTGTGCGTTAACACCAACACCACCGAAGGCTTCGATCATCTTGTCGTAGCGGCTGCCAGGAGCGAAAGAAGTTGGTGATGGATCATCGTAACCACCGGCATTGGTTTCGTTACCTTTGTAGATACCGCCGTTATTCATGACGATAACGCAAATTGGCAGGTTGTAACGTACCATGGTTTCAACTTCCATACCGCTGAAGCCGAACGCGCTGTCGCCTTCAACCGCAACGACTGGCTCACCGGTAACAACTGCTGCACCAATACAGGCACCCATACCGATACCCATGATACCCCAGGTACCTGAGTCAATACGCTTGCGTGGCTGATACTGATCCACGATCATACGGGTGTTATCGAGGGCGTTAGCACCTTCGTTAACCAGTGTGACGCTAGGATATTTCGCCAGAACATCACGCAGGGCACCCAGTGAATTGCGATAGTTCATCATGCCTGGAGGGGTTTCGACCTTCAGGGTCGGAGCCAGTTTTTCCTTGGAAGCATTGACACGCTCAGCGATACCACCCATCCATGCGGCGTCTGCTTTTGGCATGCCTTTGAGGGCTTCGCGCAGTGCAGCGATACAGGAAGCGATGTCACCAACCAGCGGTGCAGCGATAGGCACGTTGCTGTCGATTTCCTGTGGCAGGATGTCGATCTGGATGAATTTCTTCAACTGGTTACCCCAAGTGTTGCCTTTGCCGTTGCCGAGCAGCCAGTTCAGACGGGCGCCAACGATGAGAACAACGTCGCATTCCGGCAGAACATAGGAGCGGGCCGGACCAGCACACTGCGGGTGGTTGTCAGGCAGCAGGCCTTTTGCCATGGACATTGGCAGGAACGGGATGCCGGTGTCTTCTACCAGTGCCTTGATGTCAGCATCTGCCTGAGCATAGGCAGCGCCTTTACCCAGCAGGATCAGCGGCTTTTTCGCGCCTTTGAGCAGGTCAGCAGCACGCTTGACAGCGGCTGGATCCGGCAATTGCTTCGGTGTCGGATCAACTGGCGTAAAGAGCAGTGCTTCAGCTGCTGCTGCCGGCATCGTGCCTGTCAGCATTTCATGCGAAAGGTCAAGATATACAGCACCCGGACGGCCGGAAACGGCGGTACGGACTGCGCGGGCAACCGCGATTGGAATGTCTGAAATGTGGTTAATACGATAAGCTGCCTTGACATGCGGACGAGCAGCGTTCAACTGATCCATTTCCTCAAAGGCGCCCTGTTGCAGGTCGGTGTTACGACGACCAGCGGCACCGCTGAGCAGAATCATCGGCCAGCCATTGGTGGTCGCATTAGCAGCACCAGCCAGACCATTCAGAAAGCCTGGAGCAGGAGTGGTCAAGCAAACGCCCGGCTTACCTGTCAGGTAACCCGCAACACCTGCAGCCATAGCGGCATTTGTTTCATGACGGAAACCATACCATTTTCCACCTTCAGCCTGCCATGAACGAATGAGTGCCGTAACAGGAATACCAGGAATACCATATACATTCTCGATACCGTTGTTCTTGAGGCTCTCAATTAACATGTAAAATGCATCAACCAATTCTACTTCTGTCTCATTACTCATAAGGGTTCCCCTTTTTCGGTTGTTGTTTGATAAAGTGCAGAGTGCTTTGTGAGTATGCGTTATAAATATCAAAAGTTTTGTTGACCTAGATCAACTTGCCAGATTTTCGAGGCAGGTATTTTTTAAAAAAATGCAGGCGCAGCCTGATATTGACAGCATCGCATGATGGCAGAAAATACAGCGGGATGGCCGGATCAGAAAAGAAAATCGGAAAAAGTAACGTGAAAACAAACATATCCACAACCAGAGTCCACCCGGCCTGTGAATAACTCTACTGGTTGTGAATAACCTGATGCAACGTCTTCACGCTGTCAGTATTTCCGTTCAACGGCAAACCGGCACAATTGAGTCAGCGTATTCTTATAGTCGTTATCCGGAAACAATCCAATCGCCCGGGATGCCGCTGTTGCCTGTGCCGCAGCCTTTTGAGATGTATACTCAAGCGCATCACTTTGCCGAACTGCGTGCATAATTGCCTCAAAATGCGCATCCACTCCATTTTCGATGTATTCGGTAATGAGCCTTTTCTCGTCCGCCGTACCGTGCTGTGCAAGATAAATCAGTGGTAACGTCATCTTGCTTTCCCGCAAATCATTGCCCGTATTCTTCCCCAGCATCGCCGTATCACCTGCATAATCCAGGCAATCATCAACCAGTTGAAAAGCCATGCCCAGGGAACGTCCGTATGTCGACGCGGCAGTATGAAATCGATCCGAACCCGATGCCGCGACGACGCCCAGCAGGCTGGCCGCTTCAAACAGCTTGGCTGTTTTGGCGTGGATAATCGTGAAATACTGCTCCTCATCTACATCAGACTGGCGCATTTTCATCAACTGCATGACTTCACCTTCTGCGATGGTATTGGTAGCGTCAGCCAGGATTTCCATGACCTTCATGTTATTGAGTGACAACATCATCTGGAACGCCCGGGTATGCATGAAATCACCAACCAGAACGGCAGCCGCATTGCCAAAGCGGGTATTGGCACTTTCCACGCCCCGCCGCAAACGGGACTCATCCACCACATCATCATGAAGCAAAGAGGCTGTATGGATAAACTCAATAATGGCTGCCATGGTATGGTGATGCCCGCCGCCATGACCCAAGGCACGGGCAATCAAGAGTACAAGAAGCGGACGGATGCGTTTGCCGCCGGCATTAATAATATGCTCCCCGACATGCCGGACAAGCACGGCATCAGAACGCAACTGTTCATGAATCAGGATATCCAGCGCTGCCAGATCTGCCATGATGAGATCAGGAAAAACAACAGATGGATTGGTGTCGGACTCAGACAAAACAGGCTGGCTCATGAACAGTTAACGAAAAAGCACTGGCAGGGATTATACGATGTCTGCCATTTCCCGCCTAATGGGATGTTTTTCACAGCAATGCCTCTCTCAGGAAGCCGCAACAGCACCTGACATATCCGGAAACAAAATAACCCCCTGAAATCAGGGATTTAATGCCATAATGAATTGAAAACCTGTCTATCTCAATTTTTAAGGGGCTGATATGTCATTTAAAACTTCTATTATTATCAGCACCTATAATTCTCCGGCATGGCTGGAGAAAGTTTTGCTGGGTTACGAAAACCAGACCCGCAAGGATTTTCAGATTGTAATAGCCGATGACGGCTCCAGCCGGGAAACAACCGATCTGGTCAACGACTTTCGAAAACAAAATGGGATGGACATCGAGCATTTGTGGCATGCGGATAATGGATGCCAGAAAAGCGTCATGCTCAATAAAGCGGTCATACACGCAAAAGGAGACTATCTCATATTTGCAAACGGCAACTGTGTTCCCCGAAAAGACTTTGTTTCAGTACATATCAGACAGGCGCGCCCGAATTATTACCTTTCCGGCGGTCATACCAACCTTCCCATGTGTTGCAGCCTGCGCGTGGACGACGAATCCATCCTGTCCGGCAAGCTTTTTAATATTGTCTGGCTGCAGCAGAATGGCTACCCGGACACGGCAAAAAAGCTGCGCATGGTATTAAAACGCCCTTTTTCAACCCTCTTTAATCTGATACCGACCAAAAACAAGTGGAACGGCAATAATGCCTCGGGCTGGAAAAAAGACATTATTGGCGTAAACGGCTTTGATGAACGTATGAAATACGGCGGGGAAGACCGTGAACTGGGTGATCGGCTAAAACATGCCGGCGTCAAGGTAAGGCGGGTTCGCTATACGGCGGTCAGTGTCCATCTTGCCAGCGAAATGGGATATGTCAGCGGCGCATACAGCCCGGAAAATGTCGCCATTAATGATGAAACACTGCGCACAAAAAGCCGCTTTACGCTTTTTGGCATTAATAAACGCTGACGGCATGCGGCATCAATGACGAGGTGCGATCAGTTTTTTGAGATCAGCACCTTATCAACACGGTTTTTTTCCATATCCATGACCTCAAAGCGCCAGCCATGTGCATCAATATAATCAGCCGGTGCAGGAATTTTACCCAGCGCGTGCATCAGAAAGCCACCGACTGTATAAAAACGGTTCTCCCCGGAGCCCGGCAATTCATCATCCAGCGCCAGCACGCCACTCAGTTTTTCAATCGTCACATCCCCATCGACGAGCCACGACCCATTCTCCCGGCGAATCATGTCTTTTTCCGCATCCGCTTTTATGGCAGAAAGATCCCCGACAATGGCCGCCATGACATCGGAAGATGTAACGATTCCCTGCACGACACCGTATTCATCCACTATCAGGGCAAACTGGGTATTGGCATCCCGGAAATTTTCCATCAGCCGGATAGTACTGACGGTTTCCGGCACATAAAGCGGCACCTGAACAATCGCCTCGATATCTGATGCATCCGGCGCATGTCCATCAACGATTTTTTTCAGCAGATCCTTGGCCTGCATAATGCCAACCACCTGCTCCATCCCGCCCCGGCAGACAACCAGGCGGGCATAATCTGATGTTTCGAGCCGCTTTCTGATCTCCTCCGGTTCATCTTCCAGATCAATCACCGCCATTTCATGTCGGGGCGTCATGATTTCCACAACCGGCTGGAGATCCAGGCGCAAGACATTGGATACGATTTCCTGCTCGCTTTCGTGGAATATCCCCGCTTCTGCCCCCTGCACCATCAACAGCCGGATTTCGTTGTCACTGATAGGCGGCTCATTTTTGACCCGCGCCCGGAAAAGACCAAGCAAGACTTCACTGGACAGGGAAAAGAGGGAAACCAGTGGATAGAAAATCCGGGAAAGCGCATTCATGGGACGCGCCATGACAGACGCAATGGCTTCCGGTGCCAGAAGGGCCAGACGTTTGGGCACCAGTTCCCCGATCACCACCGAAAGATAAGTCAGGATAATCACAGTAATCGCCGTGGACATCGCTTTGGCATAAGGCGCCATAAAGGATATCTGCACCAGCCACGACGACAGCGGATCCGAGAGGGCTTTTTCACCAATCGCACCACTTAAAATCCCGATGGAGGTAATGCCAACCTGAATAGTGGATAAAAAACGTGTTGAATTCTGGTGTAGATCCAAAGCGGCTTTTGCTCCCAGCCGCCCTTCTTCCACCCTTTTCTGCAATCGCACCCGCCGTGAGGAAACAAGGGCGATTTCTGCCATGGCAAAAAGGCCATTGAGCAGAATCAGGAATAAAATCAGGAGCAGATCCGTAAAAAACGCTTCCATAAGCAATCCCAACGTCATCTGTATTCAGTTAATCGTATCTTACCTGAATTGCTCTTCATCCCCCGGAAAAAGAGCAAATGGCTTGTCCAACGCACACTGCTTTGATTTTTCTTAAGCCCAAAAAGTGCAATCACGGGCAATATGAGCTCCCAAACCGCAACCCTACCTGATCAAGGAGAGCATCATGCCAAAGCCGCTTTTCCGAACCCGAATCCTCTCGCCGGCCATCGCAGGATTGCTGATTGGCCTTGCCAGCCTTTCATCCGGATATGCAACGGCCGCTGACAGCGGCATGGCCGATGCCAAGGCACAATATGAAAAAGACAAGGCGGCTTGCCTGAACGATTCAACAACCAATGACATCAATGCGTGCCTGCGGGATGCAGGCGCAACCTACCAGTCACGCATAAAAGGTAAACAGAAAAACCAGCCGGTAGCATCCAACAGCAACTTCAGGGAAAACGCGATTGAGCGATGCCGTATTTTCCGTGGCGATGATCGCAGCCAGTGCGAACACCGAATCATGGATGGCCCCGTAGAAGGCTCTGTCAGAAAAGGCGGTATCCTGTATGAAAGCAGCACCAGGGAAATCCTGTCCCGGAATCCCTGATCGGTTACAGAATATCACTCTCCTGCAAGCCGGCAGAGGAACCATGCCTGGCCTGGCGCCTCTTTCAGTCCAGCCTTTTGGCCAACTCCTCTGCCGTTGCATTGTAATAAACCATGAGCTGTTTTAAATCCCTGTGTCCAACCATTCGGGCGAGATCAAGCACATCCAGTTTTCTGGCCAAACGGGTAATCGCCTCATGGCGGGTGTCATGAAAATGCAACTCATCAATCATCGCGCGAGCTTTCAACTGGCGAAACACATTACCCAGATTGCTCACGGTTATCCTGAACACATTGCCTTTGTCTTGCATTATTTGACGCAATATCCTAATCGCTTCCGTTGACAGGGGCACTTCACGGCTGCTTCCGTTTTTCGTCTCCGGCAGAAAGACCACGCGCCGTTCAACATCCACATCTTTCCACTGCATTTTTACAATTTCCCCTGCCCGCATCGCCGTTTCAATGGCAAAAAGAAAAATGGCGCCTACACGCTCCCGACTTGTTTCCGGGGATTGATCATGTTTATAGCCTGACGCCAGAATGATCCGATCTATTTCTTCTGACGATATTCGCCTGTCGCGTGGTTTCGGCTGTGGTGGTCCTCTGACAGTTTTAAGCGGGTTTTCCTCCAGCCATTGCCATTCGTTTACAGCAACATGGCAGACGTGTGACAGGATATTCATGTACCGGTTCACAGACGCCGGTGAAACCCGCGCCAGTTTTTCATCCCGCCATTGGGCAAAATGCCGGGCGCCAAGCTCCCGGCAAAGTACACGAGCCAGTTTGTCCTGTTGAATAGCCGCAATACGGCTGCTTTCCCATCGCCCTCCCCGCTTCTTCACGGATACGGTTGCAGCATATCGTTCAAGCAGGTCGAAAAAAGTCCTGTCCTGATATTGCTCATGTTTCCCAAGCAGAATGTCCGCCTCTTCCTGTGTCGCCCAAGCAACCGCTTCTGCCTTTGTCTTGAATGTCCCTGACTTTCGGACACCGCACTTGGCAATAAATACCCGCCATGTTTTTCCCCGTTTTATATAACTTGCCATATTCGCCCATGGTGTAGAAATGGTGTAAAAATGGAGTGCTGCAAACCCGCAATGCACGAAAAAGCACTCAAAAAAGCGGCACATTATGCCAGAGAAAAAACTTTTTTTATACATGATGGCTTCCGTGGTTCGGAAGACCTCGGCGGTGGTTTGAAAGCCACCTTCGAACTGGAAAAGCGTTTTGACCTGTTTGACGGTACGAACGGCAACTCCAATACCGCAGCCTACAGGGCTCAAAGAGGGCAAAATGCCAACTCTAAAGACTGGGATGGCGCAGCCAACCTCGGTCTGGCAGGTAACTGGGGCCGTGTTCGTTTCGGTCGTGTGAACGAACTGACCACGGAAACCATCCGTAAGTTTGACCCGTTCTATCAGTACGGCGTGGGTTCCATGCTGCTGAGCGCAAACCGCTCGGCTCGTATTGACAACACTGCTCGCTATGACTCCCCGAAATGGTCCGGCTTCTCCTTCGGCGCCAGCTATTCCCTGGGTCAGAATACCCGTAACAATGGTGCAACCACCGGCTGGGTGACGGAAAGCGCACATAACGATGGCTATGGCATCAACCTGTCCTATGACAACGGCCCGTTCATGGCAACTGCCAACTGGAGCCGTCTGGCTGACTCCGATGATGCTGATACATGGAACGTTGGTCTGGCCTATAAATTCGGTCCGGCACGTGTTTCCCTGCTGTATGAAAACACCAGCTACGAAGGTTGGGACAACGGTGGTAACAGCCGCCCAGCTCAAAACGCTAACCCATTTTCTGCTCAAGGTGGTGACTCCGACCTCTGGCTGCTCGGTCTGGAATGGGACATCGGCCCAGGCCAGCTTGACGCTTCCGTGCAGTACATGGACTTTGACCCAAGTGCCCGTGGTGTGAAAGATGCTGATGTCTATAAATATGCCATCGGCTACACCTACAACCTGTCCAAGCGCACTTCCGCTTATGCGCAGGTTTCCTACAGTGATTTCGACGAAAGATCCGCTGGCAATTTCATCTCAGGCCTGGATCGCAGCGATATGTGGGGCTTCCAGATCGGTATGACCCACAAGTTCTAATCACTTGTGATATCATGAAAATGCGGTTCGTCTGACGCATCTGACCGAAAAAGCAGTATCGAAAAACGCACATGTGAAAGCATGTGCGTTTTTTATATGATTTACCCCTTAGCCCAGATCATCCAGCACACGACGGCGGAATTTGACGCCCAAATCGTTGGCAATCCCCGCGCATGCAGCAATATCAACCCCCGGCAAACCATCCACCGCTGTAACCGTCACATCCGCTCCGGCTGCTTTTGCGCTTTTGATGAATTCCAGCATGGAGGCGTAAGTACCGGGTAATTTGGGATTGCAATGGCGGTTATAAACTTCCTCATTTTGCGCGTTAAGCGAAACCGACATGGACTGGATATAGCGGGCAAGCTCCGGGGCAACATCGCGCCCGTGCACAATATTGGCCACGCCACTGGTATTTAAGCGAAGTCTGGCGCCCTTTTCCCGTAACGCACGGGCAACTTCCAGCAGCACATCAAGCCGCATGGTCGTCTCACCCATGCCGCAAAACACGATCTCATCATAATCCGCCGGATTACCTGCCGCTTCAATCAGTTCTTCAACTGTCGGCTCATAACGAAGGCGCATGTTATATTCGCGCACACTCCATTCGCCATTGAATTTCGGACAAAACCGGCAACGCAGGCTGCACCGGTTTGTCACGTTCAGGTAACGGTTGTTGCGAATGGTATAGCCAATCACTTCTTCCGGTTTTATTGCGACATCGGTCATCTGAAATTCTCCTGTAACCCTGCTTTCGCCGTCATCTGATTGGACAGCAATCCGGCGGAATCATTTCATGAACATGCTGATCAGCACCATGACCAGCCCGACATTAATCGCAATGTTCAGCTTTCGGGCCACCTTGCCATAGGCACGCAGGATATTGGCCAGCATCCAGCCCCCCCAGAGCAATATCTCACCGCCCCCGCGAAAAAGCTGTGTGTCTGTTTCTGCAACCTGAACGCGATAAATACCCTGGGTCAGAAATGCCAGGCAAATCAAGGCAAGAATAAGACGAACGGGTTTTTTATTCACAAACTCCCAGAACGCCTGCATATTTGGATTCATTTCAATTTCCTTTGCGCATCATACGGATGCGTATCCGCACGGTTACCTTATATGTACTATATATATATATGAGGTAATTGGGCTTTTATTCAACTGTAACCGATTTTGCCAGATTGCGCGGCTTGTCCACATCGGTTCCACGAACAAGCGCTGCGTGGTATGCCAGCAGTTGAAGCGCCACCACATGCAATAACGGGGAAAGCACACCATAATTTTCCGGCAGGCGGATCACATGGATTCCCGGCTCGGAATGAATATGCGTATCAGAGTCGGCAAAGACAAAAAGCTGGCCACCGCGCGCCCGGACTTCCTGCATATTCGACTTCAGTTTATCCAGGAGGTCATCCCTTGGCGCCACCGTCACTACCGGCATCTGCTCGGTTACCAGCGCAAGCGGGCCATGCTTGAGCTCACCGGCCGGGTAAGCCTCGGCATGGATGTAGGAAATTTCCTTCAGTTTCAATGCACCTTCCAGCGCAATCGGATAATGAAGGCCCCGCCCCAGAAAAAGGGCGTTTTCATACCGTGAAAAAGATTCTGCCCAGGCAATGATCTGGGGTTCCAGCGCCAGTACGGCTGAAATAGCCGCCGGCAAATGGCGCAATTCGCGAAGATAATCCGCCTCCTGCTGCGGATTCAGGCGCCCCCGCAAGCGGGCAAAAACCAGCGTCAGCAAAAAGAGCCCGGCAAGCTGGGTGGTGAACGCTTTTGTAGAGGCAACCCCGATCTCGACACCGGCACGCGTAATATAGGCCAGTTCGCATTCCCGCACCATTGCACTCGTTGCCACGTTACAGATCGTCAGGGTGTGTGCCATTCCCTGTTCCTTGGCATGCCGGAGGGCAGCCAGTGTATCGGCTGTTTCACCGCTCTGGGTGATCGTCAACACCAGTGTATTCGGGTTAGGCACACTGCTGCGATAACGGTACTCACTGGCAATTTCCACATTGACCGGAATGCCGGCCTTGGCTTCCAGCCAGTACTTGGCTGTCAGCCCCGCATAATAACTGGTACCGCAAGCCAGAATCAGGATGGAATCAACGGTTTCAAAAACGGCCTGGGCATTTTCCCCGAAAATCCGTGGCGAAAAATCCTCGATCCCCTGAAGCGTATCCGCCAGCGCCTGCGGCTGCTCGAAAATTTCCTTTTGCATGTAATGCTGGTAAAGACCAAGCTCGGCCGCAGCGGTATAAGCCTGGACAATACGGACTTCACGCAGAGCCGTCTTGCCATCCATGTCATAAATATGGCATTGGTCCACATGCAGGTCGACAATATCACCCTCTTCCAGATAAATAATCTGGTCTGTCGTCCCGGCCAGGGCCAGCGCATCAGACGCCAGGAAATTTTCGCCTTCCCCCAGCCCCACCACCAGAGGAGAGTTTTTTCTTGCACCCACCATGCGAAGCGGTTCATCACGACAAATCACGGCAATGGCAAAAGCGCCGGTCAGACGACTGACCGCCTGTTGCACGGCTTCGAGCAGATTGCCCTGGTACAGCGAATCAATCAGATGGGCCATGACTTCGGTATCGGTCTGGCTGTCAAATTCATAGCCCTTGACAACAAGTTCTTCGCGCAACTCGACGTAATTTTCAATGATGCCGTTGTGCACCAGTGCGATGCGTTCGCGGGAAAAATGCGGATGGGCATTCAGCGTGGTTGGCGGCCCATGCGTAGCCCAGCGGGTGTGCGCAATTCCCATAAAGCCAGTCAGCCCGAATGCATTGACCTGGCTTTCAAGATCAGCAACCCTTGCCGTACTGCGGCTGCGTCGCAGATTGCCTTCCGAAAAAAGGGCAATCCCGCAAGAATCATACCCCCTGTATTCCAGCCGCTTTAACCCCTCTATCATCATAGGGGTGATATCGCGCGCTGCCAGCGCGCCTACAATCCCGCACATTCCTGATTTATCCTTGTCTTATGCCACATTGGTGGCTCTGTTACCCGCCTTGGCCTATTTTTAGCCAAACCGCAAAAGCACTATTTTACTGACAAAATCATGCTTCGGCAGCAAAAAACAAAAACACAGGCAATAATTTGGATACTGCCTCCAAAAGAAAAACGCACATGCTTTCACATGTGCGTTTTTCGGTACAGCTTTTCGGGAAAATGCTTCAGACTGACCGCATTTTCATGACATCACAAGTGATTAGAACTTGTGGGTCATACCGATCTGGAAGCCCCACATATCGCTACGCTCCAAGCCGGAGATTGCTTTACCGGCGGATTGCTCGTCAAAGTCGCTGTAGGAAACCTGTGCATAAGCGGAAGTACGCTTGGACAGGTTGTAGGTGTAGCCGATAGCGTACTTGTAGACGTCAGCATCATATCCACCCTGGGCTTTGCTGGCACTTGGATCGAAGTCCATGTACTGCACGGATGCGTCAAGCTGGCCTGGGCCGATGTCCCATTCCAGACCGAGCAGCCAGAGGTCGGTATCGAGGCCTCTAGCTTGCCAGCTGCTTTTTGCCTTCGGTGCGCTGTTACCGCCGCCAGCCCAGCCTTCATTGCTTGTGTTTTCATACAACAGGGAAACACGCGCCGGGCCGAATTTGTACGCCAAGCCAACGTTCCAGGTATCGGAATCATCGGAGTCAGCCAGGCGGCTCCAGTTGGCGGTTGCCATGAATGGGCCGTTGTCATAGGACAGGTTGATACCGTAGCCATCGTTGCTCGCGCCTGATGAATAGAATGGGTTGGCTGCACCACCGTCGCCTACATAGCCACCATCGTTACGGGTGTTCTGGCCCAGAGAATAGCTGGCGCCGAAGGAGAAGCCGGACCATTTCGGGGAGTCATAGCGAGCGGTGTTGTCAATACGAGCCGAGCGGTTTGCGCTCAGCAGCATGGAACCCACGCCGTACTGATAGAACGGGTCAAATTTACGGATGGTTTCCGTGGTCAGTTCGTTCACACGACCGAAACGGACACGGCCCCAGTTACCTGCCAGACCGAGGTTGGCTGCGCCATCCCAGTCTTTGCCGGTAGCGCCTCTGTTTGCCTGATAGCCGGCGGTATTGGAGTTGCCCATTGAACCATCAAACAGGTCAAAACGCTTTTCCAGTTCGAAGGTGGCTTTCAAACCACCGCCGAGGTCTTCCGAACCACGGAAGCCGATGCGGTTGTTGATGTTTTCGCCCATGCGGACATCACGGCCGGATTCCAAGATGTAACCGGTGTCAACAACACCATAGATGGTGACGTTGGATTGGGCATGTGCCACACCGGCAGCAGCGCCGAGTACAGCTAATGCGATTAAAGTCTTTTTCATTTTTCTTCCCTTTTAAGAGATGTGTTGAAAATCCGTAGTAAAAAATATCCTGCTAAAACTTCCGGATAAGTCATAGCTTAATCATATTGTGACCAACTTTCCAACAAATTAGTCACGGACACTGCAAAATCAGGCAAAAAATCACAAAAATGAGACAAAACTGTTGTATTTTTGTAACACATCACCAGCAGGCCTGCCTTTTTCCCATATCAGGGAGAGAAAGAAAAACTGCTGTCGTTCCTGAGCCGCCTGCCAAACGCCTGACAATTTAAAACCGGCAGCCTTGGAAAAAATATTAAAGCAATTTCTCAAGTTTGTTGCCGATTCAGGTCTGAATACACAGTTTTTTTCCGCTTCCTGTTGCATAAATGAGACAACCACACCCGGCGTTTTACCAGCATGGCTGAAAACAACGTTTATTGGCCGTCTGAAAGTGACAGCATCCGCTCGACATAGCGCGCAATCAGGTCTACCTCCAGATTGACCTTTTTTCCTGGAGACAGGTTTTTCAATGTCGTCACTTCAATAGTGTGCGGAATCAGGTTGATGGAGAAAAGGCAGCCCCGATCCGTATCCTCGACGCGATTAACTGTCAGCGAAACACCGTCAACAGCAACAGACCCCTTGTAGGCAAAGTATTTCGCCATATCCTTAGGCGCCTCAATGAGCAGTTCCCACGACTCCCCCACCGGATCAAAGCGGCTGACAACACCAATCCCGTCAACGTGCCCTGCCACCAGATGGCCACCCAGCCTGTCGTCCAGTTGCAGGGCCTTTTCCAGATTGATGTCGCCCGGCACATCCAGGCCAGCCGTTCGGTTCAGGCTTTCCCGGGAAACATCCACGACAAAACCATCATCTGTTTTTTTCACTACCGTCATGCAGGCGCCACTGAGCGCGATCGAATCTCCCGGCTTGACATCATCCATCGGTAAATCGCCGGCATCAATATGAAGGCGCACCCCAGCGTCTTCACCTTCTCCCTGTAGCATAACGGAAGTGATACGGCCGACGGCCGTTACGATTCCTGTAAACATATCCTCTCCCTTTGTTTTTTTATTCAAGACGGGCAATCACGCGCAAATCCGGGCCAATCATGGCAATATCCCGAAACTGCATCCGTATCTGATCATCAAGTGACGCCAATGCAGGTAAACGGCATATGCTGTGCCCCTCATCCATAAGGGACGGCGCCAGATAAACCAGTAACTCATCCACACACCCCGCCTGTACCAGCGCACCATTTAATATGGCCCCGGCTTCCACATGCACCTTGTTGATTTCCCGCCTGGCCAGCTCGGCCATCATTGCCGGCAAATCGACCCCGCCGTTTTTTCCGGGCATGACGATAATGTCCGTGCCCTTTTCTTTCAGCAGGGCGGTTTTTCCCGGGTCCGGCTGTGCACAGAACACCCAGGTGCCGCCCCCTGCCAGCACCTGGGCATCGGGTGAAATCCGCAGGCGGCTGTCCACCACAATGCGGCGAGGCTGGGATGAGACCTCAACAGCCCTGACGGTTAACTGCGGATCATCGCTTTCGACTGTGCCGATACCTGTTAATATCGCATCCGCCCGTGCACGCCAGATATGCCCATCATCACGTGCCGCTGGTGAAGTAATCCACTGACTTTGTCCGCCGGGCAATGCCGTCCTGCCATCCAGGCTTGCGGCTGCCTTCAGCCTCACCCAGGGCCGCCCATGTTCTATGCGGGATAAAAAACCCAGATTCATCTCGCGGGCCTCGTTTTCCAGCACACCGGAAATCACATCAATGCCAGCGGCCATCAGTCGGGAAAAGCCTTCTCCGGATACACGGGGATCAGGATCTGTCATGGCAGCAACGACGCGGGACACTCCCGCCCGGATCAGGGCATCGGCGCAAGGCGCGGTCCGCCCATGGTGAGCGCAGGGCTCCAGCGTGACATACACGGTAGCCCCCTTCACCTCACACTCTTTTCTGGCCGCATCGTCGAGCGCTTCAATTTCAGCATGGTTGCCTCCGGGGGGGCGGGTGCTTCCCTGACCAATAATCCGGCCATCCCTGACAATGACACACCCGACACGGGGATTGGGCGCGACATGTGATGGCGGCTCGTTAACCATTTCTATTGCATAGCGCATGAATTCATCATGGGGCATACACTCTCCCGGATCTTACCCAAACCGGTATTTTATCCGGTTTATGTCTCAGCAATATGACGTACTTCGTACTGCCGAAGCAAAAGCAGGGCCTTTCATAAAAAAACCGCCTGTCAGTGCAGGCGGTTTCGTGAAAGAACCTCTTGATCAGCCATAAACCGGAAATGCCGTTGTCAGCTTTTTCACTTCCGCACGGACACGCTCCAGTACTGCCGGATCTTCCGGACTGTCAATCACGTCCGCCAGCAGATTGCCCACCATCCGGGATTCCTCCTCCTTAAAACCACGCGTTGTCATGGCCGGGCTGCCCAGGCGGATACCCGATGTGACAAAAGGCGTTTGCGGATCATTGGGGACCGCATTCTTGTTGCAGGTGATATACCCGCTGTTAAGAATGGTTTCCGCTGTACGGCCAGTGATATTTTTACTGATCAGGTCAACCAGCATCAGATGTGACTCGGTGCGGCCGGAAACAATCCGGAAACCCCGTTCGATAAGGGTCTTGGCCAGGACATCCGCATTTTTGAGCACCTGCTCCTGATAGGTTTTGAATTCCGGCTGCAAGGCCTCCAGGAAAGCAACCGCCTTGGCGGCAATGACATGCATAAGCGGCCCGCCCTGAATGCCCGGGAAAACGGCCGAGTTGATCGGGCGCTCATATTCTGATTTCATCAGGATGAAGCCGCCACGCGGGCCTCTCAGCGATTTATGCGTGGTGGACGTAACGAAATCGGCGTGAGGAACCGGATTAGGATAAACGCCGGCAGCAATGAGGCCGGCATAATGGGCCATATCCACCATGAAGTAGGCGCCAACGTCCCTGGCAACTTTTGCAAAACGCTCAAAATCAATCCGGAGCGAATAGGCTGATGCGCCCGCAATAATCATCTTGGGCTTTTTTTCATGGGCAAGGCGTTCCATGGCGTCATAGTCAATTTCTTCCTTCTCATTCAACCCGTATGACACCACATTGAACCATTTGCCTGACATATTAAGCGCCATGCCATGTGTCAAATGGCCACCTTCTGCCAGCGACATGCCCATGATTGTGTCACCCGGCTGAAGCATGGCAAAGAAAACGCCCTGGTTGGCCTGGGAGCCTGAGTTGGGCTGCACATTTGCCGCCTCCGCGCCAAAAAGCTGTTTAACACGATCAATCGCCAGTTGCTCGGCAATGTCCACAAATTCACAACCGCCATAATAGCGGCGGCCCGGATAACCTTCTGCATATTTATTGGTCAGTTGCGACCCCTGTGCCTGCATGACTGCCGGGGAACAATAATTCTCGGAAGCGATCAGCTCAATATGCTCTTCCTGGCGAATATTTTCACTCTGAATAGCGTTCCACAGCGCCGGATCAACGCGGGCAATGGTCTGGTCTTTTGAGAACATGTCATACTCCAATAAATACAATTTTGTTGATGGTCGCCTTGAAAACTGCTGGTGCCGTATTCAAGACAGGAGTTTCCGGCAAAACATTTTTTCCGGTAATTTTATAATGTGAAAAACAGAATATTTTACAATAGGGTTTCTGTTACCAGCAAGAAAATGCCGGGCGATCACTTTCTTCGCCAATGCAAGTCCGTGAAGCGCCAGAAAGAAAGCCCTGTCTGTTTTCCCTGAGCGCTTTATAATCAGCAAAACCCTTAGAAGGATCGCCATGCCAACCATCACCGTTCAACTGCTTGAAGGCCGGACCCTTGAACAAAAACGCCATTTTGTCAAAGCAATCACAGACGCCGCCGCCAAAACGCTCGATTGCAATCCCGGATCGATCCATGTGATTATCCATGAAATCCGGAAAGAAGACTGGGCAACCGGCGGTAAACTCTGGAGTGACTGACTCGATAACATCACGGATCAAACGCAAAATCAATTGCATAGATGACAAAGACAATGCTTGCTGTCGATGCATATAGCATGTAAAGTATTGCCGTACGGAATCTTTTATTTTAAAAATCAAAGCGGAAGGCGCTGTTGTGCCTTTTATTATTAACGGAGTGGCATAAATGACTGACGAACTGGAAGCCCTGTTTGACAAGATTTCTGATGAACAAAGGGAACAAACCGATGCTGGAGAGATAAGGTCCGAATCATCATCGGAAGCAGAACCTTCTGAAGACGAACTTGAAGCGCTTTTTGATGAGTTGAGTTCAGAAGCCTTGGCTACCGGCAGCGACAACGGTACACCGGCTGAAGCCGCAACAGAAGCCGCCCCCTCTGAAGACGAACTTGAAGCACTTTTTGACGAATTAAGTACATCGCCATCCGGCGAACAAGCCATTCCCGCAGAAGATACCATTACACCAGAAGCAGGGCTGTCTGATTCTCTTACCCACCCGAATCCGCTTGATGCGGCTGATCTGCCGCTATACGATCGGGTCGGCGGTATTTTGAGACAGCTCCACAATTCCATGCGTGAACTGGGCTATGACCGTGCCCTGCAGGATGTGGCAACAGAAGTCCATGATGCAAAAGGCCGTCTTGAATATGTGGCGACATTAACGGAACAGGCTGCGACACGTGTGCTGAACTCCATTGACATCGCCATGCCGCAGCAGGAAGAACTGTCAAAAACGGCTCGTGACCTGGAAGAACGCTGGGCAACGCTCTTTGATGGCAATATGGATGTGGATGCATTTAAGCAACTGGCTCAGGACTCCCGGGATTTTACCGTTAATACTGCCAACCGGGCTGATGAAGAAAAGGCGCGCCTGATGGAAATCATGATGGCACAGGATTTTCAGGACATTACCGGGCAGGTGATCAAAAAAGTGGTGGGCATTACCAAAAAGCTGGAGCAGGAACTCGCGCAATTGCTGCGCGACAATGCGCCGCCTGAAACCAAGGAGAAAGTGGTCGACCTGATGGCCGGACCGGATGTTCCCGACAAGGCCATGGATCAGGATGATGTTGACAGCCTGCTGGCCAACCTGGGGTTTTAAACAATTATCGTAATAATTTGCTGATAACGCGTATCTGAGAAATGGGTTTCTGATGGAAGACATGCTGAAAGAGTTCGTCGTTGAGGCACTGGACCTTGCGTCGCAGGTAGAAGAACATCTGCTGACGCTGGAGAGGCATCCCGACGACCAGGACACCATTAACGCCGTATTCCGCTCTTTTCATACGATCAAGGGTGGAGCGGGTTTTATGGGGCTCGCCCCGATGGTTGAAGCCTGTCATCTGACAGAAAACCTTTTTGACGGCATGAGAACCGGTAAAGTACCGGTGACGCCTGATGCCATTGAAGCGTCATTACAGGCCAGCAGCTTTGTCGGATACCAGTTAAGCGAACTGCATAATGGCGCGGCGCCCGATGAACTCTCGGCTTTTCCGCCAGAGATTGAAGCCATGCTGCAACGCGCACTTGCTGGCGAAGCAGCACCCTCGCCAACGGCAGCACCAGCGGCAAATACGCCCCCCCAAGCAGAAGCGGCTCCAGCCACACCATCTGCAGAAACCATGCCACCCGCTGAAGAGGGTCCCAACTGGCACGCCCTGTATAACGCGCTCGTCCCGGAAGACAAACAAGTTGAAGTACCGGCGAGCGCAGTTGCCGAAGCGTCTGAAGGCTCGACATGGGACGGGATTGATCGCCGGGGTAACCCTGAAGCATCAACCACCGATATCGCGGCCATACCAGCAGCCCCGGCTGGGAACTGGGATGGCGCAGAAAGAAGACGCGCACCTTCCTCTGCACCCAAAGATGACAGTATCCGTATTGATGCTGCCAAACTGGATGTTTTGCTTGAAGTTGCCGGCGAAGCCGCTCAGGCGGCCAACCAGGCCAGTGTCCTCCTGGACAAGCTTCGTCTCTTTCCGTTTGAAGATGAGGCGGCAGAACTCATTGACAATCTGATCGAAACCCAGGCAAGGGCTTCCCGCTATTCAACAGAGTTGCAGCGAGCCACGCTTTCCACGCGTATGCAGCCGGTGGGACGCCTGTTCCAGCGTTTCCCGCGCCTTGTCCGTGAATTGGCCCGCGAATTGAGTAAAAATGTTGATCTGGTGATCGAAGGTGCAGAAACCGAAGTTGACCGTCTGGTTGTTGACAGCCTGTATGATCCGCTTGTTCATATGCTGCGAAATTCGCTTGACCACGGTGTGGAAGATGCCGAAGGAAGGCTGGCCGCCGGGAAACCGGAAAAAGCCCAGATCCTGCTGAAAGCCTGGCAGGAAGCTAACAGTGTCATGATTGTCATTTCAGATGATGGCCGTGGCATGAATCCGGAAAGGCTCCGGGGTATAGCGGTTTCAAAAGGTCTGATCGGCCCCAATGATGCCCAGTCGGATGATGAAGCCTATCAGCTGGTTTTTCTTCCGGGCTTCTCAACAATGGAAGTTGCATCCAGCGTCTCAGGCCGCGGTGTCGGCATGGATGTGGTACGAACTGCGGTCGAACAGCATCGCGGTACCATCTGGATCGATTCAAAGCTGGGCAGGGGCACGACCTTTTCGATCAGGCTTCCGATTGAGCTATCCATTATTCCCATGCTGCTTGTGAGCACGTCAGGAGCCAAACTTGGCATCCCGATGTCGCTGGTTGAGCGGGTCGTGGAACTCCCGGATACGTTTGAGCAGGTCAGCGGTCAGCCAGTATTCCGTGATCAGGGACGGCCACTTCCGGTATTGTCCATGGCAAATGTGCTGGGATATGATCCTTGTGTTGAACAAGCCGGTATCGTTATCGCTGCTCCCAGCCCGTATATCCTTTCTGTCGAAGCACTTGACGGAACTGCCGATCTCGTGATCAAACCGCTTTCCGGTATTAATGTGACCGGCATCTCCGGCACAACCCGTTCCGCAGAAGGTGAGCTGGTTCTGGTTATCTCACTTTCCTTCCTGCTTAATGGCGCAATGTAATAGCAACGTTTCTCCCGCATCATTTCTACGGGAATAAAAGCATCTCCAAACCATCTACCAGTGCCCTGCGATCCGTAACAAACCGCAGGGCACTGTGTTTACTCAACTCTGGCTGATACCGTGATTTCCGTATTGAGCAAACGGGAAATCGGACAGTTTTCTTTTGCCTGCCGAACCGCTGTCTGGAACGCCGACTCGTCGACATTAGGGATTTTTGCGATCACTTCCAGGTGAATGCGGGTAACAGAAAAACCCTTTTCCCCCTTATCCAGTGTTACGGTTGCCTTTGTCTGGATATTTTCCGCCACCATCTTTGCCCGCTCAAGCCTGCCGGAAAGATCCATCGTAAAACATCCTGCATGGCCAGCAGCAACCAATTCCTCCGGGTTGGTGCCCGCGCCGTTTTCAAAACGGGCAGAAAAAGAATAGGGCGTATTGGAAAGCACACCGGTTTCAGTTGTGAGCGCGCCTTTTCCATCCTTGATGCCGCCTTGCCAGACAGCTGTTGCTGAACGATCCATAATTTCCTCCTGTGTATCGATATCGTTAAAAAACTTTCTTTTTATTCATTAAAACAGGATAAGCCGTATTGCCATTGCCGGATTAATCGAAAATAAAGAATGTCTGCCTATTTCCTTGATATACGGCAATGCCTTTCAAACGGTCGATTTTGTCAGTTTTATAAATAATTATTCACAAAACTGATACAGCTATACTATAATGAATTCAATACCTCTGCATTTTGCAGGTGTTTCTCCATCAGGAGTCGGCTATCCTGGCTGCATTCAACAAGCCTCCACCGGTTCCTCATTCTTCACTTCACTTTTATCCCTCAAGCTTATGTCCAAGAAAAATACTATTGATCCGAGCGAGCCGGATTTTGATCTCGACAGCTTCCTTAACAGCACCGATGCACCCGACCAACTGGATGACAAACAGGTTGAAAAACTGGAAAACTTTCTGGCGTCCAATCCTGGCGGCATGCACATGGAACTCCTTGATGGCTTTTTTTGCGGGCTGATCTGTGGCCCTGATGCAACGGGGCCGGAAGCGTTCTATCCCTTCATCTTTGGAGGAAAAGAACCCGAATATAACTCACCAGAACAGGCCGATGAAATACATGAGGCCTTAAGACAACACTGGGATCACATCAAGGGAATGATGGAAAATGGCGATTCCTATTATCTCTTCATGTATTCTGATGATGATTTCAAGGTCAGCGGCAACGACTGGGCACTGGGCTTTGCGCTCGGGCTCGATAAATACCGCGACAGTTGGCAGGAACTGCTGGATCAGGCAGGCATCGGGGAAGGTCTTTTGGTACCATTTCTAACGCTTTACATGGAAAAGCATCCCCAGAATACTCAAGGGCTGATCCACGCCGAAGACAGGGAGGCGCTTGTCACCGAACTGATCGAAAACCTTCCCAAAATTTATCACCATTTCGATGAAGCACGCCGCAAGAAAAACCCGGACAGCGCATTACACTGATCCGGCAGCAATCATGCTTTAACAGGAAGGAGAAATAAAGCCGGCGCGGCACGAGGATCCGGCTTTATTTCCAGCCAGTGGCAAGCACGCACCCCGGTTAACGAAACGCTTTACGTCTCCGAGCCCGATGATCTGGCGGGCAGATTGACGTCTGCCACGGCGGCTTTCTGTGCTTCAGTGATCGTCCACATAAAGACCCCCTTGTTACCGACCTGCGCCATTTTTTCCGGTGGCCAGTCGGGGCCCATGTCATTATCATGTGATACCAGTCGTGCCCCTACCTTGAGCTGCTTCCAGATATAAGGACGCAGCTTGAGGTTGAGTTCGGCCGGAAGGTACAGCATCACCACTGTGGCATCTGAAAAGTCGACTTCAAAGAAATTGCCGATCTCAAACCGGACACGATCCTCAACACCAGCAGCTTTTGCATTGACAATCGCCTCCGTGACCCGTTTCGGGTTCAGATCCACGCCCACACCGCGTGCGCCATAATCCCTGGCTGCGGCAATCACAATGCGGCCATCGCCGCATCCCAGGTCATAGACGATATCGTTTTTATTGACATCGGCAATCTCCAGCATCCCCTGAACGATTTCAGGATAAGTGGCGATGAATCCCGCGTCCAGTTTGGGGCCCATCACTTCTTCAAGGCCAAACTGCGCTTTGCCGGAAACAACGACAAACACGCAGACAAGAAGCGAAGCCGCAAAAAAAACCGCCATTGCAAGCCAGGGACGCCGCAACCCGTTCATAGATAATCCTTTTCCAAAAAATACAACGATAGGAAACGCTGATTAAATGATTTTGGAAGATGAAGTGCAAGGCAAGCGGAGCAGCAACCAAGACATATCTTAAGACAGGCGAAGATTGCGAGCACCGCGTAACGCAGCAATTCGCTCACAAAACCTTTTAATCAGCGTTTCCCTAACTTCCCGCTTTCTCCGGGCTGACAAAGTGTATCAGCACAAGGAGCATAACGCCAATTGCCAATATGGCAACCCCGATCCAGGCGGCATTGATTCCACCTAAAGACTGGTCATAAACAAAGGAAAGGCTGGCGTACAGCATATAGGCGCAGGTGGCACAAAAAAGCAGGGGAAGCAACGGATACAGCGGGACCTTGAATGGACGAGGGACTTCCGGTTCGCGTTTTCGCAGAACAAAGAGTGAAATACCGGTCAACAGGAAAAAAAGCCAGAAAACCGGTGCGGTAAATTCAACCATTGATTTGAACCCGCCTCCTATCCAGGCTCCCATCAAAACGAGAAAAAGAGATGCCACTCCCTGCACCCATATCGCATTGCCTGGTGTATCGCGCTTGGCATCCCAGACACCCAGCCGCTTCAGAACCGGCCAATCACGCCCCATCGCATAACTTGTCCGGGCACCCACAATCATGGTGCCGTTAATCGATGTCAAAACGGAAATGGCAACCATCAGGGATATTGCTTTTTCAACGGCAGGCCCAAAAGCCAGCCGCATCATGTCAGCCGCTATGGCTTTGGATTCCGCCATACCCTTCATACCCAGACCTTCCCAGTATGCCCAGGTCACCAGAAGATACAGCAGCGTAATGATGAAAATTGACAGTGACAATGCCTTGACCATGCTGTGGCGCCCTCCCCGAATCTCCGCACTGATATAGGCCGCTTCATTCCAGCCGCCATACGTCAGCAGCACAAATACCATCGCCATGCCAAAAGCGGCAACGGTTGGCGTCATAGGGGCAACGGCGTCATGAGGCACGACAGCAGAAACCGGGTTATTTCCCGGCTCCAGCAAAAAAACCGCTGTACCGACAATCAAAAGCAGGCTGACGGCCTGCAAGACTGTTAACAGGGCCTGTGTTGCCATCCCCATGCGAACATTAAGACGGTTAAGCCAGGAAAGCACCACGATAACCAATATGGCATAGACAAGCGAGCCCGTACCGGCGCCAAGCAGATCCAGCGGCAAAACGTGGTTCATGTAATCGCCAAAAACAAAAGAAAGCAGCGCAATGGAACCTGTCGTAATCACTGATACCCGTGCCCAGCCGAACAGAAAGGCAATAGAACGCCCATAGGCCCGATGCAGGAAATGGTAATCTCCGCCGGCATGGGGATAGGCAGTGGCAAGTTCGGCATAACACAGTGCACCAATCAGGGAAACCAGGCCGCCCAGTAACCAGGCGCCAAACATCCACCCGGCCTGACCTGTTATGCCGGCAATAATGGCAGGCGTTTTGAAAATCCCTGCCCCGATCACAATACCGACAATCAGCGATACCGCTTCACGCAAACCGAGAATCCGGCGGGGCAGGCCGGACTCGGGCGCTGGCGAAGGATTTTCGTTGTTGGCTGATGCAGGCATGAGTGGATGATTTGGCTGCGGTTTATTGAGAGAACGCCATTGTAACAATACCCCAGGTACTTTCTGTAGGGATCGCTTCCCGCCGAGGCATTTTTCACAGAAAAAAACCGCCAGCATCCGCATGCTGGCGGTAACGGACTTTCACACAATCTATGGTGCGATGCGCAGAATCTACAACTGGCCTTCCTGCTTGCTATACGAGGCGAGGCAAATTAATATATAGACAAACATATAGACAATTTCAAATGTAATAGATCAATTATCACCCTGTTCTTTTTTAGATGGAAGTCGCCCTTTAATTTTTATTTCATCAACCACCTTGTCAAAATCTGATTTAAATTCCCTGTCTTGGATTACCCTGAATTTCTCAAATTCAGCATATGCATGTCGTTCCGCCGTATCTCTGCGAACCCTTCCGAAGTTTTCAAGAACTCCATACTCATTGAACCTCAAGAAGCCATCCAGGCGCTCAATCCAATCCTTCATGTACATCATCTTCCCGCGCCGAGCTGTGTTTTCAGCAAAGTCCAAGTACATGGTTACCACTCTATTCAGTTCATCAATTTCCTCTTTGCTAAGATAGTTTTTTCCGACAGTGACATCCAGCTTTGTTATTTTCCCTCCCTTTGGTTCGTTTTTCCATGATGTCAAACCCATATTAGGCTTACCGGAATCAGCCCGCGAATCAATCAATTCCGCAGATGTGTGCCCATGAATTGCATAATGTAGCTTGTCTTGAACTCGGGCATAAAATTGGTGCGTAGTGGGAGAATCCTTATCATAATCAACACTACATTGAGCATAGATGTCCGTGATTTTTTGATAAAACAAGCGCTCCGAGGCGCGAATCTCTCTGATTCGCTCAAGCAGCTCGTTGAAATAGTCTTTCCCAAATAGCTGATTACCTTGCTTCAGGCGCTCATCGTCTAGAGCATATCCTTTTATGAGATATTCCTTAAGCACCGTTGTTGCCCAGCGACGAAATTGGGTGGCTTTATAGGAGCTTACTCGATAACCAACTGAAATGATGGCATCTAAATTATAGAACTTCGTTCGGTAGGCCTTGCCATCACCGGCAGTTGTCAAGATTTCCTTTACAACTGCTGACTCATGAAGCTCTAACTCCTTGAATATATTTGAAAAGTGGTAGCTAACATTTTGTTTTGTTGTATCAAAAATATCAGCAATCCCTTGTTGTGTCGCCCAGACTGTTTCTTCTCCCAGTAAAACACCAACTTTGACCGCGTCGCCGTCAGATGCATAGAAAAGAAATGGGGACGCAATAGCACCTTCATCAACACGCCCTTGATACTCCGCAACAGGAAGACTTGATAATTGATGCACTTCAACAGCGCCAACCTCTTCCATTTTATGAGCCTGACTTATGTCAATGCCATCTTTTCCGGCAATAGCAATGATTTGCTCATGCCATTTCTGAGGCACTATGCCACGCTTAACCCAATATGACACCGCGCTTTGCCTTATGCCAAGCGATTTTGCCAATGCTGTTTGCCCGCCAAATTTATCAACAATATATTGTGCGTTCACGGAACCTCTTTTTTGATATCAAAGAACATTTATGCGAATTTTAACTCAATTATCAAAAAAACGCTTGTTTCCATCAATGGAACCAAACTTTCTGGCGGAGGATTCTGAGGGCTGAGGGGGCAGGATAGCCTTTTGCACGGTGTTTGTCTGAGATGAGGTAAAGCTGCTTCGGCTTTTGCCGCAGAAAAGGTCGGACAGATTCGCCCAACCTTTTTCTTATCACCGGTAGGTTAGCTTTTCTGTTGACTTAACCATTCTGACATCGCTTCAATAAAGGATATGCAAAAACGCGCTGCATCATCTCCGCTGGTGCGCTGAGATGTATGAGAAACGACATTAGGCTGCGTTTCAAGAACTTTATGAAGTATTTGAATCGCATGCTGTTGGCTATTGGATAAGGCCATGAGCAGTGTCTCCTTAAAGGTTTGTTTTTGGGAATATAAATTTATCACGGATGTATCAGCATTATGTAATGAATTCTCCCTACCTCCCTCGCAACGCCCAATTAATCAGCGTATTTCGTTCCGGTATTGCCAGCATCCGAATCAGAAACGTCGAGGCAAAGAGGAAACTCAGGCACCCAGATTTTGGTTCACATCCTCCGCGACCCATACCAGACGGAGGTTTGTCAGCCAATTTCCCTTTGGTACCCCAGTGTCAAGCTGGTGGACAATGGCATTAACGTACATGATCCCGTTTATCACCTGGATTTCCGGCACATCCACCTCAATCTTCGACCTCATCCGATACTTGATATCAAATTCACACTGCAGGGAACAGCCATTGACCGTGGGCATGGGATAGCCGACCAGGCCCGTATTACGAGACATTTTCATGGCTGGAATATCGTCACGCGGCCCCTCCATATTGATGATGTGAAGCTTGCCGCTTTCAATGAAGAAATCGATCTTTGCGGCCCGGGCAACAAGACTGAGCATGCCCCACAAATCGCCATTAAGGGAGGTATCCCTGATTGCCTTGGTGACGTTGTGGTTTACAAGCCCCCATCCTCCCTTGAACGCCAGCGTTTCTATAATGTCACTGACTTTTGCGGAACCGGGAAAATTTATGCCTTCCGGAACCGTCATTTGCGCATAGTATGAAGAGGTGGCAAATATATGCAGTGGAATGTCAGGTGCAAGATTGAAATTTCCGAATGCATGGTAAATGTACCCGAAGAAGACAACCGTTTCTTTGTCATTTTCATCATTAATCAAAAGCGTTACCCGGTTAGGCTGCCAGGCATTGCTTTTCGGTACCGCTTTCAAAGTAATCAGCCTGTTTATGATGTGCACTGACAAGCCGGTTACATAAATCTCGGCGCTCTTTTCGCCAAATGAAAAGTCTTCAATTTTTGCGCGTATGGAAAGATCATCTATCTCTACCGTGTCGTCGTTCGCGTCATTAAAGGCGCCCTGAGAAAGCGTGAACCTGACCCTCAGACTTCTTTTTTTGAAGCTCATGAGTCCCTCCCTGAATTGAATTTGTAGGCTGATCTGCCACCAGCCGCCAAGTCCATAACGACGTTTCCGACATCTTTCGCATCAGCATTCCCGGCATAGATATTTACGTTTTCTATTTTGCTGCCACTGGATCCGCTCTCTTTTGTGCGCATGTCGGCATATCTCATGGCCTCAATGAATTGAGCGCTTGTTATTGTCGCCTTATTATTTGCTGTCCCATGCCAGTAAGACTTTCCGGTATCGGGATTGGTGAGGCCCGCCCATTCTGGTGACAGTAAGCGCTGCGCCCTGGTTATGTCGTTTGATTTCCCGCGGAGAAAATCACCTGCCCGCTTGTTCGCAAGGTGTTTAAAAAGCCTGTCCTGTGTTTCAGCATCGAATTTCCTGCTCAGGCTAATTCCTGCACTTTTTGCGGCGCCCTGGAGGGTTGTGGGGATCATCTGATACGCGCCGGCAGCATTGAATCTTCCGGAGCGTTGTGCCTCCAGAACCTCTGCTATCGTCATTTCTTCAAGGTTTTCACGGCCAGATTTATATCCGTATCGCTCTCCGCGATTTACAGCGTTGTAACCGTCGCTTCCGGCCTCGCCCTTGAACAGAAGATTTTTAAGTGCTTTTTCTCTTGCATTTAAAACGCCGGCACCTGATCCTGTGCGTCCTTTCAGGGGAATTCCAACAGGCTTCCTGCCCGTTACTTTTTCAGAAAGCTGGTCAAGAAGGCGAGTGAACTGATTATCCATCGCGACCTCATCCTCGGCCGGCGCGTATTCCTCTGCAACGCTTGCCCCGGTTTCCGCATCACCGGCAAGCATCCTCTTCTTAACGGCCTTCACCCGGGAAATATCATTGTCGCTTTCCTCCAGCATGCTTTTCGTTTTCATGAGAATCATACCCAATGCCACAAGCCCACCGATGACCGGATTGATGCCCATCAACTTGTATGCTACCCAGCCTTTGACGCCGGCATCCAGCGCTTCATTGTTCTCTTTGAGATAACTGGTAACACCTTTAATGCCTTCACCCAGATCCTTTATCGTCGGAGCCAAATTATTCAGAACGGCAAGCCCCAGATCCTCCACTATCAGTTTCTGGTCCTGGTAGAGCTTGTTGAGCTCCTCAATCTGTTTTCTTCGTGGGGCATTAGCAGCTTCTTCCCGCCTTGCCTCTTCAATAAGGTTTCTTGCGTCTGGCCTTGAAAAGAAAGTAGCATCGGTATCAGAAAATCCTCCTTGGTGCTTGAGTATCTGGAAAAGCTCGGCATCGCTTTTTGACCACCTTCTGGCGTTATCGGCCATATCTGCCATGATGTCTGCTGAATCACGGATTTTGCCATTCTGATCAAAAACATCAGCACCTAAACGCCTTGCCCCATCCAGCCCACTGTAGTCACCACTAAACATGGCGGCACCAATAGCGTCAGTAAATTTCCGGGATGCTGCGCCGGCCTCCGTGGCAGAAAGGCCTGCTTTTTTATACGCTCTTTCAAGGGAGGCAACACTACTTGCTGCTTGGCCGGTCTGCCGGGAAATGTTCTGCATATTCATGTTTTGGTTCATGACGTGGAACAATCCCATTGTCGTGGCAACGAGTTGTATGGCAGAAGAAACTTTTTTTAAGTCACCGGCGAGGCCAGTAACCTGCTGGGATGTCTTTTTCGCGGAGTCGCCCATCCGGTTCAGGGCTTTTTCTCCGCGATTGACGTCCCGCTGGACATTATCGACACCCTGTTTGACGCCTTCGGCTTCTACCTTGAAGACGGTAACAAGAGTCTCTATGATTTCCTTGATCGCCATTCTCTTATTTCCTTTGCTGTCATTAATTTTTTCTCAAAAGGCCCATGTGCATACTTGGAATGGGGCCCGCCTGATTTATTCCTCATGGATGTCTGTTGGCAGTCCCCGCCGTATCAGTTCTTCTTTCAATGCTTCCCCGGCAATGTCTGCATAAAAGGCGTCCATACCGGATGGAACTGGCGTCAAGGATCCATCACTTGACGTGAGATCGACTTTATCGATGAACATCCTCATGTGACGCCCCAGCAGCTCCAGTGCCCGGTTTGCCGCAGCCGGCTCAAACATGGCACCCTCGACCTCTACGGATGTAGCCGTACCTTCTCTTGCATTCTTGACGATGGTCATTACCTTGATCGGTTTTTTGCCCATGCAAATGTCTACCAGGTCACGAAGCTTCTCAATGACCTCATCCTGGCTCAATTCTGTTCTTTTCATACGTTCAATCGTCCTTCTCTGAATTTCATTGGCGATTTCAGGTTTTTTCAGGTTCTCTTCACCTATCTGGCCAGCGGTCTTTTCGCTATATCCGGCCCTGATCGCCGCCTGAGTGGCATTCAGGTCTATCAGGTATTCCTCGACAAACCTTTTCTGTTTGGGCGTCATCTTCTTCATAGGCTTTCTCACAAATGCTCAGCCAGCCCACGCTTTGGCTGCGTCCTTGCAGGCTGAGGCCTGTACCCCTGCGCCGTCTCAAAGCGGGTATAGCGACCCTCGTAGTGAAGGGCGACATCCCCCGTCTGTCCCTGCCGGTTCTTCGCAAAGATGAAGTCCGCCCAGCCAATCAGGTGTGTTTCCGGATTCCCGACCTCTTCCCTGTGAATGAAGACAATCACATCTGCATCCTGCTCAATGGCACCGGAATCTCTCAGATCGGCCATGGTCGGCCTTCGGCCGGGCCGTCGTTCCACTTCCCGGTTCAGCTGCGATAATGCGATGACCGCAATGTTGAGTTCTTTCGCCAGTCCCTTGAGTTCCCGGGATATGGCTTCTATCTGCTCGTTACGGGTCCGCTTTGCTGCATCACCGGCCATCAGTTGCAGGTAGTCCAAGACGATGAAATCCAGCCCATAGCTACGTTTGATCTTTCTGGCCTTGTTCTTGACGCTGATAATAGTCAGGCTGCCCTGATCATCGATATGCAGTTTCAGGGCTTCTATGCGGCTACAGGCGGCTGTGTATCGTGTCCAGGCATCATTGCTCATGTCACCCCTGATGATGGCGCCAAGATCAATGCTGCCGAGCGCTGCGCCCAGGCGGTCGAGCAGTTGTCCAGATGTCATTTCCTGTGAGAGGAACAAGCCGGTGTATTCAACTGCCATGGCCGTTGCGACATTCAATGCCCAGGCAGTCTTACCCATGGATGGCCGGGCACCGACGATGAGCAAGTCTCCGCGGTTAACGCCGCCATTCAGCATGCGGTCGATATATTCAAAGCCGGTGGGAATGGCGGAGCTTTTTTTCTCGAAGCGATCTTCAAAGGTATTGACGTGGTTCTGAAGGGCTTGCCTGGCAAGCAAGGGTTCCTGCTCCAATTGCGTCTCTGCCAGCCGGGATATGGCCGCCATGGCATTTTCCAGCAGTTGGGGTGCCGGTACCTTCGGGTTATCGGAAACCATGGCGGCCAGCTCAACTGTTGTATCAACGAGTGACTGTCGAAGGGCACTGTCGATCACGATGTCAGCGTAGTACCGGATGTTGACCGCTGAGGGGGTGTTCTGTGACAACTGGTTGAGATATGGAAGGCCACCGAAATCAAGCCCGGAATCATTCAGGACATGGTAGACGGTGATGATATCGGCCGCTTTTCCAGCGTGGATCTGCCGGCATATCTCGGTGAAGATGCTTCTGTGACCGCCATCGCTGAAGTGGCTAACCTTAAGTTCAGGGATCCGTAGCAGTGCTGCGTTGCTCAAGAGCAGGCTGCCCAGGATGGCCTGTTCGGCTTCTATGGCTCTCATGCTGCCTCCCGGTTTTCATACTTGCGTTCACGGATTTTGGTGAAGTTCCCAGCCTTGATCATCCATTCGAGGTCAGCAAAGAAAGGCTTGTTACCGGCTTTTCCGACAAGAAAATCACAGGTGGCCACATACTCGAAAAATCGTTTCCAGTAGTCCAGGTTCTGGCGTTCTGGTGCCTCGTTCCACCTTGCTCGTAACTGCGTAGCTCTGGCAGGTGTCCAATCCCGTACTCGCGGACACATGGGTAATGCTTCGTGGTAGAGGTCAATGATTTGCTGGTGTGGGCAATCGGGCTTTTTGGCGCGGGCGGGTTTTTCGTCTTCAGCATCGCTGGGGACAATTAACCCGTTAGGGTTAATAGATATATCCTCTCCCTTCCTCTCTATATCTACATCTATATCCGGGGGTGAGGCCTCGTCGAGCGCTCGTCGAATAATCGTCGAATGCTCATCGAATTTGGGGTATTTGAAGGTGGGCCGATCAATCTTCTGATGTCGCCATCCAGTGACATGCCAATATTCCTTGCCTTCTGATTCATAAAGGATTACCAGCCCGTTTGTGATGAGTTCATCAACAGATTTCTGTACTTCATCGATGGTGATGTCATCACCTGGGAAGACCTCCATTTTGAGGGTGCGGGCACTGGCCGGGTGGTTACCTCCATCGTCGCAGAAGTTCCACATGCCGATGAAAAGTAGCCGAGTGATCGTCGAGCAATCGACGATTTGTTCGGATGTCCAGAATTCAGGCTTGATTGAACGGATCCTTGCCATGGTTATACCCTCAACATCTGGATCAGGGACTGACAGAGCAAATGGGCCTGGCAGCGTTTGGCCTCGGGTGAGGCAAGCTTTTTGATCTGTCTGGCCATAGTCATCTGTCCTGCATGGATGACGCTGCACAGAGGTGCTTTTGTCTTCTTTGCTTTGCCGGTACTTTCCTGGGGGAGGCAATCCTCATCAGGACAAATCACCAGCGTTTTGAAAGGGTATAGCTCCTTGATCGTTCTGATGACATGCCTGAGGTTATCGGCATAGAACGCTACGGCAACCGGATAGCTCGTCATTTCATAAATTGATGCGCCAGCGGCGAAGCTTTCGGCTATGCAGATGATGTCTGATTGCCCAGGCTTGCCGGTCATGTAATATCCGCCCCTTGTGCGACCATTCGGCATGAATCGGCTGGTTCCATTCGTGTGGATGTACTGCAGGGATATGATCTTTCTGCGGTCAGTCACAGGGACGATGAGCAAGCCATTGTGTTCCTTCGTGCCATGCGGCTGGATTCCTTTTTTACGGAGATAGGCATGCTCTGCTTTTGCGGGCCCGGCGCTATCCCAGATGGCTTTTGCAATGGAGATCGCCCGGGACTGTCGGAGAATCTTATCTGCTTGTGTCTGTAAGGACATGGCAGTACCTCATGCCGCTTCTTGGCGGCTGGCTGCTATGCGGGAATCAATCCAATCGTCGATATCAGATTCCAAAAATCCGATTGACCTAGCTCCAAGTTTTATTTTCTTTGGGAAGAGGCCTTGAGCCTCAAGGGTATAGATATGCGCTCTTGAGTACCCCGTCCGTTCTACAACGGTTGGCAGTTTCAAAATGCGTTTTGGTTTCTGTGCAGTAGCAGTCATTGCAATCTCCTGTAAAGATGTGCCAGAAGGCACTGGATTAACAATGACTATAAGAACATAGGGGGTATCCACCCCCTCAAGTATCTACCCTATACCAAAATGGTAGATACCTTGGTGGCATAGGGTTAACGAATTTCGTTTTTATCTCTCAATCGCTGCCAAGCTTTGTAAACTGCCGTTTTTGATGTGAATATCTTTTTCTCTTTCATGGCGAGTTCCAAAATCTCAGCCCTCACCCCCGGCTTGCCGGGCGGTTTTTGGGGCAAATTCTGAGGGTCATACTTTAGCTGCCTCAATAAAGACAAGATCCGCTCTTCTTGCATTGGCATCCTTTGAGTAGGCACTGCATACTCATTAATACTTTCTTCGAGTTTTTCTCCCGTTGTTTTTTCATTGCCTGGTTTGTAATTGCGCAATTTTTCAAATTCAGGTCCCATCAAAAAAAGATCATCAAGAGTAAGCATTACACGCGCAACAGCTTCTGCATCACCACCATAGGCATGAAAAATGCTGTCAAGATCATTATCCCCATCGACATCAAAATCATAGAAATGCCCTCTCTGTATCGCCCAAAAACCTAAGATGATTGCTGGTGCACGTGCAGAGACCTTTTTATCAATGTCATATTCACCTTTGGATTTATTAAAAACCTTTTTACGAATAGTGTCTTCCCAATATGGATGCAGCATGATGAAAGCATCACCATTGTAATTATTCCCCCAATTAAACATTGATGTTGTCATACTAACCGTTGCTGTATGCTTTGAAATATCTGGCATGGTGTTGTGTTGTATGTTGTAATCCTCGCAATAACGCTCATATTCTGTTTTATGTCTGTCAATAAGGGACATGCGCGTTTTTTTTGACAACTTCATGCAAATTTTCACGATGCCCTGATTTCCCCAATCCAAGAGGGCTTCAATACTGCAACCCAATTCATGGGCGGCATCTTTCAGTGAATATGCCTTTCTTGGTGGGAGTTTTTTTCCTTCTGACATAAACGTTCCCTCACATTCCCCTTGTGTAGAAAACTGCGCCGGCCGGATAGGGTGTCCGGTTTTCGCCTCGCGACAAGCTAGGCGCAGCTTGTTCTTATATATCTTTGGATGTTACTGAATTATACTGAATGAATAGACAGCGCTTGGGCCACCATCATCATGATAGTTAGCTTATTTCATTTTTTGCACATCTCTTTCAACTCTTTTTCTGCGTTCACGCTCACTGCCCTTCGAGCAATAAAGCATGAAGATTGACTGATGATGAAGGGGAATGGATGCACTTCTTTTGGATCCGTTTGCACGCTGGCTTATCTAAAGAGGAAAAAGAAATGACGCTAGTCATGGCACACATCTTTCCCCACTTCTTCAGCCAGCGCAAGCCAATCCACTTGCGGGGGTAAGATAAATTTTCCCTTCAGCTTTGCAAATAGCTTGCGTCGGATATGCGGTGTCCAGGGCGTACTGCCCCCCAATACCTCGCATTCAAACTGCTTTCTTAAATCACTTAAAAGCCAGAGGTACTGGCTGATAGATTCCTTTTTTGCATCAAGCAATGCCATGACAGCGTCAAAACAATCTGCCGGTATGCTCTCGATACTTTCAGCCTGAAATGCAACTCGCAAATGATTGTATATCCATTGTTCCGGCTGAGGGCACACCCAACTCGGAACAAGGCTATCTATCTTTTTGCTGATTTCCCATCTTTGTTCTCGTGTAAGCGGCTTGCGAAAGACTGGCCTGTAAATGACTGCGCCAGCCAGCCCGATTTGTGACAGGGATGGCTCCCTTTGTGTTTGGTGAGATTCGCGCAAATGCGCAACGATAGAGTCAGACATGATTCCTCCTGTAATTAAGCGTTTATCACTCACCAAGTGGTGAGCAAACCGTGCGAGTTAGCCTTACCGGATCGTAGGAAACCGGCGCACCGAAGTGCCCCGCACGGCCGCCCATAGGAAACCATGCAACGGACGTAAAAAAACCGCACTGATGGCGGTATGTCCGCCTACGAATTTTCAGGAGGCTAATCCCGGCTGCTTCTTTTTCAGCAGCAATGACAGTGTATCACGGGAGGGAGGTATGAAAAAGCCCCTTGGAGGGGAGGGCTTATATAGTTGCGAACAATATTTTCTGGCAATAAAGCCTAATCTTGTTTTCCTCACTATTGCAGCATCCCTGTCGATGCGTCGCAAGGTACGAGATGTGATCAGAATTACTTGATTTTTTATCTTTGCATGATAATAATCATTTTTAACTTGTTTTTTGAAGATTTCATAAACAAAAAAACCAAAAGGGGTTGATATGGGAAGCACAGGTTCTGGCCGATTTACCGATTATTCTGGCACAGGTAATGACGGCACCACAGGGCAGGGAAGCGGAGGTGGCGCGAGCGGCATCGATAAATGTCAACAAGCATTTTCAGTTATTTTGGAAGAAATCGCTCAGTGTGACTACTATGTCCAATCAAAGACCGTTCCGGCAACGGGTTTTGCATTGAGTATTATCCTCGACGGTCGTGTGTTTGCTGTTGACTCAAATGGCACTAAGGTTGGCGCACTCCCCACTCAATTCAACTACCTCGCCGCATGTCTGAAGAGTGGTGTGACGTATTTAGGTGCAGTTAAGGCATCATCTACTGCACCAATACCTACGGTTGAAGCTGACTTTGTACCGCAACAAACATGACAAAAGAAGATATGGTATTGATTCTTGGAGAGGTTGTTGTTGACTTCACGCTTCCCAAGCGCGGAGAAGATGGCAAACTGCGCTTAGGTGGCATCGTTCATGCTGCACGAGGTCTTTGGGCGGCAGAGCAAGAATACTCGGTAGCAGCTTTTTGTCCTCAATATCTTTTAGAAGAAGCGAAACGTTACCTTACCGAACATGGGTGTAAAGAGTTTATTTGGCTAGGGAACATAATAGGCGCGCCAAATGTCATCGTCATTGGTGATCAGAAAGAGGTCTCTCACCAAGGCTATGAAGATTTACTGAGGGAGTGCAAGCAAGTTGTGCTATGCGAGCCACCCCCAAAGCTGGACTCTTACTCGAAAGCAGTTATCTTCCCAGGTAAGTTTGACATTGGCGCATTACTTAAAAGGTTTTCTTCTAATGCAAAATTTTCGTTTGACGTTGCATATGATGTCAACGACCTTAGCGTACTCCATCCTTTTCTGGGGCGTATACAGGCGATCATTACCTCAACATCCTCTCCGCTATTCAATGAAATAGCAAAGACGAGCCTTAACGAGTTACTTGATGAGGTTAGAGCTCTTTCACCAGAAGTTTTCCTGCTGAAAGAGAATCGTGGAGGCAGTAGATTATTTGATCTGACGGGCGACAACATAGAAGAAATTCCTGCGGTTCTTGGCAAGACAGTCAATTCTGTCGGGGTGGGTGATGTCTATTCTGCCGTTATGGTTAGCATGTCCAAAAACGGTTGGATTGAAGCGGCATGGCGTGGTGCTCAAGCTGCGACGGTGTATTCACAAACCACGTATCCTGATGATATGAAAAGGGATTTGCTGCGAAATTTTAATTTGTCAATTGATGAACTGCGAGGACTAGGAGGGACCGTTCTGCCTTGGCCTGACCGTCAGCAATTTTCCATATATCTAGCTGGTCCGGATTTCTCGTATATTGAAAAAAGGGAGCTTGATCAAGCCGTTGATAGCCTCAGGTATCATAACTTCAAAGTACGACGCCCGATTTTAGAAAATGGTGAGCTAGAACGCCCAACAAGTAAGTTTGATCTATTCAGTGCATATGATAAAGACTATCAGCTATTAAAAGAGTGTGATGCTGTTTTTGCAATCCCGCTTGGGCGGGACCCTGGGACTTTGGTTGAAGTTGGTATGGCAATCGCACTAAACAAGCCCGTCATCACTTTTGACCCACGAAACGAGAACAATAACACCATGATCGTCGCTGGAAGCCATGTATATTCTACTTGCCTTGACGAGTGCCTTAATGGCACTTTCAATGTTTTGGCTAAATTGAGAACTGCATCAACATGGAAAAAGCCATTCTCCTAGCCTCTGGTGGACTGGACTCAACAACGGTTGCGTATCAACTCGCATCCGATGGTGTCGATGTCATCCCCATTTTTTTTGACTATGGGCAACATTGTGTAGAGACTGAGTGGGATCGTGTTAATGAAGTGTTACCCGCGAATATGCGGCGCCCGGAAAGATATAACATATCAGACATCTTCAAAGGCTCTCAGTCGCGCTTAATACGAGAGGCTGACCTCTGGAACGAGCGCGTTGAGGATGATGACCTATATATCCCTTACAGAACAATGTTGTTCTTCGCGGCGGCAGCGGCTCGCGCACAAACCATCGGGATTTTGAACGTTTACACTGGCTTTATCAACAGTAACCATGCCAAGGAAATTGACTGTACCATTGCATATATGAACAGTCTTGATGAACTTACATTGAGCATTGGCCCGGTTCGTTTCTATTCGCCATTTCGATATTCGTCTAAGGCGGATGTTGCCCTCGCAGCAACCAAACTAGGGGTGCCTATTGGGCGAACCTATTCATGTCAGGCGTCTGGACGGTTTCCTTGCGGCGCATGTCCAAATTGTGTCGAACGCTTAAATGCTTTGAAAGAGGCGAGATTGGTATAGGCTAATATAGGAGAAAAAGTGTCGACAATTGAAATTGTACTTGCAGCTCGCCGTATTGCTGATCATGCAAAAGATGAGGGTGCACTTTTTGGGGAAAAAGTTCCCAGAGCTACATGCCAGCACTTGGGAGCGGTTCTTGCCGACTCCGTACTCCAAGCCGGGCTTAATTATGTAAATGTCGTGCGACCACGTATACAGGCTATTTTTCGAGATTTTCCAGAAATAAATACGGTTTCTGCTCTGCTTAAATTGATTCACGAACGAAGGACTAGCGAATTTCTAGGTTGGCGACATCATGAAAAAGTAACTCGCTTCGAAGCATTAGTTTTGTTTCTGAAGAAAAACGGCATTGAAGACGTTCAAGATTTGCGAGATGAACTAACAGACGAGCAGTTCTGTTTTGCAATTCAATTTATTAATGGAATCGGCCCTAAGACCGTTGATTACATGGCATGTCTTGTTGGCATTGATTCCATCGCGGTTGATCGGCATGTGCGTTCATTCGCGAAGAGTGCGGGGGTTCTGAGCAGCGACTACGATTTCTTGAGAAAATCGTTCTGCTGCGCCGCGGACCTACTCCAGCTACCAAGACGTGAATTTGATGCATGGCTTTGGAGACGGGCCGCATTTGCAACAAAACATCAGCTTGCCTTAGGTTTTTAGCGCTCCCTCGCCCTCAATTCTCAAGATCGTCAAAAATCACCCCCAAAGCGTAGCCGGCTTGACTGGCTCATTGCGTTAAGGACGTTGTTCATGGAGAGGGTTCTGTGTCGCCAATCAAGTGCTGGAGCGTGCGCCTGATTCAATCCGCATTGGACACGTCACCTGGCGCAGTTTATATTTAATATAACTGTGCCAGGTGACGTCATGGAAATGGTCAGCGGAGCAAATCCTTTGCCCTGACCTGAACAGACAAGAAAAAGTCTCTGCATGTTTATGCAGCATTCCCTCTTAGCGGAACAACCTTCCCGCTTTTCAACCCGTCAAGATAATCGGCCCATGATTGCATCATATGCTGACGCTCTTTGTAATGCCGGGCATCGTTATAGGCAGCCTCAATCGCATCAGTCTTCTTGTGCCCAAGCTGCACTTCCACCAGCCGGGGATTGAAGCCCAACTCATTCAGGCCAGTACTGACAACGCCGCGCAAGCCATGCCCGACCATAGGAAAACCCATGCGCTCGATGGCCTGGCTGATTGCAGCTTCGCTCATCGGGCGGTAGGTGGCGCGTACACTCGGAAAAACATAATCCTCCTGCCCCTGTGCGGTGAAGGGCCGGATCTCTTCCAGAAGGGCAATCGCCTGTTTGGGCAGGGGAATGATATGCGCCTCTTTGTCGGCCTTTTCCGGCTGCCGGTTCCACACTGCATTGTCCAGGTCAAAGTCCCTCCATACGGCGCGCCTGATACTGGCCTGTCTCATGCCGGTGTAGAGCATCATCCAGATAGCCGCACGTGTCAGGGGATAGCCGCTGTACTGCTCTAGATAGCGTCTACTTGAGTATGGTTAACGCATTCAACCAAAGGGCGATACAGCGCACCTGCACAGCGGCAGCAAATGTCGCGAGATTTTTTGCGTATCTTGTGGCAATACCCCGCCAGCGTTTGAGATAAAGAAAGACATTTTCCACCAGGTGACGCTTCTGATAAATCTGCCGATCGTAGCTTCTTTTCTCCTTGCGATTTCTTTTCGGGGGTATGACCGGTATGATGTTGCGGGATTTTGCATGGTCAAGAATGGCGTTTGAATCATAACCCCGATCCGCCACCAGATGGCGAGGGGATATCCCATCCATTAACCGTGAAGCCTGCGTACAATCTGCAACGGTACCCGATGTGACAAGACATCTGACCGGCATACCATTCGCATCCACGGCCAGATGTATTTTTGAGTTGAGCCCCCTTTTGTGCGCCCCATGCCCTGGTTGCCTCCTCTTGCCCCCGCCGCGTGCGGGTGAATCTTGATGTGACTTGCATCTATCAGAAGCCATTCAAAATCAGGCTCATCTATCAGGATTTCCAGCAGGCGCTCCCATATGCCCTTGTCGCGCCAGCGGATGAAGCGCTGGTGAACGCTCCCCCATTTTCCGTACTCCGGCAAAAGATCACGCCAGGGGGCGCCTGTGCGTAATATCCAGAATACAGCATTAATGAAGGTGCGGTTATCTTTGGCTATCCTGCCCCATTGACCAGGCTGTCCTGGAAGGTGGGGCTCAAGTAAAGCCCAGGCCTGGTCGGATATGTCGTGGCGTCTGTACGCTGGTCTCATGGAATCTCCTGTTAAAGGGTGGTCTTCCTATAATGATCATCGCTTCATAACATCTGCCATCTGGCAAACAGAGGGAGTTTTATCTCTTATATCTCATGTAGACACTATCTAGGGCATTGATGAACTTGCCAAGGTCATGAAACCTGATCCGGGCCATGTGCTTCGTGTCGTGTGCCGGCAGGTGCTTGATGATGACTCGGCAGGGGTTCAGCGTGAAGTTGATGTCTTCAACATGGCGGTAGTCATATACCTCTGCCGACCACTGGCATAGCTGTCTTGCCATGTACGTCATCCTGCGGCCATGGTTGGTCTTGTCGGCCACGCCGCGAAAGAGAGCCATCAGTTCCTTGCCCTCAATCTCCGGCAGGCTCTTGTGGCCTATCTCCGGAAAGACGTGTATTTCAAACTGACGAAGCATACGGTTGCGGGTATCTTCCGTAGTCTTGCCCTCTTTGCTGGCATGGAGACGCCGGGCGATTTGCTCAAAGGTGTTGCCGGCCTCCCTGACCAGTTCCCTGTCAGCGGCAATCCTGTCGGCTTTCTGCTGCCTTGCCTGCTCTACGGGGTCAATGCCGTCCCGGACCAGTGCCTGGACCTTCCTGCGCTCTTCTCTGGCTTGTGCGAGTGATACCTTGGGATAGGGGCCAAAGGCCAGGAGTTTTCTCTTGCCGTTCACGCGGCACTGCATGCGCCAGTATTTCTTGCCTGCCGGTGTCACCATGAGGTACATGCCCTCACCGTCAAAGTGATTGCCTGGGGGTGCGTTATCGCAGAACTTGGGCTTCAGTTTGTTGGTTGCCATGGGGCCATCCACTCATGCGGAATTGTCTATACGAAAACGGGCATTTTTTATGTGAAAAACAACCCGGATTTTTTGCAGTCGAGTTCGATTCTGTTTTCACAAAAACTCACATCCGCCCTGGTAAACGATGTGAGAGGAATCGAAATATAGACTCAGATATAGTCAAAAGTATAGACAATTTTCGTGGATATAGGCAATCTTTATCGGACGCCCTCGGACAAAAACCCCGCTGAAACGTAGAATTTTAGCGGGGCCTCTGGATTTCACCGGATGTTGCCGGATGATATTCTGGTGCTGATGCGCAGAATCGAACTGCGGACCTACTGATTACGAATCAGTTGCTCTACCAACTGAGCTACATCAGCGAAAGGATGAATTGTAGCAAAAAAAGAAGCGGTTCTGTCACAGTTATCGGGGTACGCACCTGTATAATGCGGCAAACCAAACCTTTCAGGATTGAAAATGAACTTTTTGACGACCAAAATCAAATGCCTGGCGCTTTCAGCCGGCCTTTTCAGCATCCTCTTTTGTGCGGTAAATGCGTCGGCGCAGGAAAGCCTCATCAAGAAGCGCATTCAGGAACGCGTTGTACAGGGAGAAAACATCACCTCCATCAAAAAAACACCTTTCTCCGGCCTGTATGAAGTCCAGGTCGGCAACAAGATCGTCTATACCGACAGCAAGGCTCGCTATCTTTTTATCGGCCGCATCATCGATATCGAAACCCGCCAGGATTATACCCAGGACCGGATAGAGGAAGTCAGCAAGATACGCTTTTCCGATCTGCCGCTTGAAAAAGCCATTAAAAAGGTCAATGGCAAAGGTGAACGGGTTATCGCCGTATTCTCGGACCCGAACTGCGGCTACTGCAAACGCCTGGAAAGCATGTTAAAAGGGGTGGATAATTTGACGGTCTATGTCTTCCCGCTGAATATTCTTTCCGAAAAATCGCGCACCATCTCCAGAAATGTCTGGTGCTCGACCAACCGGACCGCAGCATGGAATGCGTGGATGATCGATGGAACGCCACCGGATGAAGCGTCAAGCAATTGCGTTTATTCCGATGAAGAGATTCTTCTGTTGGCGCGACAATATGAAATAACCGGGACACCGGTTATCTTCTTCAAGGATGGCTCACGGATCACTGGCATGCCATCTGCCGAGGATTTTACTGACGCACTTTCCGCGATCAGATAAATCGTTTTTTATGAAAAAATGCATCAGGCAGGCCTCATGCCTGTCTTACGCGCAATTGCAGTATAATTTTCAACCTAAACCCCAGAAAAACCGGATGGCCTGGCGATGGCCATTCGCCTTTATTAAGCCAGAACATGATCTCATCAGTTGAAGCACAACTTCGTGAAATCCTTTCAAAAAGAATCCTGATTCTGGATGGTGCCATGGGCACCATGATCCAGCGATATGGCCTGACAGAAGAAGATTACCGCGGTGGCGCGGGCGGACGCTTTGCCGATTTTTCCGCACCGCCCTCTGCCGGAACCCGGGAGCTTTTTGTCAAAGGAAACAATGAGCTGCTTTCACTGACCCAGCCGCACATCATCAGGGCCATCCATGAAGAATACCTGGCGGCAGGCGCGGATGTCATTGAAACCAATACGTTCGGTGCAACTTCTGTTGCCCAGGACGACTATCATATGGCGCATCTCGCTTATGAGATGAATGTTGAATCCGCAAAAATCGCACGTGAAGCCTGCGAAAAATTTTCCACGCCGGAAAATCCCCGTTTCGCGGCCGGCTCCATCGGGCCAACGCCAAAGACCGCATCTATTTCACCTGATGTTAATGATCCGGGCGCACGCAACATCGATTTTGACCAGTTGGTAGCAGCCTACACCGAGCAGGTCCGGGGACTGGTCGAGGGCGGCGTGGATCTGCTGCTCGTTGAAACCGTGTTTGATACCCTTAACTGCAAGGCAGCGCTTTTTGCCATCAACACCTACTTTGAGGAAAATGGCGGCAAACTGCCGATCATGATTTCCGGGACGGTAACCGATGCCTCGGGACGCATTCTTTCCGGCCAGACCGTCACCGCTTTCTGGTATTCGGTTCGTCATGCCAAACCGCTGACCATCGGATTGAACTGTGCGCTTGGTGCGGCATTGATGCGTCCGTATGTGGAAGAAATTTCCCGGATTGCCGATGCCTACACCTGCATTTATCCGAATGCCGGCCTGCCAAATCCGATGAGTGAAACCGGATTTGACGAACTGCCGGCCGATACCTCGGCGCTTCTGAAAGAATTTGCCGGCAGTGGGCTGGTCAATATTGTTGGTGGCTGCTGTGGCACAACACCCGACCATATCCAGGCCATTGCACAGGCGGTTCGCGATTTTCCGCCCCGAGCGATGCCGGATGTCCCGCCAGCGATGCGTCTTTCCGGACTGGAACCCTTTGTCATCGATGATGATTCGCTTTTCGTCAATGTGGGGGAGCGCACCAATGTCACCGGTTCGAAGGCCTTTTCACGCCTGATACAGAACGCCGATTACGCCCAGGCGCTCACGGTTGCCCGCCAGCAGGTGGAAAACGGGGCCCAGGTCATCGATATCAATATGGATGAAGCCATGCTGGATTCGGTGGCTGAAATGAAACGCTTCTTGAACCTTATTGCGTCAGAGCCGGATATTGCCCGTATCCCTGTTATGCTGGACTCTTCCCGCTGGGAGGTGATTGAAGCCGGCCTGAAATGCCTGCAGGGCAAAGCCATTGTCAATTCGATCTCGCTGAAAGAAGGCGAAGCCGAATTTCTCCGGCAGGCCCGGCTGTGTCGCCGGTACGGTGCCGCAGCCATTATCATGGCCTTTGATGAACAGGGCCAGGCGGATACGTTTGAACGAAAAATCGACATCTGCCAGCGAGCCTATCACCTGCTGGTCACGCAGGTTGATTTTCCGCCTGAAGACATTATTTTTGACCCGAATATTTTTGCTGTTGCAACCGGCATAGAGGATCACAACAACTATGCGGTGGATTTCATCGAGGCAACCCGGTGGATTCGCAACAATCTGCCCGGTGCAAAGATCAGTGGCGGTGTCTCCAACGTCAGCTTCAGCCTGCGCGGCAATGATGCCGCCCGTGAAGCCATTCACACGGTCTTTCTTTACCATGCCATTTCTGCCGGCATGACCATGGGCATCGTCAATGCCGGCATGATTGGCGTCTATGACGAAATACCGGAAGACTTGCGCGAACGCGTGGAAGATGTCGTGCTTAATCGCCGCCCGGATGCGACAGAGCGCTTGATCGAGGTTGCCAACCAGTTCCGTGCCGGTGCAAAAAAAGAAGAAAGCAACCTCGAATGGCGAAATGATCCTGTCCACAAACGCCTGGCACATGCCATGATACATGGACAGACAGGCTGGATCACCGAAGATACTGATGAAGTGTTACAGGAAATCCTGCAAAAGGGCGGACAACCGATCCAGGTCATCGAAGGCCCGCTGATGGATGGCATGAATGCCGTTGGTGACCTCTTCGGGCAGGGAAAAATGTTTTTGCCCCAGGTAGTGAAATCTGCCCGTGTCATGAAAGAAGCGGTCGCCCATCTGGTTCCCTACATCGAAGAAGAAAAACAACGTTCAGGGGACACGGCCTCGAAAGGCAAAATCCTCATTGCAACGGTAAAAGGCGATGTGCATGACATCGGCAAGAATATTGTTGCCGTGGTCCTCCAGTGCAATAATTTTGAAGTGGAAAACATGGGTGTCATGGTTCCCTGCGCAGAAATCCTGGCCAAGGCAAAAGAAGTGCAGGCTGATATTATCGGTCTTTCCGGCCTGATTACACCGTCACTGGATGAAATGGCCTATGTCGCCAGCGAAATGCAGCGGGACGAGTATTTCCGCTCACGAAAGATACCGCTTCTGATTGGCGGTGCAACGACCAGCCGGGTGCATACCGCTGTCAAAATTGCGCTTAATTATGATGGACCGGTTATTTATGTACCGGATGCCTCCCGTACCGTTACCGTTGCCCAGGCACTTTTAGGCGCGGAAACCCGGGGAACATATCTCGAGGAACTCAAGGCTGACTATGACCGGGTCAGACGCCTTCATGCCGAGAAAAAACCGCTTGATCTGATCCCGCTTGAAGCGGCACGAAAAAACAAGGCGCGGCCTTCCTTTATGGGGGACCATACTCCTGTCCGCCCTCGTTACATTGGTCAGCGGCTCCTGAAAAATGTTGACCTGGCTACCATTGCCCAATACATCGACTGGGGCCCCTTCTTCCATGTCTGGGACCTGCACGGCGGTTATCCGGCGATCCTGAGTGATCCGGTTCATGGCGAAACCGCCGGCAAGGTTTTTTCAGACGCACAGGACATGCTGAAAAAGCTGATTGAAGGCCAATGGCTGACAGCGCATGCCTCCCTTGCCCTTATGCCGGCAAACAGCATAAACGATGATGACATCGCGGTGTATACGGATGACTCACGCACCGAAGTGGCTTTCACCTGGTATGGTGTCCGTCAACAGACAGAACGTCCCGTGGTTGATGGTGTTAAACGCCCCAACCAGTGCATGGCCGATTTCATTGCACCGAAAGAAAGCGGCATTGCCGACTATATTGGCCTGTTTGCCATTACAACAGGCCTTGGCATAGAAAAGCAGCTGGAACGCTTTGACAAGGCCCTTGATGACTACAGTAACATCATGTTGAAGGCGCTGGCAGACCGGCTGGTTGAGGCGCTATCCGAATACCTGCATGAACTGGTCCGCAAGGATCTGTGGGGTTATGCACCAAATGAACAGCGTTCCCCCGAAGAATTGCGGCGCGAAGCCTACCAGGGAATTCGCCCGGCACCGGGATACCCGGCCTGTCCGGAACATACGGTCAAAACCGATATTTTCCGCATACTGAAATGTGAGCAGATCGGCATGACACTGACCGAATCCTGGGCCATGCTACCTGCGTCATCGATTTCGGGTTTTTACCTTGCCCACCCAGATGCGCATTATTTCAGTGTCGGGCGGATAGACAGCGATCAGGCGATCGATATGGCCGAACGGCGCCGGATTGGCATTGAGGACGTTGCATCCATGCTCTCCCCGATTCTTTGATCAGGCCTTTCACGTCTGATCCTGTTCAATTCAACGATGACGGCAACCATGAAAAACGCAATCTATTACACGATTACACCGCATGACCTGGCAGGACATCTATTCAGGGTTACGGTCGCCGTCCATTCTCCCGATCCTGACGGACAGCGCTTTGCCCTTCCGGCATGGATCCCCGGCAGCTACATGATCCGCGAATTTGCACGGAATATCGTGCAAATCCGGGCAACCGCTAGCCAGGAAGACATTTTGCCGGAAAAACTGGACAAGCACACATGGCGTACGCCTCCGGGAAGCGCTCCCCTGATACTGGCATACGATGTCTATGCCTGGGATCTGTCAGTAAGAGGGGCACACCTGGATCAGACACATGGTTTTTTTAATGGCACCAGTGTTTTTCTTCGGGTCATTGGGCAGGAGCACCTACCACACATTGTGGAAATCAAAAAACCGGCCGATCCGGCATACGCAAACTGGCAGGTTGCAACCTCCCTGCCGGAACTGGATGCCGCACGTCATGAATTCGGTACATATATCGCAAGCGGATATGATGAACTGATCGATCATCCGGTGGAAATGGGAACCTTTGCGCTGGCCGTTTTTGACGCCTGCGGCATCCGGCATGAAATCGCCATCACCGGGCGGGTACCGAATCTGGATATGGATCGGGTGGTTTCAGATCTGACCCGGATCTGTGAAACCCAGATCTGCTTTTTTGAGCCCGAAACCGAAAAGCCGCCCATGGACCGTTATGTCTTTCTGGTCATGGCCATTGGTAATGGATATGGCGGACTGGAGCATCGTGCCTCAACAGCCCTCTTATGCGCCCGCAGTGATTTGCCCGCCAAAATGCCGTCTTCTGAAGCGCTTACACCCATGAGTGAGGGATACCAGAACTTCCTTGGGCTGTGCAGCCATGAGTACTTTCATACCTGGCATGTCAAACGAATTCGCCCTGCGGTTTTCGCCCCCTATGATCTTCAGAGTGAAACGTACACCCGCCTGTTATGGCTGTTTGAAGGCTTCACCAGCTACTATGATGACCTGATGGTGGTACGCAGCGGCCTCTTTGATGTAAGCACTTACTTGCAGCGCATCGCCCGAACCATCAACAATGTCAAACGCGCCGCCGGCCGAAAAAAACAGAGTATTGCCGAAGCCAGCTTTGATGCCTGGATCAAGTTTTACCGGCAGGATGAAAATGCCACCAATGCGCAGATCAATTATTACATCAAGGGGTCACTGGTTGCACTGGCACTGGATCTGACGATTCGTATCCGTACCAATGGAGAAAAATCGCTTGACGATGGCATGCGCCTTTTGTGGCAACGTTATGGTCATAACCATGAACTTGAAGCCCGGGAAAAGGGCATTAGTGACGAAAAAGCAGAAATGATCTTTGAAGAAGCAACCGGACTCGATCTGAAGGATTTTTTCAGGCGTTATGTTCATGGTACTGATGAGCTTCAGTTGGGACATCTGTTCGAACACTTTGGCGTCAGTGAAAACCAGCCGGCAAAAAGACAGAAAGCCAGCCTGAACATTCGTGTGGTACACGCAGCAGGAGAGTGCAAGATCGCCAATGTTTATGAAGGGGGCGCTGCTCATGCCGCCGGCCTGTCGGCGGGTGATCTGCTCGTTGCCGTTGACGGCATCCGGGTTCCCGGTGAAAGCCCGTCCACAAGCCTGGACAACCTCCTGTCACGGTACAGAGTAGGTGATCCTGTCACCATTCACGCTTTCCGTCGCGACGAACTGATGGTATTCAAGGTCACACTGGCAGCCGATGACACCCCGCTTTATACCCTGTCGCTGTCGGCCGACCAGACACCACCAACCATTGAAGCCCGGCGCTCCTGGCTAAAATGGGAAGATGTCTGAATAAAACGGCATTTCATTACGAAGCCGTGTCAAACAACAGCGCCAGTTCCTTTCCGGGATCGGGAGCACGCATGAAAGCCTCTCCGACAAGGAAAGCATGCACATCGGCATCCCGCATGCGGGAGACATCTTCCCGTACCAAAATACCCGACTCTGTCACAACGAGCCGCCCCGATGGAACCAGGGGAAGCAGATCAAGCGTATTTTGCAATGAGGTCTCAAATGTCCGCAGATTACGGTTATTGATCCCCAAAAGCGGCGTTTTCAGTTGCAGTGCGCGCTCAAGTTCATCGGCATTATGGACCTCTACAAGCACATCCATGCCAAGTTCCATTGCGCAGGCTTCCAGCTCAACCATCAGCCCCTGATCCAATGCCGCAACAATCAGCAAAATGCAATCTGAACGCCACAGGCGCGCCTCATATACCTGGTAAAAATCAATCATGAAATCCTTGCGCAATACCGGCAGATTACAGGCGCTCCGCGCCTCCTGCAGATACGCGGGCGCTCCCTGGAAAAAAAGTCTGTCAGTAAGCACTGACAAACAGGCCGCGCCATGTCCGGCATAGCTTTCAGCAATTTCCCCCGGATAAAACGGATCACGAATCACGCCTTTTGACGGAGAGGCTTTTTTCACTTCCGCGATCACACCGGCTTTTTTTCTCCGGATTTTTGCGCGCAGCGCTTTTTCAAATCCGCGCAGATCCTTGCGGATATCCGCATCCGTTTCTACCTCTTCCCTTAAGCTGCTCAGGGCGCGATATTTTTTGGCCGCACTCACTTCTTCCTGTTTGACGGCAAGTATTTTGTTCAGAATGTCTGACATTTTTTCTCCGAAATCAATGTGCTTCTGCCAGCCGGGTAAAGGAGACAAACTCCTCCAGCTTGGCTATTGCCGCGCCTGAAGCAATGGCCTCACGTGCCATTTCCAGCCCATCGGCGATGGACGCCGTCCGATTTGCGGCATAAAGCGCGGTGGCGGCATTCAATGCAATGATATCGGTCGCGGGGCCACCCTGCCCGGCCAGCGCTTCCAGAACCCGCTTTTTGGATTCTTCCGCATCACTGACTTCAAAATTCCGGCTGGCAAACATGCGCAAGCCAAAATCTTCCGGATGGATATCATATTCACGAACCTGCCCGTCTGACAACTCTCCGACCAGGGTACTTGCACCGAGTGAAACTTCATCCAGATTATCACGCCCCCAGACGACGATTGCCCGTTTGACCCCCATTTTCTGCATCACGCGAACCTGAATACCAACAAGATCGGGGTGAAAAACTCCCATCAGGACATTATCTGCATAAGCCGGATTGGTCAGCGGACCAAGAATATTGAATATGGTCCGAACACCCAGTTCCTGCCGGACAACCCGGGCATGCTTCATGGCGGAATGATGGTTGGGCGCATACATAAAGCCGATACCTGTTTTCTCAATGGATTCGGCAATACGTTCCGGTGGCAGGTTAATATTGACATTCAAGGCTTCAAGCAAATCCGCACTGCCGGAAGAGGAAGACACACTGCGCCCGCCATGCTTGGCAATGCGCACCCCGCAGGCCGCGGCAACAAACATGGCTGCCGTAGAAATATTGAAGGTATGGGCGCCATCGCCTCCGGTACCGACAATATCAAGGAGATTGGCGGTATCGGGCACATCAACCTTGACAGAAAATTCCCGCAACGCCTGTGCCGCGGCAGCGATTTCTCCCACGGTTTCTTTTTTCACCCGCAATCCCATTGTCAGTGCTGCCACCATCAAGGGAGACATTTCGCCACTCATGATACGGCGAAACAGAAACAGCATTTCATCATGAAAGATTTCGCGATGTTCAATACATCGCACCAGTGCTTCCTGTGGGGTAATAGACATAATATGGTTTCCTAAAAAATAATCTGAATCATCAAGCCCATCATGTTTTCGTTCAGGAAATCAGAAAATTCCTGAGCAGGGCATGCCCCTGCTCCGATAAAATGGATTCCGGGTGAAACTGCACCCCTTGAACAGGCAGCATCTTGTGGCGCACGCCCATGATTTCGCCATCCTCTGTCCAGGCAGTGATTTCCAGGCATTCAGGAAGCGTTTCGCGTTCAATGGCAAGTGAGTGATAACGGGTGATCGTCAGGGGATTGGGCAACCCGCGGAAAACTCCCGTATTGGTATGGGTAATGCGCGAGACCTTGCCATGCATGACCTGTCTGGCATGAATCACGTTCCCGCCAAACGCCGCGCCAATGGCCTGGTGCCCGAGGCAGACGCCAAGAATCGGGATAGTGCCGGAAAACTGGCGGAGGACATCAAGGGAAATACCGGCGCCATCCGGTGCGCCGGGCCCGGGTGAAATGCAGATTCTGTCCGGGTTAAGCTGAACGATGTCGTCCAGTGTGATGGCGTCATTCCGGTAAACCTGTACGTCTTCTCCAAGTTCACCGAAATACTGCACAAGGTTATAAGTGAATGAATCGTAGTTATCTATCATCAGCAACATAAGCCACTCCATGGATTTTCGGGAAATGTGGGCTTTCCCGGAGCGATCGGATTTTTAACTGGCTGCAGGCACAACAATGCGCGGCAGGAAATTAAAAACAGGATTTTTACGCGCCGAAATGGCGCAAAGGATCGTCAGGCAGTTGGCTTACGCCAGCGCTGAGAAAGGAGTGTTGTTGCGAATTGATCTATCTTGACCATGGCAATTATTATACGCCATCCAGAAACATTCGCAAGCAGATGAAACCTTCATCCGCAAAAAAGCCGCCAGGCCATTGATAAAAAAATCAGGGCAGTTCGTTTTCTTCACCGTGTTCTGTCTGTTCGGCAACCGGAACAGTATATTTTTCCGCGGCCCAGGCACCCAGATCGATCTGCTTGCAGCGCTCAGAGCAAAACGGGCGGAAGGTGTTTTTTTCCACCCATTCCACTTCCCTGCTGCAAACCGGGCATTTGACTATCGTTGCCATGCTATCAGCATAATATCAGTTCAAAGGGAATATCCCGCTCAATCGGCCGGGGTTTCATATCACCATCCTGTGTGGTGAAACGTACCCATAACATATACTTATTGGCAGAGGCCTCGGGAATGGCATTAAGTTCCGGATCCAGTTTAAGGCGCAGCATCTGGTAAGTTTTTCCCTGCAGCATCTGCTGGTAACTGCCCGACTCGGCAACAATAGTCACCTGGGTTCCCGAGTCGCGCATGAGGCGCAATACCATGCTGATGGCATTCAATAACGGCATCAGGGGTGCAAACCAGTTTTCAATATCCTGATGGCGCTTTTCTGCCGGCTTCTTCTGCCAGGCATAATAGGATGGCAAATCAAATTCGCAGGCGCCACCGGGAATAATCGTTCGGCCCCGAATGCTCATCAGCCATTCATTGTCACGTATTGTCTGACCGGTCTTTCCCTGTGTATTAACCAGCGCACTGCTGATTTGCTCTACCTCGGCAAGCACGGAATCCAGCACATCCGTCTGGACATTCGGATGAACACGATAACCGGTAAGGGTCTGTTTCTGGCGCTCAAGTTCCTGAAGCAGGTCAGATTTCAGGTCGGCGCGGCCTGCCACCTCCAGCATTTCAAATATGGTCGACAACGCCACATGATGCTGCAAGGGATGCTCATGGCTGAGAAAATACTGGAAGCGCTCATACAGGTCTTCCAGACGCAAAAGCGTCCGTATCCGTTCGTTGAAAGGATATTCGTAAATTATCAAAATGGGCCCTTTTCCATAGTCCTTGCCAACATCCCATGATTCTGAATCATCAAATCATAAAATTCAATTTAAATCTCACCTTGCCGCCACTTTTTGCGCGATTTTTTTATATTCCGCATCCAGGCGCCCCACCTCGGCGGACAGATTTTCCACTGCATTGTCATTGAGAATCACATCATCTGCGATCGCCTTGCGTTCTGCCCGGGTTGCCTGTGTCGCCATAATGGATTCCACCTGCTGCCGTGTCATACCGCTTCTGGCCATCACCCGCTTGATCTGCAGCGCTTCCGGACAGTCCACCACCAGGATTCGGGACGCCATTTCCTGCCAGGCCGGCTGCTCGGTCAGGAGGGGAATCACAAAAATAACATAATCTGTTTTCAGTTGCACCGCCTGATCCCAGGCATGCTGGCGGATCATCGGATGCAGGATATTTTCCAGCTTTTCCCTGGCTGACGGCTCCTGAAAAACCAGTTCGCGCATCCTTGCCCGGTCAAGCGAACCATCTTTACTGACATAGGCATCGCCAAATTCACGGCGAATCACGTTCATCGCTTTTCCACCGGGCGCCGTCAGCCTGTGAGCAATATCATCCATGTCAACAATACCCGCGCCATGTTCGGCAAAAAGCGCTGCGACTGTGGATTTACCGCTGCCGATCCCGCCGGTCAGTCCAAGCGAAAAAAAAGCCGGTTGTGCGTTTTGGCTGCCAGGCATAGCCTTCCTGTGAGTAAATTGATCCGGATACAAACAGGCTGGTCCCCGATAGGCCGGTCAGTCATTCCTGTTTGCGATTGTATGAATTATAACGCCACGTCTCCCCGGCGAATATGACTTTTACCCCATCTGACAACACATGCTTACATCAGGAGCAGCCGGATCTGTTGAGGCATATCCTGCGTCAGGCTGACGGTAAAGCCGGTTTTGGCATAACGCTGCCAGCGCCCGGCAACAAATGCCATGAGAATTCCGGCCCTTACTCCCGCATCATCTTCCCTGCCCTGCCCCTGTGCCGCAGCCACGCGCAGACTGTGACGGAAAGCCAGCTCCACCCGGTCATAAAACTGATTCATCCTGAGCTGCAGACGCTCATCTTCGTTGGCCAGCGCATCCCCCGTGAGTACCCGCGTCATGCCCGGATTGCGTTCAGCAAAATTCAACAGCATCCTGATCATGGCCTGTACCTGCGAAAAACCGCTTTCTTCCTGTGCCGTGATCTGGTTGATCAACCCGAAAACCGTTGCTTCGATAAATTCGATCAAGCCTTCAAACATCTGTGCCTTGCTCGCAAAATGCCGGTAAAGGGCCGCTTCGGAAAGCGACAGATGGCGAGCCAGCGCCGCGGTTGTGATTTTTTCGCCGCGAGGCTGTTCGAGCATTTGTGCCAGTGCCTGAAGTATCTGCAGTTTGCGTTCACCTGGTTTGCCTGATGACATATGACATTCTCTCAATAGTGGGATGGACAGGGTTATCTGAATTTTTTGAGGTAACGGGGCAATTGCCGGATGGATGGGACTTTCACATCCACAAAAGCGGGACGGTTTTGCTGCCCTGTTCTTTTTTTCCGGGGGGATGCATGGCCAAAAGACCGGTCACGGCCGGTATACCGGGTAACCAGCGCCGTTCGCATCCCGACAGCCCTTCCGGCCTTTAACACGGCGTCACTGTCTTCAACGAGCACACATTGTGACGGACGGATCCTTTCTGAAACGAGTAGCTTGCGAAACAGCTTTTTGGAGGGCTTCGGCAACAACTGGCCATGGACCTGCATCGATTCAATGGAAACATGCCGGGCAAAATGACGGTGTAAGCCGAGATGCCTGAGGACATCTCGGGAATAGCCATAAGCTGCGTTGGTCAGCAGGATTTTTTTGCCCGGAAGGCGCCGCATCAGGCGTTTTAGACCGCGCTCTGCCCGGATCATCAGGGAAAGATCGCCCAGATCATGCGAGGCATCCAGAAAGGCTTCCGGTTTCACGCCATGATGGCGGATCATGCCTAAAATGGTTGCGCCATAGCGTTTCCAGTACAAAAGACGGAGAGCATTGGCTGCTTCAGTGGAAACCGGTTCCCCCGGTTTTCCCGCGTGGTTGGCGATGAAGGCATTCATATTGGCGGTAATGGCCGGAAAAACCGCATGCGATGCGTCGTGCAATGTATTGTCCAGATCAAATATCCAGATCATGTGTCCATCCTTTTTTCATGTAAAAAAGGCCCATGTGAACACGGGCCTTTTCTTGCGCTGACTCAGGATTTACCTTTTGCTTTCGGTTTTTCCTTTATTTTCCCGGCCATGTAGCGCTTGGTCACCCACCATTGCTGCAGGATGGATAAAATGTTGTTGACCACCCAGTACAGCACCAGCCCGGACGGGAAGAAAAAGAAGGTAATGGAAAAGATGATGGGCATCGTCATCATCAGTTTGGCCTGCATCGGGTCCGGCGGCGGCGGGCTCATCTTTTGCTGGATGAACATCGAAACCGCCATCAGGACCGGCAGGATATAAAATGGGTCCGGCGCTGCCAGATCGGTAATCCAGCCAAGCCAGGGAGCATTCCGGATCTCAATACTGGCTAAAAGCACCCAGTAAAGCGAAATGAATACCGGAATCTGGATAACGACCGGCAGGCAGCCGCCAACCGGATTGATTTTCTCCGTCTTGTAATAATCCATCAGGACCTGGTTCTGGCGCGGCTTGTCATCCTTGTAGCGATCCTTTAACTCCATGATCTTGGGCATATGCTGCTTCATCCGTGCCATGCTGCGATAACTCGCAGCAGAAAGCGGGACAAAGGCGACCTTGATGAGGACCGTCAGCAGAATAATCGTCCAGCCCCAGTTACCCACTTCCTTGTGGATCTGCACCATCAGCCAGAAAATCGGCTTGGCAATAATGGTCAGCCAGCCATAATCCTTGACCAGTTCCAGGCCCGGCGCCGTTTTTTCCAGCACGGCAGACTCCTGCGGCCCGGCATAAAGACGCGACTCGCTGGTCACCGTTTTGTGCGGCTCAACGGTTCCGACCGGCACAAGAGAGCCAAAAGCAAAAAGATGGTCATCGATTTTCCGGGCAAAATTTTCCCGCGCCGCCTCTTCCTTGGGAATGATGGCAGAGACAAAGTAATGCTGGACCATGCCGATCCAGCCATTATCAACTTTAGTGGCAAACTCGGCCTTGCCATCGGCAATCTTGTCAAAGTCCAGCTTCTGGAATTTGTCTTCCGCTGAATAGACAGCAGGGCCGGTAAATGTGCTGATCCAGCGCGACTGCCCTTCCGGCTTACTGTCATCGCGAACCAACTGGAGATAAACTGAAGGATGGATGGGGTCCTTGCCCAGGTTGGTCACATCGTGTTTGATGTCAATGGTGTAATCATTGCGATGAAAGGTATAGGTTTTGGTCAGGCGTACGCCTCCCTGTTCGGCATCCATGATCAACTGGATTTCATTGGCGTCACCCAGTGTCCGGCTGCCGGGTCTGACAGAATAGACCGTGGTGTGATTGGGATAGGCTCCTCCGCTCAAGCCGGTTTGCGCCAGATAGGTCAGATGCTCATTTTTCTGGAAAAGCTTCATGTGCTTTTCCGCATCAACGTTATCGCGATGGGGCAAAAGCTCAAGCTCTTCAATCACGCCCCCGAGCGTGCTGATCTTCGCAACCAGCACATCGGTGGAAATCGTAATGGTTTCTGCCGGCTTGGCAGGCGCCACCCGCTTGGTTTCAGCCGTGTTTTGCTCCGGCTCTTCCGCTGCCGGTATGGCCGCCGTCTGGATGGGAACTTCAGGCAGGCCGGCCTTGTCTTTTGCCGTCTGGGCCTCTTTTGCCCCCCCTCTGAAAAAAAGCGATGTACCGCCCTGGTATACCTGCCAGTTATCCCATAGCATAAACAGCGCTATTGCCAGAATAAGCCATAAGGTTGTGCGTTTTTTGGTATCCATAACTCTTTAACTCTGATGTTTACAGTGGGACGAAGCGGATTCGTTTTTCTTTGGTGGAACCGGATCACATCCACCGGCGTGCCACGGATGGCATTTACACAAACGGCAAATTGCCAGAAACAGCCCTTTTATGCAGCCATGGGTGGAAATCGCTTCCATGGCATATTGAGAGCATGTTGGATAAAAACGACAATTTTGCCCTAAAAAGGGGCTGATGCACAATTGATATGCGCGCAGAAAAAAAAGCAGGATCAATTGCAATGGTGACTTCATCAGCTTTCCCTGTTTTGGGTTTCCCCGGCAAATAACTGCTCAAGCTCTTTTTTTACCAGCCGCTTCAATTGCACACCTGTTGCCGGATTACGGCGGGTAACGACTGAAGCAGAAAGACGCACAATATAATCCATGGAATCCAGCGCCTTTTTCCTGAACACTTCCCGACACACCCGCTTTATCATATTCCGGGTCACCGCCCGTTGGGCAAGACGCTTTGCAACCACCAGTCCCAAACGGGCATGTTGCAACGTGTTGCCCCGGGCATACAGCGTGAAATGCCCGGTCCTGTTTTTTGGCCTCAAACGAAAAACGGATGAAAAATCATCCGTTTTAACGATGCGCCTTTCGCGTGAAAAATTCTGGCTCACACGACAAGCAATAGGCACCGTCAGACTTATACAGCCAGACGTTTGCGGCCTTTGGCGCGGCGTGCATTCAGCACAGCGCGGCCATTTCTCGTTGCCATACGGGCACGGAAACCGTGGGTACGCTTGCGGCGTACAACTGAAGGTTGATAGGTACGTTTCATGATGGTCTCGCTAGTCAGCAATAATAAACGGGTAACTCTGTTGCTTCGTCAAACTGATACAGGCTGCCAACACGACCGCATTAGCCATGACAAAAGGATCACTTTGCGTGCAAAGAACCCGTGATTAGACCGTAGTTTACCCTTGTCTGTCAATACTCTATCCCATTTTGGCAAAGAATCTCTTCAAAATCCTCGTCAACCTGTGGATAACTTTCCCGATTCAGAGTAAAATAGCATAGTTTCAATTCACAAAAAATCCGCTTTTATTTGTCCCTGCCAAAGTGACAAATATATGGTTTTTTTTGCAAAAAAAACCACAACGAACGGCGTATTTCAACAACAGGACGCCTTCAGGGCTGTACAGGGATTTAACGATTTATTCACCGACATGGAAAACTTCTGGCAAAACTGTCTGAACCAACTGGAGCTGGAACTGACGCCGCAACAGTACAGCGCGTGGATAAAGCCGTTAACACCGCTCGGCTTTGAAGACGGTACCCTGCGCATTGCTGCGCCCAACCGTTTCAAGCTGGACTGGGCAAAAAACCAGTTCTCAGACCGGCTGGCCGCGCTGGCTTCCCTGTACTGGCATGAGCCTGTTGAAGTCAAATTTTCCATTGAGGTCAAATCGGGCAAACCGGCTCCATCAGCCCCCCAGCCGGTTTCCGGCACAACAGCAACAGGACCGTCTGCTTCGGGAATCCGACCATTACCGCAAGTAGCAGAAGCACCCAAGGATGAAAGTGGCATCAACCGGGAAATGACCTTTGACAGTTTTGTAACCGGCAAGGCCAACCAGCTTGCCCGGGCCGCAGCCATTCAGGTCGCCAATAACCCCGGGGGTTCCTATAATCCCCTGTATCTGTTCGGCGGCGTCGGATTGGGCAAAACCCATCTTATCCATGCCATCGGCAACCAGGTCATGCAGGATATGCCGGGAGCACGGATTCGCTACATTCATGCCGAACAGTATGTTCGCGATGTCGTGACGGCCTATCAGCGCAAGGGGTTTGATGAACTAAAACGCTATTACCATTCTCTGGACGTGCTGCTGATTGACGATATCCAGTTTTTTGTCGGCAAACCGCGAACCCAGGAAGAATTCTTTTATGCCTTTGAGGCGTTGATTGCTGCCCGCAAGCAAATCATCATCACCAGTGAAACCTACCCCAAGGAAATTTCCGGGCTGGAAGCGCGCCTGACATCCCGCTTTGACTCCGGCCTGACAGTGGCAATCGAGCCGCCGGAACTGGAAATGCGGGTTGCGATCCTCCTGAAAAAAGCGGGAATGGAAGGGGTACAACTGACCGACGATGTTGCCTTTTTTGTTGCCAAACATCTGCGTTCCAATGTCCGCGAACTGGAAGGCGCACTGAGAAAGATACTGGCATACTCCCGTTTCCATGGGCAGGATATTTCGATCGACCTCACCAAGGAAGCGTTAAAAGACCTGCTGTCCGTTCAGAACCGTCAGATTTCTGTTGAAAACATCCAGAAAACGGTTGCCGATTTCTTTCATATCAAGGTGGCTGACATGTATTCCAAGCGGCGGCCGGCCAATATTGCCAGGCCCCGCCAGATCGCCATGTATCTGACAAAGGAACTGACCCAGAAAAGCCTGCCGGAAATCGGAGAGCTTTTTGGCGGGCGTGATCATACAACGGTATTACATGCGGTAAGAAAAATCGCACAGGATAGGATAAAAAATCCGGAATGCAACCGTGAACTGCATGTCCTGGAGCAGACGCTAAAAGGCTGACGGATAAAACAACCCATACTCAACCAGATATCAATTTTTCAAGGACCGAAACATGCAACTTGTTAAAACCGGCAGAGACAATCTCCTTCGCCCCCTGCAAATGGTCAGCGGCATTGTGGAACGCAGACATACCCTGCCCATCCTTGCCAATATTCTGATCAAAAAAGAGGGTAGCGCGGTTTCTTTTCTCTCAACGGACACTGAAGTCCAGATCATGACCAGCGCCGATGTCGGCGCCGGCGACGAAAAAGCCGCAACCACAGTGGCAGCAAGAAAACTGGTTGATATCCTGCGCGCACTGCCTGATTCATCAGACGTATCCTTAACGCTTGTGGATAAACGCCTGACCGTCCAGTCCGGGAAGTCCCGTTTTTCGCTGCAGACGCTGTCAGCAGATGATTTTCCGACGGTAGCAGAGGCTTCGGAATACACAACCAGCGTCGAATTGCCTCAAAAAGCGCTCAAGGCGCTTTTGGGCATGGTTTACTTCTCCATGGCACAGCAGGATATCCGCTACTACCTGAATGGCCTTCTGCTGATCGCTGACGGAAAAACCCTTTCCGCTGTGGCAACAGACGGACATCGCCTGGCTTACTGCCAGATCGGGACAGACCAGGAATATGAGCGCAATGAAGTCATCGTGCCGCGCAAGACCATCCTTGAGTTACAGCGTCTGCTCGATGACACCGACGATATGGTACGTATCGACATCAGCGGCAGCCAGGTCAAGTTTACTTTCAGCGGCCTGGAACTGATTTCCAAGCTGGTTGAAGGCAAGTTTCCCGATTACACTCGTGTCATCCCGAAGGGCTACAAAAACCGCTTCACCATCCCAAGAGAGTTACTGCAACGTGCACTGCAACGTGCAGCCATCATGACCAGCGACAAATTCAAGGGCATTCGCTGCATTGTCAACGCCGGCAGCCTCAAGATCAGTTCAACCAATACCGATCAGGAAGAGGCGATTGAAGAACTTGAAATTGACTATAACGGCGACAGTGTGGATATCGGTTTTAATGTGACCTATCTGCTGGACGTGCTGGGTAACCAGAAAAGTGACGAGATTATCGTTGAGCTGGGTGATGCCAACTCATCCGCCCTGATTACCATACCGGACAATCCTGACTTCCGGTATGTCGTCATGCCAATGCGCATCTGATCGTCTGATCGCTTGACCCGATACGGATACGGTGTTTCACATCTCACATATCCGTCGCTGTTTTATTGAGGCCCGCTGGCCGGGCCCGTGTTTTTAAAAGGCTGTTCCATGTCAGAAAACCAACACACCAATAACCAGGATAATAACGGATACGGCGAGGAATCCATCCAGATTCTTGAAGGCCTTGAGGCCGTTCGCAAGCGTCCGGGCATGTACATCGGCGACACTTCCGATGGAACCGGGCTTCACCATCTGGTATTTGAGGTACTGGATAATTCCATTGATGAGGCACTGGCCGGTTATTGTTCAGAGATCCATGTCACCCTGCATTCAGACAATTCGGTTTCCGTTGTCGACAATGGCCGCGGCATTCCGACCGGCATCAAGCACGATGACAAGAATGTTCCCAAACGCAGTGCGGCTGAAATTGTCATGACAGAGCTGCATGCAGGCGGCAAATTTGACCAGAACTCCTATAAAGTCTCTGGTGGCCTTCATGGCGTGGGCGTTTCCTGCGTCAATGGCCTCTCCACGCTCCTGCAGTTGACAATCCAGCGCGATGGCAAAAAACATTACATGGAATTTGCGCGTGGCATTCCGCAAAATACAGTGGTTGAAACGATTGACGGGGTGGAATGCTCACCCATTCCGGTTATTGGTGACGCTCAGGGAACCGGCACCCAGGTGCACTTCTGGCCCGATGACACCATTTTTTCCGCCATTGAGTTTCACTACGACACCCTGGCACGCCGCATCCGCGAACTGTCATTTCTGAATAATGGTGTCCGCATCCAGTTGACCGACGAACGGACCGGCCGCTCCGAGGTGTTTGCCTACGAAGGCGGAACCCGCGGCTTTGTTGAATACATTAACCAGGGCAAAAGCGTCCTGCACCAGAATATCTTCCAGGCGACCGGCGAACGGATGTCTGACCATGATACCGCTATTACCGTCGATATTTCCATGCAGTGGAATGACAGTTATAACGAGCAGGTTCTTTGCTATACCAACAATATTCCCCAGCGTGACGGCGGCAGCCATCTGACCGGCCTGCGCGCCGCCATGACCCGGGTGATCAACCGTTACATTGAGGAAAACGAACTGGCAAAAAAAGCCAAGGTCGACGTATCCGGCGATGACATGAGAGAAGGACTCACCTGTGTTCTCTCGGTCAAGGTACCCGAACCCAAATTCAGCTCACAAACCAAGGACAAGCTGGTTTCATCCGAAGTTCGCGGGCCGGTAGAGGAAATCGTTGCCAAGACCCTGACCGACTACCTCCAGGAAAGACCGGGTGATGCCAGAATCATCTGCAGCAAAATTGTCGAGGCAGCCCGCGCACGTGAAGCCGCAAGAAAGGCAAGGGAACTCACCCGGCGTAAAGGCGTGCTGGATGGTCTTGGTCTGTCTGCCAAGCTGGCTGACTGCCAGGAAAAAGACCCCGCAATGGCTGAACTTTATATCGTTGAGGGCGATTCGGCAGGCGGCTCGGCAAAACAGGGACGTGACCGGAAATTCCAGGCCATTTTGCCGCTGCGCGGCAAGGTACTGAATGTGGAAAAATCCCGTTTTGAGAAAATGCTTTCCTCTGAACAGATCACCACGCTGATTGCCACACTTGGCACCAGCATCGGACCGGAAGATTTCGACATTGAAAAACTGCGTTATCACCGCATCATCATCATGACCGACGCCGATGTGGACGGTGCGCATATCCGCACCCTGCTTTTAACGCTCTTTTACCGGCAGATGCCGCAACTCGTTGAGCGAGGACATATTTATATTGCACAGCCCCCCCTGTACAAGGTCAAGGTTGGCCGGGATGAACGTTATCTCAAGGACGACCTGGAAGAAGCCACGCATATGATGTCGATCGCATTGCAGGGCGCCTCACTGATTGCTCGCGCCGGCGCCGAGCCGATCAACGGAGAATCACTGGAAGAGATGGTCAAGCAGTACAACCTGGCCAATGGCGTCATTACGCGCATGTCCCGGGTCATTGATACCGATGCCTTATCTGCGGTCATGACCGGCACCACGCTGAACCTGGACTCCAGAGAAGCGGCAGAACACTCTGCCCGCCAGTTGACCGACGCCATCAATAATCCTGATATCCAGGTCCAGGCCAAACAGGATGACCTTTCCGGTGAATACACACTATGTATCCAGCGCAAGCAGCATGGCAATATCCGCCTGACAAGAATTGATAGCGACTTCCTTCGCAGCCCGGACTACCGCACGCTGACAAAAGCCTCACAGACATTTAGCGGGTTGATCGGCGCTGGCGCCACCATCCGGCGTGGCGACGGCGACCGCATGCGCGAAGCCGCCATCCAGAACTTCCACCAGGCCATGCAATGGCTGAGAAATGAAGCGGAGCGCGGTGTTTCCAAGCAGCGATACAAGGGGCTGGGTGAGATGAACCCGGATCAGTTATGGGAAACCACCATGGATCCGGGAGTCCGCCGTCTGCTGAAAGTCAGGATTGAGGATGCGATTGCCGCTGACCAGATTTTCACGACCCTCATGGGTGACAATGTCGAACCCCGCCGCGCCTTTATTGAAAATCATGCCTTAATGGCAGGCAATATCGATATCTGATACGCCAGTGAATGAAAAAAGGGCTGTTAGTGGCCCTTTTTTCATGATGGGTTCCGCCCACGCTTACTGCCATCCCCAGTAATGCTGATACCATTTTTTCATCAGTTGCGTCAAAACCATGTAACCAAGAAGAATCAGGGGCAAAAGCGCAAAATACAGTGGCGGAAGCGCCTCCATCCTGAAATACTCGGCCAGCGGCCCCATTGGAAGAAAAATACCTGTGCCCATGATAATGATGGTCGCGGCCATCAACGGCCATGCAGGCCGGCTCTGTATAAAAGGGATCTTTGGCGTACGGATCATGTGAACAATCAGGGTCTGGGTCAGCAAACCGACAACAAACCAGCCTGATTGAAAAAGCGCCTGTTTTTCCGGACTGCCGGCACCAAAAACAAACCACATCATCGCAAACGTCAATACATCGAAAATCGAACTGATGGGGCCAAAAAACAGCATGAAGCGCCCGATGTCGGCAGGCTGCCATCTCTGTGGTTTCTGTATCAAATCAGAATCGACATTATCAAACGGAATGGCCGTCTGGGAAATATCATAAAGCAGATTCTGTACCAGAAGCTGCAAAGGCAGCATGGGAAGAAAGGGCAAAAAAGCACTGGCAATCAGAACAGAAAAAACATTCCCGAAGTTGGAACTGGCGGTCATCTTGATATATTTGAGCATGTTCGCAAACGTGCGGCGCCCCTCCTGCACCCCTTCTTCCAGCACCATCAGGCTGTTTTCCAGCAAAATGATATCGGCGGCCTCTTTGGCAATATCAACACCAGTATCAACAGAAATACCAATATCCGCAGCACGCAGCGCCGAGGCGTCATTGATGCCATCGCCCATGAATCCGACAACATGTCCGTTCCGTTTGTACATGGCGACAATGCGTTCCTTGTGCAGGGGCGTCAGCCGTGCAAATATATTCTGGCTTTCAATAGCGCGGGCAAGGGTTTCATCATCCATGCCTTCGATATCTCCCCCCAGCAGCACACCGTGCATGGGCAGGCCGACGTCACGACAGACTTTTTCTGTCACCAGTTCATTGTCACCTGTCAGAACCTTGACCGAAATGCCATGCGCAGCCAGTGCCTGCAAGGCCGGGGCAGTACTTTCTTTGGGCGGATCAAGGAAAGCAACATATCCCATTAACGTGAGGCCGGATTCATCTGCGATACTGTATTGTTCTTTTTCGCCCGGAAACGTCTTTACTGCGACGGCCACAACACGGTATCCGTCAGCATTGAAATGAGCGGTAACCTCACGAACCCGGGAAAGCAGCTCCGGTGTCAGTTCTGTGATGCCATTCTGATCTTTCAGCGTTGAACAGCACGCCAGAATCTCATCGACCGCTCCTTTCGTTATCAGTAAATGCTGTGCCGCCTCTTTCGCAACCACCACTGACATGCGTCGCCGTGTAAAGTCAAAAGGAATTTCATCTACTTTTGAAAAATTTTCCTGCGCATTAACCTTCTGCTCCAGCACAGCCACGTCAAGCAGGTTTTTCAGTCCGGTTTCGTAGTAGCTGTTCAAATAAGTCAGTTCGAGAACCTCATCTGACATCTTTCCCCACACATCGACATGATGAGAAAGAAAGATTTTGTCCTGTGTCAATGTGCCTGTTTTATCCGTACACAGAATATCCATGGCGCCAAAATTCTGAATTGCACCCAGGCGCTTCACAATCACCTTTTTGCGTGACAGGAATACCGCCCCCTTAGCCAGGGTCGACGTCACGATCATGGGCAACATCTCCGGGGTCAAGCCAACCGCAATCGACAGGGCAAAAAGGAAAGCATCCAGCCAGTCATGCTTTGTAAAACCATTGATCAGGAGTACCAGCGGGGCCATGACAAACATAAAGCGGATCAAAAGCCAACTGACCCTGTTGACGCCCGTCTGAAAAGATGTCGGCGCACGATCTTCTGCAACAACCCTGCTTGCAAGTGCGCCGAAGTAAGTCCGGTTTCCTGTATGGATCACGATAGCTGTTGCAGAACCGGATACGATATTTGTTCCCATGAAGAGGATATTGTCCAGCTCCAGAGGATTCATGGTGCTGGCATCATGTAATTGAACCGCCTTTTCCACTGGCATGGATTCACCGGTCATCGCGGCCTGGGCAACAAAAAGATCTCTTGCCGCCAGCACACGGCAATCTGCCGGAATCATATCGCCAGCAGAAAGCCGGATCATATCGCCAGGAACGAGTAACCGGATAGGAATCTCGTATCGTGATGATGTCAGGACACCGCTATCGTCATCATGCTTTCTGATAACGCTTGTGGTGTTACTTACCATGGACTTCAGTTCATCTGCCGCCTTGTTTGATTTGACTTCCTGCCAAAAACGCAGCAGGGTCGCCAAGGCAACCATTATGCTGATTACCACTGTTGCCGTCAGATCTCCAGTGATACAGGAAATGACCGCCAGCAATGTCAGCAACAGACTGAAAGGATTGCAGTAGCAGTGCCATAGATGCGCCCACCAGGGCAAGGGTTTTTCGTGTTCGATTTCATTGAAACCGCTTTGCGCACGCATCGCTTCAGCTTGCGTTTCAGACAAGCCGCCCGGATCACTGTTTAACTGTGCGAAAACCGTTTCTGGAGTATGCCTTGCGATAGATACGAGGATTTGCGCCTGCTCCGGCGGCATATTCCGGCTGACTGTTGTATGCATCAGGGATTCAAAAAGTATGAGGCGCTGAAAATGGCGTCCCAGGTGACGATGACGAAGAAAAGGGACAAAAAGGTTTTTCAGTGAAGACATGCGCATCTTTACTCCCATCCCTGATTCATCCGATCCCTGCTTTTTGGCAAACATTAACCTGATTTCAGATATCTGGGTGCATTGTATTCTTTTCTTATCTGTCGTATAAATAAAAAAGATGGATACCGCTCACAGGCCGCCTGTTCAAGATGCTGAATTCATTTGTTTCAAAACATACCAGGAGAACGTACATGAGAGTAGATATTTTTCGCCGGGAAGAGCGGGAGAATAATTTTTCCTACCTGATCGTGCCGGAAGGCCGGCTTATCCCGGCAGAAGCGGCCAATATCGACTGGGAAATGGATGCCAGAGGCGTCGACCTGAATATCGATCTGGAATCACTGGATGAATATTCCATTATCCAGCCGGCAAAACAGATACAAACCAAAGGCTATGCCATTTCCACCTCTGCCAGCATTCCCGGTGTGGATGGTCATATCTGAGAAGGGTTTTCCCAAGAAAAGCGGCTTTCCATGAAAAGGAAAGCCGCTTTTTTATCCCGCCAGCCCCTGGGCTGCCAGCGGCTGGGTTCGGGATAACAACCACGCTTTTGCCGCATCGGACAACAACGGCAACAATCGCTGCCGAACGTCAATGTGATAGCGGTTGAGCCAGGCAATCTCGGCATGAGTCAACAGGGATACCTCAATACATCTCGCATCAAAGGGGCATAAGGTCAGGGTTTCAAAGTTCAGATATTCCCCGAATGCCGTTGTCTCTGCCTTGCGATTGACAACCAGATTCTCCAGGCGGATGCCCCACTGTCCGGGACGATAAACACCCGGCTCAATGGAGGTGATCATCCCCTCCTCCATGGCGGTATGGACATCCGGCATGGCATGATAGGAAATGGATTGCGGTCCCTCATGCACATTCAGGAAATAACCGATGCCGTGCCCGGTGCCATGACCATAATCCAGCCCATGCTGCCACAACGGTGCCCGGGCAACCGCATCCAGCATGGCGGCGCGGATAGCACGTGGAAAGCAGATGGATGACAGGGCAATCAGTCCCTTGAGCACGAGGGTATAGTCCTGTTTCTGTTCGGGTGATGGCTTTCCAACCGGCACAACGCGCGTGATATCGGTTGTGCCGCCCGGATACTGTCCCCCGGAATCAATCAGCAGCAGGCCCGGGCGGTCAATTACGGCAAAGTCATCCGGTGTCGCACGATAATGCGGCAATGCGCCATTCTCATTGAAACCCGCAATCGTATCAAAACTCAGGCTGACAAAACCGGGACGCGCTTTCCTGTATGCCTCGATTTTTTCAGCAACGGTCAGTTCTGTTATCGTTTCTCCCTTCTCCATGGCATCTTCAAACCAGACAAAAAATTCACACAGGGCGGCACCATCCTGCTCCATGGTCTGTCGGATATGTGCCACTTCGCTTTGCGCCTTGCGTGATTTCAGCAATACCGAGGGATTGATGGATTCCACTATCCGTATGTTGCTGTTAATGGCGGAAAACATGCCGATGGTTATCCGACGGGGATCAACCAGTAATACGGTTTCTGCCGGTAAGGCAGCGAGTGCCGCCACCACACTGTCATACGGCTGTATGACAATCCCGTCTGAGGCCATCTGCTGCTGCAATTTTAGAGGGACTTTCAACCTGTCAATAAAGAGTGTCGCCTGATCCGTACCGACCAGCAGATGGGAAATAAAAAGCGGATTGAATGCGATATCAGCGCCGCGCAGATTCAAAAGCCAGGCAATATCATCCAGTGTCGAAATAACATGCGACGTCGCCCCTGCCGCAGAAAGACTGTCGCGCAAAAGCTGCAGCTTCTCCACACGGCTCAACGCAACCATACCGGCCATATGCTCATATACCGGAAACGAAGGCAAAACAGGGCGTTCCTGCCAGAGGCCATCAATCAGATCACAGTCCATCCTGAGCTGCAACGTTGATGAAAGCAGCTTTTCCTTCAGTTGCCTTGCGGTGGCAAGACTGACAAGACGCCCGTCCAGAGCAACCGTCATGCCATCATCCAGATGAGCGGACAGCCACTCAGCGTAGGCCAGAGGATTGCTGCCCGGCATCCTCATCAGGACAATACCCGTCCCCGAGAGCTGCTTTTCGGCCTGAACCCAGTACCGGCTGTCTGTCCATAATCCCGCAAAGTCGTCCGTTACAACCAGAGAGCCTGCAGAACCATCAAACCCCGACAACCACTGCCGACTCTGCCAGTGTAACGGCAGATATTCGGACAGGTGCGGATCAGAAGAAAGCACGATATAAGCCGCGATACCCGCTTTTTTCATGGCCTGGCGTAACCGGCTGATTCGACTGGCTATCATGGCCGTTGATACCGGATTGACTTCCATTCTCTTTATACCTCCCTGTGGTTTTTCCTTCCAGACGCTACCTGGATAACAGTCTTTGTCCCCATAACAGGTGTTGGGTATTTAAACTTGTTTTAAATTGTAAATCCTGCATAATTCTATAACTGATATGGCAGGAAATGCCGGGAAGCGGCGCTTTTATCCTGTTTTGATCAGCGTTTATCAATTTTCATGAGCAAAAGCAATGGATTCTCATAACGAACGCGCCAAAAAAATCCTGCAAAAAACCGAACAGGTTTGCTCCCCTGAAGAAGTACAGGCTGCGGTCAACAAGGTCGCCACCGAGCTCAATGAACGTTTCAATCATGTTGAAACAGATTCATTTCCCTTGTTTCTTAGCGTCATGGGTGGTGCCGTTATTTTTTCGGGGCAATTGCTCCCCAAGCTGAACTTTCCCCTGGAATTCGACTTTATTCATGTATCCCGTTATGGCAGTGAAGAGCATGGCAGCGAGGTGATATGGAAAGTCATTCCCCGCCAGAATGTCATGAACCGCATCATCGTTGTTCTGGATGATATTCTGGATGAAGGCGAAACACTGGCGCATGTCCAGAAACGCCTGCTGGAAATGGGAGCTGCCAAGGTGATCCTGGCGGTTTTTGGCGATAAACAACTTAACGCGAAAAAGCCGGTCACCCCAGATCATGTCGGCATGACACTGCCCAACCGGTTTGTCATCGGGTTTGGAATGGATATTGAAGGTTACTGGCGCAACCTGCCGGACATCCGGGCGCTTACTGTCGACCCGCTTGTGATCTGATCAAAAACCCTGTCATGCCAACGGACGCAATCGCTGTATCACACCATCCAGCACATCCAGATCAGCAAAATCAATCAGCATCTGGCCGCGTCCTTTGGCATTGACCCGAAAAGACACCCTGGTGGCCAGCATGTCCGACAGTTCTTCTTCGAGCCGCGTGATATCGGCGGATTTTACCTTTTCCTTTTTCCTGTCGATGGCTGATTTGTCCGATAATTCGCGTGCAACCAGTTTTTCTGTTTCCCTGACAGACAGCCTTTTCGCAACAACCTGGGTAGCCAGAGTAATCTGGGCAGCACCATCTGCAGCCAGCAGCGCCCTTGCATGTCCCATATCGATATCACCGGCCATCAGCATGGTTTGAACCGGCCTGGCCAGATTCATCAAACGCAGCAGATTTGATACGGCACTGCGGGAACGGCCAACCGCATTGGCCGCCTGTTCATGTGTAAACCCGAAATCCGTTATCAGGCGGTGAATACCCTGTGCCTCTTCCAGCGGATTGAGGTCCTCGCGCTGCATGTTTTCAATGAGCGCCATGGCGGCAGCCGTCTGGTCATCCACATCCTTGACCAGCGCCGGGATATGATCCAGTCCTGCCAGTTGTGCCGCCCGATAACGCCTTTCACCGGCAATAATCTCATAACGGTCAGCACCCTCTTTCTGGCCGACCCGCCTGACCAGAATCGGCTGCATGACGCCCTGCTCCCGAATGGACTGGGCCAGCTCATTCAATGCCCCTTCATCCATACGCGAACGCGGCTGGTATTTGCCTGCCTGCAGCATGGCAACCGGCACGCTCGAAAGGTCACCCTTGTCCGGAGAAAAATCAGGGACCGATCCAAGCAATACCTCCAGTCCTCTTCCCAACCCTTTTTTCTTTTTCGTCATCTTGTCTTTATCCTGAAAAACCGTATTATTTTGTGCCCGATGATTATCGGCGATCCAACCAGGTCAGCATCTCATTGCCGAAATCAATATACGCCTGGGCTCCCCTTGAGGAAGGGTCAAACGCAATACCGGGCATGCCATATGAAGGCGCCTCGGCCAGCCGGACATTGCGTGGAATAACTGTTTTGAATACCTTGTCGCCAAAATGGTGTTCCAGTTGGGCGGACACATGCTGTGAGAGGGTTGCCCGCTTGTCAAACATGACCCGCAACAACCCGATAATCTGCAGGTCCCGGTTGAGATTGGCGTGCACATGCTTGATGGTATTGACCAGGTCAGACAATCCTTCCAGTGCATAATATTCACACTGCATGGGAATGATGACCCCGTCTGCCGCGCACAGGCCGTTAATCGTCAGCATGGAAAGCGCTGGCGGGCAGTCAATCAGAATAAAATCATACTGATCATTGACCTGTTGCAGCGCTTCTTTCAGCCGGTGTTCCCTCTGGTCCATGTCGACCAGTTCCACCTCTGCACCAGCCAGATCCCGGTTTGAAGGCAATACGTCAAACCCCCCGCTCTCTGAGAGCTGCCTTGCGCCGGATACATCTGACAACCCCAATAAAACCTGGTAAACCGAATTATCCAGATCCGCCTTCTGGATACCGGAACCCATCGTGGCATTTCCCTGAGGATCCAGATCAATTAAAAGGACACGCTGCTCAAGACGGGCAAGTCCGGCGGCGAGATTCACGGTTGTCGTGGTTTTGCCAACACCACCTTTTTGATTCGCTATACAGAAAATTCGAGCCATGGGTTTGTCGTCCAGCGAGTAATAACGGGTTCAAAACAGTGTCCCTGCATGTCGCGGGAACAGTCGAAAATCAGTCAGGCAGGCTCTTCTTCCATGACAATCAGGTGCCGCTCTGCATCAAGGAATGGAACTTTCAATGGTACAACAGCCTGTACTTTCAATCCAGCAGGAAGCGCCGCCATTTCCTTTTCAGGCAATGTCCCCTTCATGGCATAAAACTTCCCGGCATCCGCCAGAAGGTGCCCGGATAATTCCACAAACTGGGATAAGTCAGAAAATGCGCGCGAAATGATCACATCAAATTTTTCGGGTATCCGCAGTTTCTCAACACGGCCGGTATGTACGGTCACGTTTTTGAGGCGCAGCTCCGCCTTCACCTGGGACAGGAACGCCGTTTTCTTCTGCACGGCATCAATCAGCGAAATGGCGGTTTCCGGATAAAGAATAGCCAGTACGATACCCGGCAACCCGGCACCAGCCCCCACATCGAGAATATGCCTGCCTTCTTTCAAGGCCGGCACAACCGCCAGGGAATCCAGAAGATGATGTGTAATCATGGCCTCCGGAGAACGGATCGCAGTCAGGTTGTACACTGTATTCCATCGCGAAAGCAGGGTGAGGTATGCCAGCAATTGAGTGATCATGGACTCATCCAGGTCAATCCCGATTTCCCGGCTCCCTTCTACCAGCATTTCCTCCAGCTGATCAGAACGGTAAAACGGCGTTCCTGCAGTCAACGCTTTCGCCATACTCATGCTTCCGCCTCCGCAAAATCAACCAACCCGCGTTTTTTCAGATATACCAACAGCAAAGAAATTGCTGCCGGCGTCACGCCCGAAATGCGCGAAGCCTGCCCCAGTGTTTCAGGACGCTGCACATCCAGTTTTTGCCGTACCTCCATGGAAAGCGCAGAAACCTCTGCATATTGCATATCATCCGGGAACCGAAGATTTTCATAATACTGCTGCCGGCGAACTTCCTTCAGCTGTCTTTCTATATAACCCGCATACTTTATCTGGATTTCAATCTGTTCTCTTACCGCTTTTTCAAGATCATCATCCGGTGCCCAGTTTTTCCCTTCCCTGGAAGTCAGGCTCATCAAATTTTCATAATTGACATCCGGACGCCGCAATAGATCCGCCAAGGTATATTCTCTTTCAATTGTCTTGCCGATAACCCGTGATGCCTCATGCTGATCGATCATATGAGGATGTACCCAGGTTGATTTCATCCGTTCTATTTCTCGGGCTATTTTTTCCCTTTTCCTTTCAAACATTTCCCAGTGTTCCTGGCTGATGCAACCCATCCGGTACGCTGTTTCTGTCAGGCGAATATCCGCATTATCTTCCCGCAGGCTCAAACGATATTCAGCCCTGCTGGTAAACATACGATAAGGTTCCTGTACTCCTTGCGTCACCAAGTCATCCACCATGACACCCATATAGGCTTCATTTCGTTTTGGCACCCATGCCTCAAGATCATCAATAAAACGACAGGCATTAATTCCCGCCAGCAATCCCTGGGCGGCAGCTTCCTCGTAACCCGTTGTGCCATTAATCTGGCCGGCAAAATAAAGTCCCTTGATTTGTTTTGTTTCCAAAGAAGCCTTCAGACTGCGCGGATCAAAATAATCATATTCAATAGCATATCCTGGTCTGAGGATATGCGCGTTTTCCATCCCTTTCATGGTACGCACAAGATCTATCTGCATATCAAAAGGCAAACTGGTTGAAATCCCATTGGGATAATATTCATGCGTATGTAAACCTTCCGGCTCCAAAAAAATCTGATGGGAATTTCTATCAGAAAACCGATGGATTTTATCTTCAATGGAAGGACAATACCGCGGACCAATTCCCTCTATCATGCCGGTAAACATTGGACTTCTATCCAGACCAGCCCGGATAATATCATGTGTTTCCGTGTTTGTATGGGTAATCCAGCAGGGCATCTGGGCAGGATGCATATCCGAATCACCCCTAAAAGAAAATACAGGAATAGGATCAAGATCACCATCCTGTCGATCCATCACATCAAAATTAATCGTTTTTCCATCAATACGCGGTGGCGTTCCGGTTTTTAATCTACCCTGAGGCAAGGCCATATCCCGCAAACGGTGTGCCAGTGCAACAGCAGGTGCATCACCTGCTCTGCCACCTGGGTGTGAATGTAATCCAATAAATATCATTCCATCCAGAAAGGTACCCACCGTTAAAATAACCACCTTCCCCTTAAAACGTACACTGCCTTCCGTCGCCACCCCAACAACCCGATCTCCCTCGACAATAAGATCATCCACCTGCTGTTGGAATAAAAGCAGATTTTTTTGATTTTCCAATCGATAACGGATTGATTGGCGATAAAGATTCCGATCAATTTGTGCACGCGTTGCCCTAACAGCTGGCCCCTTGGAAGAATTCAAAATCCTGAACTGAATCCCAGCTTCATCAGAAGCCAGTGCCATAACACCACCCATTGCATCTACTTCTCGGACCAAGTGCCCTTTTCCAATACCCCCAATAGAGGGGTTACAGGATAACTGACCCAACGTTTCAAAACTATGCGTAACCAACAGAGTTTGTTTACCCATACGAGCCGCAACCAGTGCTGCTTCTGTACCAGCATGCCCACCACCAACAACAATTACATCAAACTGCTCAGGAAAAACCATAATTTAATAATGTTTCACGTGAAACATTCCAACTTTATCTTTATCGTGAAAATAATATGAACGTAAAATATAAAAAATATTTCAGACACTATCATATTAAAAGAAAGAAATTAATCAGAGATTTTATCTTAATATTATATATTTGTTAATGTTATCAAAGTAATAATATTAACGATCTGTGGATAATTTTGTTAATAAACAGTTAATTATCTGGGTATAAAAGCAGTATTTTGAATTGACTGGTTTTTATCCAACTTTATTACAAAGTTCTTCTTGGGGTTAAGAATACTATAACTTTTTGATTTTAAGAACTATTTATTACTTTTCCACAGAATTGACATACCTTTATTAATCTTATTCTTATATAAAGAATATTATTAATAAAAACGGGAAGTCATTTTAATTCAAAATGAAATTAAATTTTTTTAATCAGGCATCTGATAGAATCTTTGTCTTGATTGGAATCACGATGTATTTTCTCTAGAGGCATAAATATGAATTCACAAGAACAGAAAAAAGAACAGCTCAGGCAAAGTGCGCTGACTTTTCACCAGAATCCCGTTCCTGGAAAAATCAGTGTGGAACCATCCAAACAGGTCAATAACCAGAATGACCTTGCACTGGCCTATACCCCGGGCGTAGCTTCTGCCTGTGAGGAAATTCATAAAGATCCTGCCACAGCCTATCAGTACACGACAAAAGGCAATCTGGTAGCGGTGATTTCTAATGGAACGGCAGT